>CAMHMK010000054.1 GCA_946186225.1 uncultured Clostridia bacterium
GCGCGTTCGGGACTTTCACCCTATAGAACGTGCGCTCACCGGGCGCACCAAAAAATCCCGATGTAAGCCGTCGGCAAATGCCGACGGCTTACATCGGGTATTTCATACGATATGACTGGCGAAAAGCGCCGCGCGCTGCGCTTACTTGACGATCAGATTCACCAGCTTGTTCGGGACGGCGATGACCTTCAACACGTTTGTACCGGCGCGGGCGATGGCTTTTTGGACCCATTCGTCGGCCTGGGCAAAGGCGGCAAGGTCTTCGCGGCCGAGGTCAGCGGGGGCCTGGATGGTGCCCTTGGTCTTGCCGTTGATCTGGATGGCAATGGTCAGCTCGGCGTCCTTGCACTTGGCCTCATCATAATCCGGCCAGGCGGCCAGGGAGCAGAGGCCATCGAAGCCCTTCTGCTGCCAGAGCTCCTCGGCGATGTGGGGGGCGAAGGGGCTGACCAGCAGAAGGAGTGTCTTGAGCTCGGCCCGGTTGCAGCCTTTGTCGCCAAGCTGGTTGACCAGGGTCATGAGCTGGGCCAGGGCGGTATTGGCCTTGAGCTGGTCAATATCAGAGCTGACCTTACGGATGGTCTTGTGGACCAGATTCTCGTTGGCGGCGGAGTACTCGGTCTCGTCGTCGTCCACAGTCTCGGCCAGGGCCCAGATCTTATCCAGGAAGCGCTTGCAGCCCTTGACGGAGTTGGCGGCCCAGGAAGCGGGCTTCTCAAAGTCGCCGATGAACATGATGTAGGTGCGCATCGTGTCCGCACCGAACTCGTCGATGACGTCATTCGGGTTGATGACGTTTCCGCGGGACTTGGACATTTTGATGCCGCCCTCGCCGAGGATCATGCCGTGGGAGGTGCGCTTGGCGTAGGGCTCCTTGGTGGGCACCGCGCCGATGTCATAGAGGAACTTGTGCCAGAACCGGCTGTAGAGCAGGTGGAGCGTGGTGTGCTCCATGCCGCCGTTATACCAGTCCACGGGCGTCCAGTAGTCCAGAGCCTCCTTGGAGGCCAAGGCCCGGTCGTTCTTCGGGTCGGTATAGCGCAGATAGTACCAGCTCGAACCAGCCCACTGGGGCATGGTGTCAGTCTCTCGCCGTGCGGGGCCGCCGCAGCAGGGACAGGTCGTATTGACCCAGTCGGTGATCGCAGCCAATGGGCTCTCGCCGTCGTCGGTCAGCTCGTAGGTCTTCACGTCGGGCAGGAGCAGGGGCAGGTCCTTTTCGTCCATCGGAACCATGCCGCACTTTGAGCAGTGGACGATGGGGATGGGTTCGCCCCAATAGCGCTGGCGAGAGAAGACCCAGTCGCGGAGCTTGAAGTTTTTCTTGGCCTCACCGAGGTTCTTCTCGGCCAGCCAGGCGATGATCTTCTGCTTTGCCTCCGCCACGGACAGACCGTTGAGGAAGCCGGAATTGACCAGGATGCCGGTCTGGACGTCGGTGAAGGCCGCTTCCTCGACGTTGCCGCCGGCGATGACCTCCACAATGGGCAGACCGAACTTCTTGGCGAACTCCCAGTCACGGGTATCGTGGGCAGGGACAGCCATGATGGCGCCGGTGCCGTAGGTGGCCAGAACGTAGTCGGAGATGAAAATGGGGATCTCTTCGCCGTTGACGGGGTTGATACCCTTGACGCCGCCGAGGCAGACGCCGGTTTTATCCTTGTTGAGCTCGGTGCGCTCCATATCAGACTTGGAGGCAGCCTCGGCCTGATAGGCGCGGACCTCGTCGGGGTTGGTCAGCTTGTCCATCCACTTGGCGACCAGGGCGTGCTCCGGGGAGAGGACCATGTAGGTCGCACCGAAGAGGGTGTCCGGGCGGGTGGTATAGACCGTAATGTCGTCGCCGAAGGTGGTGGCGAACTTCACCTGAGCGCCGTAGGAACGTCCAACCCAGTTGATCTGCTGGGTCTTGACGCGCTCGGGGTAGTTGACCTCGGCCAGGTCGTCGATCAGGCGGTCGGCATAGGCCGTGATGCGGAGCATCCACTGGCTGCGCTCCTTGCGCACGACGGGAGAGCCGCAGCGCTCGCACACGCCCTCCACGACCTCCTCGTTGGCCAGGACGCACTTGCAGGAGGTGCACCAGTTGACGGGCATCTGGGTCTTGTAGGCCAGGCCTTTCTTGAACATCTGCAGGAAGATCCACTGGGTCCACTTGTAGTAGTCGGGATCAGTGGTGTTGACCTCACGGTCCCAGTCGAAGCTGTAGCCTAGGGCCTGGAGCTGGGAGCGGAATACGCTGACGTTCCGCTCAGTGACGGAGCGGGGGTGGACATGGTTCTGGATGGCATAGTTTTCGGTGGGCAGGCCGAAGGCGTCATAGCCGATCGGGAAGAGGACGTTATAGCCTTCCATGCGCTTTTTGCGGGCGATCACGTCCAGAGCCGTATAGGGCCGGGCGTGACCGACGTGCAGGCCGACGCCGGACGGGAACGGGAACTCGATCAGGGCATAGAACTTGGGCTGATCGGCCCGGATCTCGGACTTGTAGGTTTTGTTATCCAGCCAGTATTTCTGCCATTTTTGCTCGATCTGGGTAAAATCGTATTTCATGCTTCAGCCTCCAGAGGAATGGGTTTGGCGTCGTTCCACAGACGCTCCAGATCATAGAAGGAGCGGGCCTCGTCGGTGAAGACGTGGCAGACCAGGGCGCCGAAGTCCATCAGGACCCAGGTGCCGCCGCGGTGGCCCTCCCGGTGGAGCAGGGGCTCCCCGTTGGCCTCCATGATCTCCTCCACGGCGTCGCAGAGGGTATTGACGTGGGTGTTGGACGTGCCGGTGCAGATCAGGAAGTATTCCGCCAGCGTGGTGACCTCGGTCACCTCCAGCAGCCGGACGCGGAGGCCCTTCTTGTCCTCCAGGACCTGAGCCGCAGCCAGGGCGATTTCTTTCATAGTCATAGCGGTATCCTCACTTATTCAATGTGTCAAAAAATATTGCCGATGATATCCGTGGCGACGGCATAGATCGTCATTCCGCTGAGCAGGGTGGAGATCAGCAGCAGGAAGATGCCCTTGAGCCAACCGGGGGCGCCGCGTCCATCCTCGATGGGCTCCACCGGGCGGGGCTGACGGACCGTCTCGCGCTCAAAGCGAGCGGGATTCGGCCGGAATTCCTGGTCGTTCGCATCCTCGGGCAGCACGGGCCGCGGACGGGCAGGAGGCGGGGCAGGACGGTCCTTCGCGGCTGCCGGGACGACGGGTACGCCGGGTGCAGCGGGCGAAGCTGGCGCAGCAGGCGTACGGGCCGCAGGGGCGGTCGCCGGGCGCAGCTTCGGAGCATCGCCCATCAGGGCATAGATCTCGGCAAGCAGAGTTTCGTCGTCAATCGCGGAGCGCTCCTTGCGGGAGGGAGCGTCCGGGGATTTCATGCCGGATTTTTCCATTGCCTCGGCCATGGAGGCATAGGTGACGGAGGGGGTGCGGGTCGACTC
The DNA here is from genome assembly GCA_946186225.1 of uncultured Clostridia bacterium. Classification (GTDB taxonomy): domain Bacteria; phylum Bacillota; class Clostridia; order Oscillospirales; family Oscillospiraceae; genus JAFRPC01. Next base: position 3,434 of record CAMHMK010000054.1, read on the forward strand.
CTTCGGCGCGGCGGGAGCGGGCTGCTCGGGCTTGGCAGGCTCGGCGGGCGGCACCGGCTTCGGGGGATCCATGGTCATCGACTTGACTGCCTCGTCCACGGCCAGCTTTACCGCCTCCAGATCCACGGCGTCAGGCTGACGGTCTGCGGCAGCCTCCACGACTTCCTCCACGGTTTCCTTGGCCTCCTCCACTGCCTCGGGCGCGTTCTCGACGGCCTGGGCCACCTGTGAGAGGTCGGGCAGTTCCTGGGTGGAACGATCATTGATGGACAGCTCCGGCGCTTTTTCCGCGCGGCGGGGCGGCACGTTCCCCTCAAAAGAGAGCACAAGCTTCGCCTCTTCGCCCGTCTGCACCACAGATTCGGCCGTTTCCAGCGACTCGGGCTTTTCCTGTTCGGGTTCATTATGGGATTTTCCAAAGAGTTTCATTCTGTTTGCTCCTCTCGATCATTGTCAGGATGATAGCACTGCCAGGCAGCCAGGGAATCCGGATCCACGATCCGGCCCTGCTTGCGAAGCAGGGAAATGGACTGATCCAAGCCCTCGAAGACGGCGGCATTCAGGTCCGTTTCGACCAGGCGGCGCAGCAGCTCCACGCCGGGGAAGCTGCGGTTGGGTTCCATGTAATCCGCGATATAGATGATTTTATCCAGCAGGCTCATATCGGCCTTGCCGGTAGTATGCCAATAGATCGCCTCATAGATCTCGTCGGGCTCGCCGAACACGGCGCGGGCGACAGCAGCGCCGGTCTTGGCATGGAGCAGCTTGGGGTTGTCCCGCTGCAGCTCCGTGAGTACCATACCATACTTTCGGCAAAGATGCAACTGTTCTGTTGGCCCGAGGGCCTTGGTAATATCGTGCAGGATGCCGGCACGGGCGGCGAGATCAGGGTCTGCGCCCCAGCGGCGGGCCAGGACTTCGGCGGTCCGGCTGGTGCCGACCACGTGGGGGCGGCGCTTTTCGTCGTGCAGAGAGAGGGAGATCTCTGCCAGGCGATCAAAGGGCAGACGCTTGAGGTCTGCGCCAGTCAGATACCAGCCGCGCTCCAGAATCCGCTTTTGGACCGCGGGCTCCAGGTCGTTCGGCGCGCCCATCGCAAGCAGGCGGCGGACAGTGGTGGAGGAAATCTGTACACAGCGGTTCTCCACCAGGACGATCCGGGCGTGCAGGTCACGGCTCAGAGTCTCGGCCTTCTGCCGGACCTCGTTCCAGACCGTCTCGCTCTCCTCGCGGTGGACGACGGCAAGCGTGGCCAGCCGGACAATCTCCTCGGGCGCGCGCCAGGACGCGAAGCTCAGGAGCATATCGGTCCCCATCATCAGGAAGAGCTCGTCGTCCGGATGGGCTTGGCGCAGGGTCCGGAGCGTATCCACGGTATAGCTCAGCCCTTGTCTGCGGATCTCCAGATCACAGACCTCGGTCTTTGGAATGTCCGCAAAGGCCAGGCGGCAGAGCTCCAGACGCTCGTCCGGATCAGGCGAGCCGGCCGGAAGGGCTTTATGCGGCGGCGTGGCGGCAGGAATGATCAAAAGACGGTCCAGCTCGAGATGGGAAACTATCTCCCGCGCAGCCAGGCTATGGCCGAGGTGGGGCGGATTGAAGCTGCCGCCGTAGATTCCGATCCGCGCCATCAGTCTTCGTTCCCGGCGTTTTTGCGCCGTTCCTGCGCCGCGGCAATAGCGGCCTCACGGAAATAGGTGTTGCGGCGCTCACGCTCAGCGCGGGCGATTGCACGGCGGCGGCGGATGCCGCTGCGGACCGGGTTGACCTTGACCTTCGGATGGGCCGTTCCGGTCTTTCGGGCCAGGGTCTCGGAGCGACGGTAGACCACGAACTTGCTGCCCACGCATTGGACGCCCTCTGCGTTCAGACGGGCGCAGAGCTCGTCACTGGCCTCTCGGGCCGTCATGAGGGCCGTCTCCAGGACCTTGCACTTGACCAGCTCGCGGGCTTCCAGCTGGCGGTCGAGCTCGTCGACCAGGTTATCTGTGATGCCGTCCTTGCCGATCATGAGGGTTGTATCCAGCTCATTGGCACGGCTGCGCAGCTCGGCGCGGTTTTTGCTCGTGATCATTTCTGCGCTCCTTTCGCGGTACGCGCTTCCAACAGCCGCTCCAGCTGACGGAGGGCGTTGGCGCGGTGAGACATCTGGTTTTTACGCTCGGAACCCATCTCGGCGTAGGTCATTCCCTCCTTGGGAATGTAGAAGACCGGGTCATAGCCAAAGCCGCCATCGCCATGGGGCTCGGTGGTGATAACGCCCTCCACGCTGCCATGGCCGACGAGCTTTTCCCCGTCCGGCATCAGCATCGTGATGACGCAGATGAAGCGGGCCGTGCGCTCGTCAGGGCGGACGCCGCGCAGCTTTTCCAACAGCAGATTCGTCCGGTCGCGGTCGGTCACATAAGCCGGTCCGCCGTAACGGGCGGAGTAGACGCCCGGCTCCCCGCCGAGAACGTCCACGGCAAGGCCCGAATCATCGGCGACTGTGGGCAGGCCGGTGGCGTCCAGGACGGCTTTGGCCTTGAGATAGGAGTTTTCCTCAAAGGTTTCCCCGGTCTCGTCCACATCGATGTGCAGGCCGAGGTTGGACTGCAGAACGACCTCCATTCCGTATTCGGAGAGGATGGTCTGAATCTCCCGGAGCTTATGAGGGTTCTGGCTTGCAAGGACAACTTTCATGGATTCACCCGTTTTCTGTGGTTTTATTGTGGATGGAGCGGGATCAAAGCACGCTCCATGGCGCAGAGTCGTTCGTTGCCAAGGCGGCAGAGCTCGAGCAGGCGGAGCTGCTCGTCTGCGGTGTAGGGTCTCCCCTCCCCGGTGGCCTGCAGCTCGATGATCCGGCCATCAGCGGTCATGACGCAGTTCATGTCCACCTCGGCGCGGCTGTCCTCGGCATACTGCAGATCCAGCATCGGCACGCCGCCCACGATCCCGGCGGAGATGCCGGAGACGTAGTCGCGGATGGGCATGGTCTCCAGGACGCCGGTCTGCACAAGGCGCTGCAGGGCGATGGCCAGGGCAACAAAGCCGCCGGTCACACTGGCCGTGCGGGTCCCGCCGTCTCCCTGAAGGACGTCACAGTCGATTGTGACGGTCCGCTCGCCGAGGGCCTGCAGATCCACGGCGCTGCGGAGGCTGCGCCCGATCAGGCGCTGAATCTCGGCGCTGCGGGAGGCAAGCTTGAGTTTGGAGATATCCCGCGGGCTGCGGCTGCGGTTGGCCCTGGGGAGCATGGAGTATTCCGCAGTGATCCAGCCGCCGGAGCGGACATGGGGCGGTACCTTCTCCTCGACGCTGGCGTTGCAAAGGACCACCGTATCGCCGATGGAGATCAGGCAGCTGCCCTCGGCAAATTTTGAGAAGCCGGGCTGCAGGCGGACCGGACGCAGCTCGTCGTTGGCTCTTCCGTCAATTCGCATGGCACACCTCAGATCAGCTCGCTGACGAAGGTATCGGGCTCGAAGGGCATGAGATCGTCGATCCCCTCACCCACGCCGATATACTTGACCGGAACGTGCAGGGCGTCAGCGACGGCAATCACGATGCCGCCCTTGGCCGTGCCATCGAGCTTCGTGAGGACGATGCCGGTGACGCCGGCAATCTTCTTGAACTCCCGGGCCTGGATCAAACCATTCTGACCCGTTGTGGCATCCAGGACCAGAAGCACGTCCTTCGCGCAGTCGGGCAGCTCGCGGTCGATGATCCGGCCGATCTTTCCGAGTTCGTTCATCAGATTGGCCTTGTTGTGCAGACGGCCGGCGGTATCCACGATGATGACGTCGCTGCCGCGGGCACGGGCCGCGGCGATGGCGTCATAGACCACGGAAGCGGGATCGGCGCCCTCATGCTGGCGGACAGTGTCCGCTCCGGAGCGGTTGGCCCAGATCTCGAGCTGGTCGGCAGCTGCGGCGCGGAAGGTATCCGCAGCGCAGAGCAGGACCTTCTTGCCCTCGGCCTGGAGCTGGTTGGCCAGCTTGCCGATCGTGGTGGTCTTGCCCACGCCGTTGACGCCGATCACCAGGATGACGGCGGGCTTGGTGTCGAGATTCAGGAAGGGGTCGCCAACCTGGAGCATCTCGACCAGGATCTCGCGCAGAGCCGTCTGGACCTCCTCGGCCTCGCGGAGCTTGCGCGATTTGACCGTCTCGCGCAGCTGCTCGACGGCCTTCATCGATGTCTCCACGCCGATATCGGCGAGGATCATGCTCTCCTCCAGCTCGTCGTAAAATTCTTCGTCCACGCCCCGGAAGGAGGCGAAGAGTCCGCCCAGGCTGTGGCTCATGGCCTGCTTGGTTTTGGAAAGGCCTTTTCTGATTTTTTCTAAGAATCCCATGCTGTACCTCTGATTAATCTATGTTGTGATGCCCAGCTCTTTTTCCACGCTGTTCAGATCGAGCTGGAGGATCTTGGACACGCCCTGCTCCTGCATGGTCACGCCGAAGAGCGCGTCGGACGCTTCCATCGTGCCGCGGCGGTGGGTGATGACGATGAACTGCGTCTTCCGGCACAGCTGCCGGAGGTATTCGGAGAACCGCTCCACGTTCCGGTCGTCCAGAGCCGCGTCGATCTCATCGAGCATGCAGAACGGCGTGGGCCGGACCTTGAGGATTGCAAAGTACAGGGCGATGGCCACAAAGGCCTTCTCGCCGCCGGAGAGGAGGGTGATGGTCTTGAGCTGCTTGCCCGGGGGCTGGACCTTGATCTCGATGCCGCAGGAGAGCGGAGCGCTGGGGTCCTCGAGCTCGAGGGCGGCCTTGCCGCCGTGGAACATTTCCACAAAGGTCTCGGAGAAGTAGTGGTTGATCTTGGCGAATTCCTCGGTGAAGATCTCGGTCATGCTGCGGGTGACGTCGCGGATGATGCTCTCCAATTCCTTCTTGGACTGGAGCACGTCGTCGCGCTGGCCGGTCAGATAGAGATAGCGTTCGGAGACGCGGGCATATTCGTCGATGGCGCCGAGGTTCGGCGTGCCGAGACTGTGCAGCTTGCGGCGCAGCTCGGCGATCCGGCGGTTGGCGGAGGTCACGCTGTCGATCTGCGCGGCATGGGCAGGGGCCGTGGAGGGCGTGAGCTCGTAACTGTCCCAGAGCTTGTCGATGATCTGCTTTTGCTCGAGCTCGGCGGTGTTTTTCTTGGCCTCGAGGCGGGCCGTTTCGCGCTCCAAATCGAGGATATCCTTGTTTTTCTGCTGGGCGTCGCGGTCGGAGGCGGTGCGGTTGGCCTCGGTCTCGGCGCGGGTGGTGAGCAGGTCCCGCAGCGAAGCGCGCAGGGCTTCGGTGCGTTCGGTCTGGGCGTCGGTCTGGGCAGCGTTTGCGGTCATGCGCTCGTCGATGCGCTGCAGGTCAGACTCGAGTTCTGTGAGCCGAAGCTGCTTCTGGCCGCGGTCGCCCTCGAGATCGGCTGCCAGGGCATCGAGCCTGCGGAGATTGTCCTCCACGCTCTGGCACTCGGCGGCAAAGCCTGCAAGGGTGATGCGCAGGGCCGTGAGCTCGTCGGAGACCGCAGTGCCCTGACGGCTGGCCTCGCTCTGGTCGCCGGAGAGGGCGTCCATCTGGGACTGCAGCTCCGCCTGGCGAGACTTGAGCTCGTCACAGCTGCGGTTTAGGGCGGCAAGCCGCTTCTGATCGGCGGAAAGCCGCTGCTCGAGGGAAGCGATGTCCTTGCGGTTCCCCTCCCCTGCCTCGCGGATCGCGTCGCAGAGGATGCGGTGCTGCTTTTCCTCGCCCTCGAGCCGGAGGACAGTGTCCTCCTGCTCGCGCAGGCCGGCGCGGGCGGTTTCCAGCTCAAAGTCAACCAGATCGCGCTGGCGGTTGGCCTCGGTCAGCGCGGCGGAGAGAGCCGCCCGCTTCTCCTGCATGATCCCAACAGCCTTGGTCAGACGCTCGATCTCGTTGGCGCGGCTGAGCACGCCGGCATTCTTGCTGACGCTGCCGCCGGTCATTGAGCCGCCGGCATTCATGACCTGGCCGTCTATGGTGACAATCTTAAATGCCCCGTGATAGCGGCGGGACATGGCGATGGCGTCGTCCAGGCGCTCGGTGATCACGGTGCGACCCAGGAGGTTCTCCACGATGGGCCGGTATTCGTCGCGGCAGTGGACCAGCTCGGAGGCGACCCCGACAAAGCCGGTGCAGTCCTCCAGACCGCGTTCGGTCAGGGTTCTGCCGCGGATGGTGGACATGGGCAGGAAGGTGGCACGGCCCGCGTCGCGGTTTTTCAGCTGTTGGATGGCGTACTTGCCGTCCTGCTCGGTGCTGACCACGATGTTCTGCATGGCAGCGCCGAGGGCGATCTCCACGGCGATGGCCACGCGGTCCTCCACCGAGATCAGGCGGGAGATCGGGCCGTGGATATTGCGCAGGTCTCCGGCCTCCGCCTGCTGCATCACGAAGCGGACGGCCTTGGAGAAGCCCTCGTATTCGCGCTCGAGCTCTCGGAGCATGTTGCGCTTGGAGGCGGCGGTTTCCAGCTCGACGCCCAGGGTGCGGCTCTGCTCCAATAGCTCCTCGGCCTTGGCCGCGCGGGTCTTGCGGCGGAGCTCATAGCCCGAGACCGTGTTCTGCAGGCTCTGAACGGCTTCGCGGGCAGCCCGGAGAGACTCGGTGCACGCCGCCAGATCAGCCTCGGCAGACTGGCGGCGGTCGGCTGCGCTGTCGCGGTCGGCACGCAGCTCGTCCAGGCGCTCGCGGCTCTGGTCCAGGGCGGTCTGCAGGGAGGCGCAGTCCGCATTCCGGGCCGCCAGCTCGGCGGTGGCGGAGCCGTGGAGGCTGCGCAGCTCCAGATAGCTGCGGTTGAGACCCTCAGCCGAGTCGGTCAGGCGCTTCAGATCCGCCTCGCGGGATGAGATGCGTGCCCGGGTCTCTTCGCTCTTGCGGTGGAGTTCGACCAGACGGTCACGCCCGGCCTGCATCTGCGTCTGCACGCCGCCGGTTCGCTGGGCCTGTTCGTCGAGCTCACGGCGGAGTTGTTCAAGATTCTGTTCTGCGTTGCGGCGGTCAGTCTCCAGGACCGTCTGCTGGGAAACGAGCTGCTGGCGCAGGGCGTCCTCGGCCTCGATGCGGGTGCGCTGGTTTTCGATGCCGACGTCCTGGTCCCGGAGGGACTGGCTGAGCTGCTCGGATTTCTGATACAGGGCGTCTAAGTTCTCATGCTCCCGCGTCAGGACAAACTGGGAGGAGGCGTAGTCTTCGGCGGCCTTTTTGGCTGCTGCGTCCAAGCGGACCAGGCTTTGCAGCCAGACGGCCACCTCCTGCCCCTTGAGCTCAGATTGGTATTCAAGATATTTCTTTGCCTTCTCGGACTGCTCCCGCAGGGGTTCCACCTGAAGCTCAAGCTCGGAGATCTTGTCCTGAATGCGGGTCAGATTGTCCTCGGTGCGCTCGAGGCGACGCTCGGTCTCCTCCTTGCGATGGCGGTACTTGGAGATGCCGGCAGCCTCCTCGAAGACCTCGCGGCGGTCGGTGCTCTTGACGGCCAGGATTTCGTCAATGCGGCCCTGGGAGATGTTGGAGTAGCCCTCCCGGCCCAGGCCGGTGTCCATGAACAGCTCGTTGACGTCCTTGAGACGAACCGACTGCTTGTTGATGTAGAATTCGTTCTCACCGGAGCGGTAGTAGCGGCGGGTGATCATGACCTCGTCGGCGTCAATGGGGAAATAGCGGTCGGCGTTGTCGAAGATCAGACTGGCCTCAGCAAAGCCGAGCTGGGGGCGCTTTTGGGTGCCGCCGAAGATGACGTCCTCCATCTTATTGCCGCGCAGGGCGCGGGTGCTCTGCTCGCCCATGACCCAGCGGATTGCGTCCGAGATGTTGGACTTGCCCGACCCATTGGGGCCGACGATGGCCGTGATGTCGTCTCCGAAGCGGAGAGAGATTTTATCGGGAAAGGACTTGAAGCCCTGGATGTCCAGCGATTTCAGATACACTTGGGTCGCTCCTAACAACAATGATTCAGTGTATTATAACAGAAAAGTTTGGACAATGCAAGACAAGAAATGCAAGAACCATAAGAAAAAAGCACGCTTTCGCGTGCTTTTTTCCTGGCGGAGTGAGAGAGATTTGAACTCTCGCGCGCTTTTTAGACGCCTACTCCCTTAGCAGGGGAGCCCCTTCGGCCTCTTGGGTATCACTCCGAATCGTTCAGGTTGCCGATATTCAGAAACGCGCTTCGAAAAGAAATGGCGGAGAGAGTGGGATTCGAACCCACGGCCCGTTGCCGGGTCACCGGTTTTCAAGACCGGCTCCTTAAACCGCTCGGACATCTCTCCGAATTTGCTTGATTACATTATCATATTTTGCGCAGAATGTCAAGAATTATTTGCGGATTCTTTCCCGGCCGGTATGTGTCAAGCATTTATTGGCAAGGTATCTTTTGACGAAAGACGAGTGTTCAA
>CAMHMK010000055.1 GCA_946186225.1 uncultured Clostridia bacterium
AATGGATGATGAACGACGGCCTCCACCCCAACAAGGAGGGGCTGCAGCAAATCCTCCTCTATATCCGCACCCACGCCTGGAAGGACGAATAGACCTGCTCAGCGGCGCCGAAGCCGGAACCCCGGCCTTCGGCGCCCGTTTCTGTGCGGAAAACGGAACATTCCGATTGCAATTTCTGCGGAAATCGGCTACAATGGAACAAACAGACAGAAAGCGAGACAATCCATGACCCCGGAACTGAACGAACGCTATCTCAAGGCGCGGCGGGAGCTGATCCGCCGGGAGTTTTTGAATCTGAACGACATGCAGCAGGAGGCCGTCCTGACCACAGAGGGGCCGCTGCTTCTTCTGGCCGGGGCGGGCAGCGGCAAGACCACGGTCCTGATCCACCGCATCGCCAATCTGCTCCGCTTCGGTCGGGGCTCCGATTCCGACGAAATCCCCGACTGGGCCAATGCGGACGATCTGGAGATGCTGGAAGCCGCGCTCCGGCAGGAAGGGCCGATGGCCCCGGAAATCGCGGCCCGATGCGCCGTCGAGCCCCCGGCTCCCTGGAATCTCATCGCCATCACTTTTACGAATAAGGCCGCCAACGAGCTCAAGGACCGCCTCTCGGCCATGCTCGGCGAGCAGGGCAATGACGTCTGGGCCATGACCTTCCATTCGGCCTGCTGCCGGATCCTGCGCCGGGAGATCGACCGGCTGGAGGGCTACACCGGCCGGTTCACGATCTATGACACGGCGGACTCCGAGCGGGTCATGAAGGACGTGATGAAGGACCAGCACGTGGATGAGAAAACGATGGCCCCGCGGCAGATCCTGGCCTGGATCAGCCGGGAAAAGGACAAGCTGCGCTTCCCGGCCGACTTCCACGCCCAGGCCGCTCGCTCCGACGATGCGCGCATGGACATCGTGGACCGCTGCTACACCGACTACCAGCGCAGGCTCCACGAGGCCAACGCCCTGGACTTTGACGACATCATCCTCCTGACGGTCCACCTGCTGCAGACCGAGGCGGAGGTCCGCGCCTATTACCAGCGCAAATTCCGCTACGTCCTGGTGGACGAATATCAGGACACCAACAACCTCCAGTACCTGCTCACGGCCCTGCTGGCGGGCGGCTCCCGGAATCTATGCGTGGTCGGCGACGACGACCAGAGCATCTACCGCTTCCGCGGCGCGACCATCGAGAACATTCTGAGCTTTGAAAAGCAGTTCGCTCCGGCCAAGATGATCCGCCTGGAGCAGAACTACCGCTCCACCCAGTCCATCCTCAACGCCGCCAACGCGGTCATCTCCCACAACCGGGGCCGGAAGGGCAAGAAGCTCTGGACCCGCAACGAGCCCGGCGGCGGTATCCTGGTCAAGGAGACCCGGGATGAGAACGAAGAGGCAAATTTCGTTGCCTCCAAAATCTTCTCCATGCATCAGAAGGCACGCTTCGGAGACTTTGCCGTCCTCTACCGGATCAACGCCCAGTCGAACGCGCTGGAACGCGCTTTCAAATTCAACGGCATCCCCTACCGGATCATCGGCGGCACCCGCTTCTTTGACCGTGCCGAGGTCAAGGATATGCTGGCCTATCTGACGCTGATCAGCAACCGCGCGGACGACCTGCGTCTGATGCGCATCCTCAACAACCCGCCCCGCGGTATCGGATCCCGCTCGGTCGAGACGCTCCAGCGCCTGGCTGGGGCGGCAAACCTGCCCCTGTATTTCGTCCTCTCCGACGCCTATTCCTACCCGGCGCTGGAAAAGTCCGCACCCAAGCTGATGTCCTTCGCCATGATGATCGAGGACTGCGCCAAGCAGCTCGATACCTGCTCTCTGCCGGACTTTTATGATGCCGTGGTGGAGAAGACCGGCTATGCCCGGATGCTCGAGCAGAAGGGCGACGTTGAGAGCCGGACCCGGCTGGAGAACGTCCGAGAGCTCCGCTCCTCTCTGGTCGGTTACGAGGAAAACCACCCGGACGACGCCAGCCTGAGCGGCTTCCTGGAGGAGATCTCCCTCTACACCGACATTGAGCAGTATGACGCCAGCGCCGACGCCGTGGTCCTGATGACCATGCACGCGGCGAAGGGCCTGGAATTCCCCCACGTCTTCCTGGTCGGGGCCGAGGAGGGACTGTTCCCGAGCCTGCGCTCCATCGGCGAGGACGACGAGATGGAGGAGGAGCGGCGGCTGTGCTATGTGGCCATCACCCGGGCCAAAAAGAGCCTGACCATCACCCACGCGGCCCAGCGCATGCTCTACGGCCGGACGACGGCCAACCGCCTCTCCCGCTTTGTGGAGGAGATCCCGCCCGAATGCCTGGAACGGCCTGCAGCTCCTTCGCGCCGGCCCGCTGCGCAGCAGCCGGCCAGGACCTGGGCGCCGCCCCGGAAGTCCGGGTTCTCCCAGTACCGTCCGTCTGCACCCGCCGCGGCCCTGCCCGACTTCCAACCCGGCGACAGCGTGGTCCACAACGCCTTCGGAAAGGGCATGGTCCTCTCCGTGGTCAAGATGGGCAACGACGCCATGCTGGAAATCGCCTTCGACGAAAAGGGCACCAAGCGCCTCATGGCCAAAACCGCCGCGGCCCACATGAAGAAGGCCTGAGAAATGGCCGCCACCTTTACCGAAAAGAGGATTGCACCATGAACCAATCATCCTTCTCCGCCCGGACCGAGGAACGACTGCTCCGCTACGCCGCGATCACGACCCAGTCCAAGCTCTCTGAAAACGTCTGGCCCACCACCGACTGCCAGCGGGACCTGGCGCGGGCCCTGCTCGCCGAGCTGCAGGATCTGGGCGTAGAGGCGGCCTTCGACGAAGCCCCCGGCGTGCTCTATGCCCGGCTGCCTGCCAACCATGCCGGAGCGGACTTTCCCATCGGCCTGATTGCCCATCTGGACACCGCCCCGGACGTCCCCGGCTGGGACGTCAAGCCCTGGGTCCTGCGTGCCTACGACGGCGGAGACATCGTCCTGAACCGGGAACAGAATATCGTCATGCACGCCGCTGATTACCCGAACCTGGCGCAGTACGTGGGACAGGACCTGGTCCTCACCGACGGCACAACCCTGCTCGGCGGAGATGACAAGGCCTCCATTGCCGCGATCATGACGATGGTAGAATATTATGTCAACCATCCGGAGCACCAGCACGGCACGATCTGCCTGGCCTTCACCCCGGATGAGGAGGTCGGCGGCCTGGCCCGCGACCTCGATCTGGACCGCTTCGGCGCGAAATTCGCCTACACCCTGGATGGCGACCACCTGGGCTGGTACCAGGATCAGACCTTCCACGCCTCTCTGGCGGAGGTCACGATCACGGGCCGCAGCGTCCACACCGGCACGGCAAAGGGGATCATGGTCAACGCCTCCGACCTGGCCGCCGAGCTTGTGACCATGCTGCCCAAGCCAGAACGGCCCCAATATACCGATGGGACGGCGGGCTTCTACCACGTCATCGGGATCTCGGCAGACTGTGAGCGGGCCGTGGTCCGTCTGATCATCCGCGATTTCGACCGCGGCTGTTTCGAGGCGCGGGAGACCTTCCTGCAGACCTGCGCCGATGCCCTCAACCGCGAATACGGCGCAGGCCGGGTCACGGTGAGGATCACCCAGCAGTACCGCAACATGGGCGACGTTCTGGGGCAATATCCCTTCCTGATTGAAAACCTGCAGACAGCCATCCGGGCGGCCGGCCTGGTGCCCCACTGCGAGCCCTTCCGCGGCGGCACCGACGGCGCAGCGCTGAGCTTCCGCGGCCTGCCCTGCCCGAATCTCTCTGCGGGCTATGAGAACGCCCACGGACGCTTCGAATACGTTCCGGTCCCGTCGATGGCCAAGAACGTCGAGATTTTGATCCACCTCTGCGACTGCTATACAACGCCGGAAGGGAGAACGCCTCATGCAGCCCAGTGATCTGCTTTCCGCCCTCCATGTGGCCGCACGGCTCAAGGACGTCACCCGCCACTGTACGACGCCCGAAGGACGGCCGGAGACCGTGGCCGAGCACAGCTGGCGCCTGGCCCTGATGGCCCTCTGGCTCAAGGAGGATTTTCCCGAGGCCGATATGGATAAGGTGATCCGCATGTGCCTGATCCACGACCTCGGTGAGGCCTTTACCGGCGACATTCCATCCTTTGATAAGACCGAGGCCGACGAGAGGCGGGAGGAGGCCCTGCTTTCCGCATGGGTCGCCGCGCTGCCGGAGCCGGTCCGCGGCGAGATGGAGGCGCTCTATTGCGAGATGGAGGCCCGCGAAACGACGGAGGCCAGGATCTACAAGGCCCTGGACAATCTGGAGGCCGTGATCGCCCACAACGAATCCGACCTCTCCACCTGGACCGAACTGGAGTTTACCCTGAACCTGACCTACGGCGCGGAAAAGGCTGCCTTTTCTCCGGTGCTCACCGCCCTGCGCGCGGCGGTCCGCGCGGAGACCGAGGCTGCGATCCGGGCCTACCGGTCGAATACGGAGGAATCAACATGGTAATCGTAATCATGGGCGGCCGCTGCTGCGGAAAATCCACCCTTGCGAATGCGATCTGCGAAAAGGTCCATGCAGACGTCTATACGAACCGCGCCTATCTGCAGATGGACGATGACGAAACCGAGGCGAAGGTGCGCTTCATGTCCATGCTGGACCTGGCACAGACCACGGAGGACTATGTGATCTATCTGATCAACGATCCCGCGCTGACCGAGCTGCTTCCGCCCTGCAGCCTGCGGGTCCTCTGCAAGACCACCCTGAAAAACGTGAAAAAGCGGTTTGAGGCCCAGCTGGGCGAAAAGCTGACGCCCCCCGTCGCGGCCATGCTGGAAAAGCAGTACCGAAGCTTCGACGGCTGCGCCCACGCAATGGCTCTGGACCCGACCAGCGGCGATACCTCTCTGCTGGCAGCCGAGGTCCTGGATGAGGCGCAGCTTCTGGTCAATTGCTTCCGTGCGGGAAAGGAGGCCGCCCCGTGACCGGCAACGAGTATCAGCGTCTGGCCCTGACGACCCTGAATCCGGCCCTCTCCGGGCGGGATATCTTGATCAACGGTGTGATGGGCCTGTGCGGAGAAGCCGGCGAGGCCATCGACCTGGTCAAAAAGCATCTGGCCCAGGGACACGAGCTGGACTGCGAAAAGCTGGCGAAGGAGCTGGGTGACGTGGCCTGGTATCTGGCCGAGACGGCCCATGCCATCGGCTATGACCTGGATACCGTCCTGCAGATGAACCTCGACAAGCTCAAGGCCCGCTACCCGGACGGCTTTGCAGCCGAACGCTCGAAGCACCGCCCGAGCGAATAACGAACGACCCCCTCTGCCGGTTTCCTCCGACAGAGGGGGTTATCCCATCATCAGGTACAAGGCGGCGGCGATCAGCAGCTCTGCGCTGCCGGCCCCGTCCTGCTTTCGGCAGAGCAGCAGGATCGCCAAAATCAGGTAATCCTCGGTGTCCAGCCCCCGCAGGATGCCGCCCAGATTCCCCAGCAGCCCGCCAAGCCCCGCCGGCCGAGGCGGATGCCCGGCCGGTCCCCGGGGCGGCAGATGCAGACCGCCCGGCGGGTCCGGCGCAGGCGGCGCACCGCCGTGGGGCGGCGGTTCCGGCCCCGGCGGTTCCGGGACGGCCCGGGTCACGGGCTGCCGTTCATGCCCGCCCCTGCCGTCCGGCAGGTAGCGGCTATACATGACTTCCACCGCGCAGCAGCAGACCGGCCAGCCGGGAAAGTCGTGCCGCCCGCAGGGCGCGATCTGCCTTTTTCTGCCCCTGCGCCGAGAGCGTGGGCCGCAGGGCAGAGAAGACGGCCTCCTCGCTGCCATGCATTTGCGAAAGCTGCCCCATCAGGGCGAGAACCTGCCCGTCCGGAGCGTCCGAGGCCGGCGCCTGTGGCGCGGTGGGCTCCTGCTGCAGCCCAAGCGCCTGGGCCATCGCCTGGAGCTGGGCCATCTGCTCCGGGTCAGAGAGCACACCCTGAATGGCGGATTGCAGATCCTCCATCACAGCTTCTCCCCGAGCCGCTCGACCAGGCGGCCTGCCTCATCGTCCAGCAGGGGAGAGAGGGCCTGTCTTGCGGCGGCGGTGTCTCCGCGCCGGATCGCCTCCGCTGCGCTTGCCAGACCCTTCCCGCCGTCCCGCTGCAGCAGGCGGATCAGGGCAGCGCCCTCCGGGCTCTGCAGCAGCCTTTGAAGTCTGGCTTGGTCCTGCGCAGAAAAATTCCGGTTTTCTCCGTCCATCATCTTGCCTCCCAAGGATTTCTTTGCTATAATAGGATATGCAGAGAGGAAAGGAATGGTGCGGCGTGAAGCTCTTGATATTCTCAGACTCCCATGGGGAAGGCTCCAATATGCGGCTTGCGATCGATCGGGAACGGCCCGATTACGTGTTTCATCTGGGCGACCACGACCGTGACGCTGAGGACCTGCAGCGGGACTATCCCCAGCTTCCGCTGGTTTACGTCCGCGGCAACTGCGACTACTACAGCGACACGCCCCTGACGCGCCTTGTCACGCTGGGCGGCGTTCGCTTCTTTCTCTGCCACGGCCATACGCTCGGCGTCAAGGGCGGTCTTCTGCGGGCCAGCTATGCCGCGCGGGAGCAAAGGGCCGATTTTCTGCTCTACGGCCATACCCACGTGGCCCACGACGAGCAGAACGAAGCACTCCACATCCTGAATCCCGGGGCATGCGGCTATGCGCCGCACCCGACCTATGCGGTCGTGACGATCCAAGGCGGGACCTGCGCCTCCGAGATCCGGGAAATCTGAGATAAGGTGGTATTCCCATGATCTTAGCAATCGACATTGGCAACACCAACATCGTGCTCGGCGGCCTGGAGGGCGACGAGATCACCTTCGAGGCCCGTATGGCCACCGACCTGATCAAGACCTCCGACCAATACTGCGCCGATCTAAAATCCATGCTGGCTCTGTTTGACGTGAACCCGGCTGCCCTGGAGGGCGCCATCGTCTCCTCCGTTGTGCCGCCGGTCATGACGTCCATCTGCAACGCCCTGGAGCGGCTGACGGGTCGTCGGCCCCTGACCGTCGGTCCCGGGATCCGGACCGGGCTGAAGATCGCCATTGACAATCCTTCCCAGGCCGGCGCCGACCTGGTGGTCGCGGCTGTGGCCGTCCTGGCGGAATACGGCGCGCCTGCCTGCATCATCGATATGGGTACGGCCACCACGATCACGGCGCTGGATCGGGACGGCGTCTTCCGCGGCGGCACGATCCACCCCGGCATTCGCCTTTCCCTCAACGCCCTGACCTCCGGAACGGCCCAGCTTCCTGCCATCAGCCTGGAACCGCCCCGGAAGGCCATCGGCACCAACACCGTAGATTCCATGCGCAGCGCGATGCTCTTCGGCACGGCCTGCATGGTCGACGGCATGGTGGAACGCTTTGAGCAGGAGCTCGGCTATCCCATGCAGGTGATCGCCACAGGCGGACTGGCGCGGCTGGTCACCCCGCTGTGCCGCCGCAAGATCATCCTCGATGATAAGCTGCTGCTCAAGGGCCTGCGCGAGATCTACCGCCGCAACCTCAAATAACGCAGAGGAAGGCCACTGAGCCCATGATCAGGCTCAGTCCGATGCCGACGGTCGCCGCGGTTTCGGTCACGGCCTCGAGCCGCGCCTTGCGCACCCGCGCCCTGCGGCGGGCAAGGACCTCCGCGCGCTGATTCCGGTTCATGGTATTCTGATTCGTCATTTCAAATCCCTCCGTAATTTAGATTTCTGAGGGAATTCTACCATATGTATTGTCCTATAAAGAGGACAGAAAGGAGCCCCCGATGAAAGAATTCTCTTTTCCTGCGAGAAACGACACCAGCATCCACTGCTGCAAATGGGAGCCCGATGGCGCACCGCGTGCCGTCATCCAGATCGTCCACGGGATTGCCGAGTACGCCGCCCGCTATGACGAGTTGGCAAAGGTCTTCACCGACCACGGCTTCGTGGTCGTTGCCGACGACCACATGGGCCACGGCGGGTCCATCTCCGCGAGCATTGGGCAGGGCTGCCTGGTCGGCGGCTGGAAGACCATGGTCTCCGATACCTACCGCCTGCTTCAGATGACCAGGGAGGAATACCCGAATCTGCCCTATATTATTTACGGGCACAGCATGGGCTCTTTCATGACCCGGACCCTGCTCTACACCTACCCCGAGGCGGGGCTGACCGGCGCCGTGATCAGCGGTACCGGCTGGATGCCCAAGCCGGTCCTTATGGCGGGCCGGCTGGTCTGCAAGCAGCAGGCCGGGAAGCACGGCTGGAACGGCACCAGCCCCACGATCAACAAGCTGATGTTCGGCAGCTACAACAAGGGCTTCGAAAACCCCCGCACGCCCGTGGACTGGCTCAGCCGCGATCCTGAGGTCGTGGACCGCTATGTGGCCGACCCCCTCTGCGGCTTCGACGCGTCCGTCGGTCTGTCCTATGAGATGCTCGGCGGCATGCTCGCCAACGAGGACCGCAAAAATCTTGCTCTGATGCCGAAAGACCTGCCCGTCCTCTTTGTCAGCGGCGACAAGGACCCCGTGGGCGGCAACGGCAAGGGCGTCCGACAGACCTATGAGGCCTTCCGGAAGATCGGCATGCAGGACGTTCGCCTCCGTCTCTACCCCGACGGCCGCCACGAGATGCACAACGAGCTCAATCGCACCGAGCTCCACGCGGACGTGCTGGCCTTCCTGGACGAGATCCTGAACAAATAGGAAAAACTGTACCATTTATAGGACAGTATACATGCTATGATGCATCCGGAAATTCCGGAAAGGGGCTGCGCATCATGGCATACAGAATCATATCCGTCCGTGGACACTACGAAGTCTACGACCGCCAGGGCAACTTCATCTGCTCGGCAGACACCAAGTCCGAGGCGCTGTCGGAGGCGGAAGCCGCCTGATCAGAAGGACTATGCCAAATTACAAGCTGAATCTGCAATATGACGGAAGCCGCTACCGGGGCTGGCAGCGGCTTCCCGACACGGACCTGACCGTGCAAGGCAAGCTGGAGGCGGTTTTGAGCCGCCTCTTTGGCGCGCCGGTCACGGTGTCCGGCAGCGGGCGCACCGACGCCGGCGTCCATGCCATGGGCCAGGTCGCATCCTTCCATACGGACGCGGACCTTCCGCCGGAGGAGGTTCTCACCGCTCTGCGGCGGTATCTGCCGGCGGACATCGGCGTCATGCGGGTAGAATACGCTCCGCCGCGCTTTCATGCGCGGCTGTCCGCCGTATCCAAGACCTATCGCTACCGCGTCTGGAACGCAGAAGAGCCCTGCGTCTTCGAGCGCCGCTGGGTCTACGTTTTTCCGGACGCGCTGGAGCCGGAACGGATGCAGCTGGCAGCACAAAAGCTCCTGGGGACCCATGACTTCCGCGCCTTCTCGGCCTATCGGGGCAAAAAATCCACGATCCGAACCCTGAGTGCCGTGCAGATCGAGTGCGTGGGCCGGGAGGTCCGCTTCACGCTGACCGGAGACGGCTTTCTGCACCACATGGTCCGGATCCTTGTCGGCACCCTGCTGGAGATCGGCAGGGGAGACCGGGACCCCGACTGCATCGACGAACTATTTGCGGGCGAGCGCCGCGCCGACGCCGGCTTCACGGTACCGGCCCAGGGCCTTTGCCTGATGGAGGTGGAATACCCATGAGCATTCAGATTTTCGGCACGGCCAAGAGCTTTGACACCAAGAAGGCCGAGCGGTGGTTCAAGGAACGGCGGATCGCCTATCAGTTTGTGGATATGAAGCGCTTCGGCCTCTCCGGCCGGGAGTTCGACAGCGTTCTGCGGGCCGTCGGCGGCGTGGACCGGCTGGTGGACTGGGAAGGGAAGAGCCCCGACCTTGATCTCCTGCGCTATCTCTCCGATCCGGCGCAGAAGGAGGACCGCGTGTTTGAAAACCAGGACCTGATCCGGCTTCCGGTGGTCCGAAACGGAAAACAGGCCACCGTGGGCTATGCCCCGGAGACCTGGAAACAATGGGAGGAATCCAAATGAGAAACCCTGCGCAGCTCCTGCGCCTGAAAAAGCAGTGGGACGGCTTTGCAAGCCGTCATCCGAAGCTGCTTCGCTATCTGATCTACGTCAGCGACAATTCTCTCGAAGAGGGTGCGCTTCTGGACCTGACCGTCACCGATCCGGAGGGAAAAGCCCTGCACGCCAACGCCCGGCTGACCGCGGAGGACGTCGTCTTCCTGACGACACTGCGCGCCGTCCTCGACGGCAAAGAACAGCCTTAGTTCACAGACAGAAAACAAGACTCGCACCGGCTGCAGCAGTGCTGCGGCCGGTGCGAGTCTGTGATAGAGCCGGTGTTCGAAGGAAGCGAACGCTGCGGCCGGGTCAACTGATCGTGTGGCTGTGCTTTCTGCGGTGACGCGGCTTGCGGCGGGGCTTCTTTTCGATCTCAGTGTCAAAGTTTGCGGCCAGGGTCGAGCTCTGGTCATAGACCAGGCGGCAGACCTTCAGGCTCCCGTCCGTGTCATGCTCAAAGCGGATGCGGACCACGTATTCGCCGTGCTCGGGGCAGGTGTTCTTGGACAGATAGCGGCGGCCGGGCTGGGTGTGCCAGCCCGCGCAGGTCATCACCCTGCCGCAGATCGGACAGACGTTTTCCTTGCCGCCCATGTCGCCCATGGCGGCGGTCTTGTCCTCATAGTCGTGGAAAACGCGCCGGCTGACGCAGCCGGGAACCTGGGCCCCGTGCAAACCGTCCTCATGCTCGCGCAGGGAGCCGCGGTATTCCGCGATACCCTTTTTCAGGTCGAGCCTTGCGCAGACCTGGGCCGTGTGGAAGGCGTCGCCCAGCGCGTCGTGGGCCTGGCGGGTGGGCTCGATGCCCATCATCTCCAGGGCCGTGGAGAGGGCCTTCTGGTTGTTGCCGGAGCCGGTCTGGGCGTTGAACATCATCTGGGCGTTGTACCAGTGCTGGACCCATACGGGATCGTAGCCGTTGAGCATCATGTTGGCCGACAGCAGGGGAATATCGTCAAAGCCCCAGGTCAGAAACACGCAGTCGTCTCCGCACCAGTCATAGAACGCATTGATCGCGTCGTCAAAGGAAAGCCCCTCGGCCTTGAGCTGGCTTTCCCGGATGCCGGTGAGCTTCGCCACGCGGCTGTTGAGACGGCGGAAGAATTTGGGCTTGATTAAAACCTGAAACTCATCGGCGATCGTCTGGTCCTCCAGCATCCGCACCGCGCCGATCTGGATGACCTCGCCGCTGATATGGATGGGCAGCACGCGCTGTGCCGCATAGGAACCCGGCCAGGGCTGGTTCCACTCCATATCCAGAACAATATACTCCACGGAAATCTCTCCTATCTTCAAATCCAAACTACTATAGCACAGGATTTGCGGGATTGCAAGGGTTTTGTCACCAAAGCTGCCCGGGGCCGGCGATTTCTTTTTCCGAAAGGGGCTTGCGCCGCGGGCGGAAATC
>CAMHMK010000056.1 GCA_946186225.1 uncultured Clostridia bacterium
TGGCGATCGGTTCGGTGCAGCCCATGGCGGGAACAAGCTCGCGCTTGAGGATGGAGACGTAACAATCGTACAAGTTCTGATTCATATGTGGTCCTCCGTATATCTATATATGTTGGGTTAAGGTCCGGGCGCTTACAGGAGCATCCCGACGCGGTAGACGAGAAGCGCGGCCAGCCAGGCGATGGCGCACTGCCAAAGGACGAGGCCGACGGCCCAGCGCCAGCCCATCTCCCGCTTGACTGAGGCAACGGCTGCCACGCAGGGCGTATAGAGCAGGGAGAAGACGAGCATGCTGGCTGCGGAGAGCGGGGTCAGAACGGCGGTCAGCTTGTCGGCAAAGAGGATCTCCATTGTGGCCACGACGCTCTCCTTGGCTGTGAAGCCGGTGATGAGCGATGTGGCGATCCGCCAGTCGGCCAGGCCGATGGGGCGCAGAATCGGGGCGATCCAGCCAGCAACCATGGCAAGAATGCTTTCAGAGGAATCCTCAACCAGATTCAGCCGCAGGTCAAAGCTCTGCAGGAACCAAATCACGATGGTCGCCAGAAGGATGATCGTGAAGGCGCGGGTCAGGAAGTCCTTGGCTTTCTCCCAGAGCAGGCGCAGAACGTTCTTCGCCCCGGGCAGGCGGTAGTTGGGCAGCTCCATCACGAAGGGGACAGCATCGCCCTTAAAGAGCGTACCGCGGTAGAACAGGGCCGCCAGAATGCCGATCACGATGCCCAGAACGTAGAGGGCGATCATCACCAGGGCCGCGTGCTTGGGGAAGAAAACCCCGGAAAAGAAGGCGTAAATCGGGACCTTGGCCGAGCAGCTCATAAAGGGTGTGAGCAGAATGGTCATTTTGCGGTCTCGCTCCGAGGGCAGGGTCCGGGTGGCCATGACGGCAGGGACCGTGCAGCCGAAGCCGATCAGCATGGGGACGATGCTCCGACCGGACAGGCCGAGCTTGCGCAGGAGCTTGTCCATCACAAAGGCCACGCGAGCAATATAGCCGCTGTCCTCCAGGATGGAGAGGAAGAAAAACAGCGTGACAATGATGGGCAGGAAACTCAAAACGGAGCCGACGCCGGTAAAGATGCCGTCGATGATCAGACTCCGCAGGGCGGCGTTGACGTTGGCAGCGATCAGCGCCCGGTCTACCACGTCGGACAGGGCCGTGATGCCTGCATCGAGGGTATTCTGCAAAAACAGGCCGATCACATGGAAGGTCAGGAAAAAGACCAGGGCCATGATGGCGATAAAAGCGGGGATGGCTGTGTACTTCCCGGTCAGGATGCGGTCGATCCGCTCGCTGCGGATGCGCTCCCGGCTCTCGCGGGGCTTCCGGACGGTCTCGGCGCAGACGCGGTTGATGAAGGAGAAGCGCATATCCGCAATCGCGGCGCTGCGGTCGAGCTTCCGCTCCTTTTCCATCTGTAGGATGATATGCTCCACCATTTCCAGCTCGTTCTGGTCCAGCTTGAGCTGTTCGGCAATGAGGCGGTCGCCCTCGATCAGCTTGCTGGCGGCAAAGCGGGGCGGGACGCCGGCGGCTGCTGCATGGTCCTCGATCAGATGGGAGATGCCGTGCAGGCAGCGGTGGACTGCGCCGCCGTTGGAACTCTGGTCACAGAAGTCCTGCCGCAAGGGGCGCTCCTGATATTTGGCAATATGGATCGCATGGTCAATCAGCTCGTCCACGCCAGAGTTTTTGGCGGCGGAGATGGCGACAACCGGGACGCCAAGCTCGGACTCCATGCGGTTGATGTCCACGCTGCCGCCGTTGGCCGTGACCTCGTCCATCATGTTCAGGGCGACGACCATCGGGACGTTCATCTCCAAGAGCTGCATGGTCAGATAGAGATTGCGCTCGATGTTCGTGGCGTCCACAATGTTGATGATGGCCTTCGGCTTGTTCTGCAGGACGAAGTTCCGGGAGACGATTTCCTCGCTGGAATAGGGCGACATGGAATAGATACCGGGCAGGTCGGTGACGAGGGTATCCGGGTGCTTGCGGATCACGCCGTCCTTGCGGTCCACGGTAACGCCGGGAAAGTTGCCAACGTGCTGGTTGGAGCCGGTGAGCTGGTTGAACAGGGTGGTCTTGCCGCTGTTCTGGTTGCCGACAAGGGCGAAGGTCAGGGTGGTCCCATCCGGGAGCGGGTCGCCGCTGCCCTTGGGGTGAAAGCGTCCGCCCTCGCCGAGGCCGGGGTGCTCCGACTGCCGGCGGCGTTCGCTGGCGGCTTCGAGCTTTGCAGATTTGGTGGGTTTGATCTGGATTTTGTCTGCGTCGGCCAGGCGAAGGGTGAGCGAATAGCCGTGGAGCTGGAGCTCCATCGGGTCGCCCATCGGGGCATACTTGACCACCGTGACCGGGACGCCGGGGATCAGGCCCATATCCAGAAAATGCTGGCGCAGGGCTCCCTCTCCCCCGACCTCCGTGACAACGGCAGTCTGGCCGATCTCGAGTTGCTTGAGTGTCATGCTTCCAATTCTCTCCTCTTGGAATAATGATTGATTCGGCTGGTTATTCAGTTTTTATTCGATCCTTGGTCAGGCAGCTACGCCAGCTCTGCGATCGTCACGCCGTCTTCGCCTTCGCCGTAGACGCCGAGGCGGTATTTTTTGACGTGCTTGTTTTTCTTCAATTCCTCCTGGACCATCTTGCGGAGGACGCCGGTGCCCTTGCCGTGGATGATGCGGACCTGCGTCAGATTTGCCATATATGCGTTATCCAGGAAGATGCTCAGAACAGCGCCGGCCTCGAGGGCGTCCATGCCGCGGAGATCCAGCTCCGGGGACTGCGCCTGGTTTTTGAACTCCCGGCGGGTCTTCTCGATATATTTTTTGACCTCCTGCTGCTCGTTTTCGAGCAGATAGACCTCGTCGGGCTTGACCGTGACCTTCAAGATGCCGGCCTGGAGCTGGTAGGTGCCGTCCTTGTTGACGGCCAGGACCGTGGCGCGGGTGCCGAGCTTCAAGAGCTCCACCGTATCGCCCACGCGGATCTCACGGCTGGGCTTGGGACGGGAGACCGGCGTGGACTTGGGCGCAAGCTTTTCCTCGGCCTCGTTGATCTGACGGCGGAGCTCCGCCTGGCGGGCGTTGATGCCCTGGGCGTCAGCGGCGTCCTTCATCTGCTTGCGCAGGGCCTTCAATTCCTCATAGACGGAGTTGGCCGTGCGGCGGGCCTCGTCAAGAATGCGCTGGGCCTCCTTCCGGGCCTGGGCCTCGGCGTGTTCCTTCTGCTTCTTCATCTCCGCGTAGTACTGCTCGGACTTTTGCTTGGTCTGCTCGGTCTGCTTGCGCAGAAGCTCAGCCTCCTCGCGGGCGATCTCCATCTGCTGGCGCTGCTGCTCGAGCTGGTCGAGGACGTCTTCAAAGTTCGTATCGTTCTCGCTGACCGTGGAGCGGGCGGATTCGATGATCTCTTCGGGCAGGCCCAGGCGGCGGGAGATGGCGAATGCGTTGGACTTGCCGGGAACGCCGATCAGGAGCTTGTAGGTCGGCTTCAGGGTCTCAACGTCAAACTCGCAGGCGGCGTTTGTGACGCCCTTGCTGCGCATGGCGTAGACCTTTAATTCGGCATAGTGGGTGGTGGCGGCGACCCGACTTCCCTGCTGGCGGCAGTGCTCGATCAGGGCGATTGCCAGAGCAGCGCCCTCGGCGGGGTCGGTGCCCGCGCCCAGCTCGTCAAAGAGGACGAGAGAGCGGTCATTGCACTGGTCCACGACCTGGACAATGTTCCGCATATGGGCCGAGAAGGTGGACAGGCTCTGCTCGATGCTCTGCTCGTCGCCGATGTCGGCCAGGACGTTGTCAAAGGTGGAGATGAAGCTTCCGTCCCGGGCCGGAATATGCAGGCCGCATTCTGCCATCAGGGTCAGAAGGCCGATGGTTTTCAGGGTAACGGTCTTGCCGCCGGTGTTGGGGCCGGTAATGATCAGGGTATCGTAGTCTACACCCAGGGCAACCGTGATGGGAACCACGGTCTTGGCGTCGATCAACGGGTGACGGGCCTGATTCAGGCGCAGGCCGCCGTCGTCACGGATCTCGGGGGCCGTGGCGTTCATCCGGAAGGACAGCTTGGCGCGGGCAAAGATCACGTCCAGCTCCACGAGCATGGTGTAATCCTGGGAGATCGTCTCTCGGTGAGCCGCGGCCTCAGCCGAGAGTTCGGCCAGGATGCGTTCGATCTCCTTTTTCTCACGCAGCAGGAGCTCGCGCAGGGCGTTGTTGGCGTTGACCGACGACATGGGTTCGATGAAGAAGGTGGAGCCGGTGGAGCTGACGTCGTGGATCAGGCCGGGAATCTCGTTCTTGAACTCAGCCTTGACCGGGACCACGTAGCGGTCCTGCCGCAAGGTGATGATGGGGTCGCGGAGGAACTTTGCATAGGAGGGCGAGGTGATGAGCTTCTGCAGGCTCTCCTTGATCTTCGCGCTCTGGATGCGCATGTGGCGGCGGATGTCAGAGAGCTCGGAGCTGGCGGCGTCTGCGATCTCATCCTCGCTCAGGATGGCGCCGGTGATTCGTTCTTCTAAGTAGCGGTTCGGAGTGAGAGAGGCAAACATCCAGTCCAGAGACGTGTTTGCGGCGGCTCCGTCATAGTATTCCTTGGCGCTCCGTGCCGCACGGAGGACGCCCGCAATGGACAGCAGCTCCTTCGGGGTCAGACTGCCGCCGCGGTCGGCGCGGTCCAGGGAGGCGCGGACGTCCTTGACGTCCTGAAAGGCCGGGCTGGAGCGGAGATTGATCAGATAGCAGGCGTCAGAGGTCTGGGTCTGCAGGCCGATCACGTCCTCCTTGTCGGGGTTCGGAACCAGAGCCAGGCAGCGGTCCTTGGCCTCGCCGCTGACCGCGCACTCGCTGAGCTTTTCCAGTACCCGGTCCAGCTCTAGTTTATGGAGGGATTTTTCATAGAGTTCCGTCATAGTATTTCTCCGTATTGCAATAGAGATTTGTAAAAGTCGAGGGTGGAAAAGCTGTGCTCGAGCTGGGTCATCAGATAGGCCTCTGTGACCGAGGAGAGCATCTTCAGCTGCTCCTCGTCCAGCCGGAAGGAGAAGAGCTTCTTTCCGTCGCACCAGCAGATGTAGCGCATGGCGTCCAGCACGGTCGGCGTGATGGGCATGCGAATGCCGGCGTTGCCTTCCGGGTGACAGTCTGCGCAGACCGCGGCGCCGAGAGACAGATCAAACCGGTCCGGGGTCTGAGCCCCGCAGACCGGGCAGGCCTCGAGCTCCGGCTCGAAGCCTGCCAGCCGGGCCAGGCGCAGCTCATAGGCCGCCTTGACCAGGAGCTGGGGCTTGCGGAGCTTTGCCAGGGCATAGAGGGCGTTCAGGATCAGCGACACGAGCTCGGGGTTCGGCGCGTCCTCCTGGGCGACCACCGAAACGGTCTGGGCCAGATAGGAGCCCAGGGCAAAGAGCTCCAGCTCGTCACGGAGCTCGCGGAACTGCTCGATGGGCTCTGCCTCCTGCACCGTCAGCTTTTCCCGGTATTCAAACAGGTTAAACTCGGAGTAGGCCAGAAGCTGGCAGGCGCTCTTGATGGGCGAGCGGCTGCGCCGGACGCCTCTGGCCTTGGCCGTGACGAGCCCGCGATCCCGGGTCAGGATGTCGATGAGCTTGTCGGCCTCGTTGATCTCGACCTCTCGCAGGACGAGACCGGCGGTTTTGATATACATGGGACGCTCCGTTCGTTCAGATTCACCGCGCCGCGATAGCGCAGCCAGGTCTCCGGATCGCCGGTCTGCAGGAACAGGTTCCAGAGTTTGTTCGGTTCTTCCATGGTCTGCCTCCCAATGAGCTTGATAGCATTAGGTTACGCAGACCGGCGCGGGATATACCCGGAAGCTCAGCCCTCGTCGTTTCGATAGCCGAAGTTTCGAATCAAAAAGTCGCTGTCGCGCCAGTTCTCCTTGACCTTGATCCAGGTCTGCAGATAGACCTTTGCGCCCATGAAGCGCTCGCAGTCGGCCCGGGCCTGGGAGCTGATCTTTTTCAGCATCTGCCCGCCCTTGCCGATGATGATGCCCTTGTGGCTGGCCTTTTCGCAGTAGATGGTCGCCTCGACGTCGATGATGCCGGAGTCCCGCTCGGTGAAGCGGGTGATCTCGACGGCGGTCCCGTGGGGGATCTCCTTGTCCAGGTTCCAGAGCATTTTTTCGCGAATGATCTCGGCGATCACCTGGCGTTCCGGCTGGTCGGAGGTCATGCCCTCGGGGAAAAACCAGGGGCTCTCTATGGCGTATTTCTCGCACAGGTCCAAAAGCTCGTCCACCCCCTCATGGGTCTTTGCGGAGATGGGGACTGTGGCCTCAAAGGGGAAGGCCTGGTTATAGCGGGCGATCACGGGCAGAAGGACGTCCTTGTCCTCCAGGGTATCGGTCTTATTGATGACCAGGATGGCGGGAACGTTACGCTGGCGGAACTGCTCGATCAGGGACTCCTCTTGGGGACCGAGGTTGTCGATCGGCTCTACCAACAGCAGAGCCAGGTCCACGTTCGCCACGGATTGCTCCACCACGTTGACCATGTAGTCGCCCAGCTTGGTGCGGGGGCGGTGGAAGCCGGGGGTGTCGAGGAAAACGAGCTGGGTGTCGCCCCGGTCGCAGATGCCGCAGATGCGGTTGCGGGTGGTCTGTGGCTTGTTGGAAACGATGGCCACCTTCTCCCCGACGATGGTATTGGTCAGGGTGGACTTGCCCACGTTGGGCCGTCCGCAGATGGCGATCATAACAGATTTGGTATTCATTCGTATCTCCTTTTCTATCGCTGAAGGTCGATCATCGCGCAGATCGCGTCCTCCCGGGCGCGCATCTGCTGCTTCATCCGGCCCTCGTCCACATGGTCGTAGCCCAGCAGGTGGAGGATCGAGTGGATGGTAAGGTAGCCCAGCTCCCGTTTGGTCGAATGGCCGAATTCCTTTGCCTGAGCCTCTGCCCGCTCGTAGGAGATGGCCATGTCGCCCAAGGGGAGAAGCCCGGTCTCGGGGTCGAGATAGGGCGAAAAGTCGGCGGGCAGCCTGCCCGGTTCGAAGGAAAAAGCCGGAAAGGAAAGCACGTCCGTGGGGCGATCGACGCCGCGGGCTGCCTTGTTGAGGGCATGAATGGTGTCGTCGTCGGTGACCATGACGTTGATCTCACAGGGAACCGGGACTTTCTCTGCGTACAGGGTGGCCTCGATACACTTTTTCAGATGCATCATCAGGGGAATCCTGCGGAACTGCTCCTTGGTGCGGAAGGAGATGACGATACGGTGTTTCATAGGCAATTATTTCCTCCTGTAATTCCGATTCGGCAGGGGCTTCGTCGGCTGGGGATTCTTCTTCTGTTCATACTTCTCGTAGGCTGCCACAATGCTCTGGACCAGGGCGTGACGGACCACGTCGGATGCGCTCAGCTTGCAGATAGCGATGTCCTTGACCTCCTCGAGGACGTGCAGGGCTTCCTTCAGGCCGCTGGTCTTGTCGGCGGGCAGGTCGATCTGGGTGATGTCGCCGGTGATGACGATCTTAGACCCGAAGCCCAGGCGGGTCAGGAACATTTTCATCTGCTCGCGGGTGGTGTTCTGGGCTTCATCTAAGATGATAAAGCTGTCGTCCAGGGTCCGACCGCGCATATAGGCCAGGGGGGCCACCTCAATGTTGCCCCGCTCCAGATACTTTTGGTAGGTCTCCGGGCCGAGCATATCGAACAGGGCGTCATAGAGCGGGCGCAGATAGGGATCGACCTTGTTCTGCAGGTCTCCGGGCAGAAAGCCCAGCCGCTCCCCTGCCTCCACCGCCGGTCGGGTCAGAATGATGCGGTTGACAGTCTTTTCCCGGAAGGCGGCCACCGCCGCAGCCACGGCCAAATAGGTCTTGCCTGTGCCTGCTGGACCCACGCCGATGGTGATGGTGTTGGTCTGGATGGCCTTCATATAGCGCTGCTGGCCGATGGTCTTGGCTTTGATGGGCTTTCCCTTGGCCGTGATGCAGACCACATCCTTTGCCATTTCACCAATCTTGTCGTCATTGCCAGAGCGGACAAGGTCGATCAGGTAGCGGACCTTCTGCTCGTCAATGGTCTCCCCTTTTGCTGCCAGCAGAAGCAGACCGTCCACTGCCCTGCCGGCCTGCTCCACGTTTTCGGGCTCGCCGGAGACCTTGAGCTCGGTATCGCGGTTGGTGACGCGGACGTCGAAGGTCTGCTCAATGCGTTTGATGTTCTCATCGAAGGAGCCGAATACGCTGATGATTTGCTCCATGCGCTCGGCGTTGATGATTCTCTCCATGTGACGCTTCCTCTCCGAACGGATTCAGCGGATCGGTGCGGGAGATGATCTCCCGGCAGGCGAAATCCGCAGCGGCCTCAAAGCCGGAATCCGTTCGCGTAATCTTCAGAGTTCGGGACGTGACAGAGCCTGCGGTGAGATCCGCGCAGACCAGGGCATCCGCAGTCGGACCGATGGCAGCCTCGGCCTCCGATTCCGCTTGAAAGACCGGTTTGAGGCGGTACTCCCGCAGCGTAACGGTCTCGATCGAAAGCGGCAGGCTCCAGCCGCCGGGCAGGGTCAAATCCCACGTTTCTATCATTTTATCACAAGTCATACCAAAAATGCTACTGTTTCCTGAAATATTTCTTCGCTGATTTTGAAAAATTACGGTTTTCACGGTCTCAGTCCGGCCGGTATAGACCTTTTTTGCGGCGGAGGGCGGCATTCTGAGGCGCAGATGCCGCCAGGTCAGGGCCTCCACGTCGGCGGACGCACGGGTGATCTGCGTGTGGGTCGGGCAGTCGATCATGCCGGAGACCAGGAGCTGGCCCGCCGTCACCGCCTGGCCGGGCTCCACGGCGGCCAGCCCGTTATGGACCGTCAGGCTGAGGACCACCCCGTCCCGGGTGGCCACGACGTTGGCCGGGTCCGTGAGCGGCTGACCCTCCGCAGGGGGCTCATCCCGGACCGAATAATCCACGACGGCAATACCGCCCTCGGTGTGGACGCCCAGCCAACGGAGCTCCGGGATCCGGTTCAGCATCCGGTTTTTCAGCCATTGGGTGTCCAGGCCCTGGCCCCAGACGCCGAATCGGACGCCCTCCTCGGCGACGGCCTTCCGGATGCGTTCTGCCGGGATCTGATCGGAGGGCAGCACCAGGATGAACCAGACGAAATACTGGGCCGCAAATGCCATGCCCCAAGCCAGAATCAAACCAACCACCAGGACCTTTCGATGACGCAGACCGGAGAGCGTCTGGGCCAGGCCGCCTCTGCGCAGGATCTTCCCGACGCACAGGGCCGCGTTGAGCTCCCGCTGAACCGCAGGCCAATCGCTCGCATACACGCGGCAAGTCAGACGGAAAGGACCGTCGGTCTGCAGACGCCAGAAGGCCAGGTCCTTCCGGGCGAAGCGGTTGAGGCAGCGCTCCGGGTTTGCCCCTGTGATCTCGATCTCCATCCAGGCGCGGAAGGATCTCAGCATGGTTCCCCCTCCCCCACCGTGACTGCGGTGACTCTGCCATGGAGCAGGATCCGCTCCCGATTCATGCGGTAGACCGTGAGCGCGGTTCCGGATACCGTAACCGGACCGAGCGCGGAGGCAATCACCACCCGGTCCGGTGCATAGGAGACGATCCCCCGGTGACCGATCACCAGGGCCTCGGTATCTCCATGCACCTCCACCACCGGAACGCCCGTGAATATCTCCGCCGGAAAGTCCGCGGCATTCAAAATCTCCTGCACCCGCCTGCGAAGGCTCCGCATCTGGCCTCACCTCACCGAAAATTCTGGAACAGCTTATGCAAGGCCGGCGGCAAACTTGCATAAGTTGGGTTCCGGAGGTGGGGGCATGAAGCCGCGTCGGTTCGGACTGTGGATAATTCTGTTTACAATGACGGCTTTGCTGTTCCGGAGCAGGGCGATGCAGGCAGGGGTACGCGCGGCGATCCCGGTCTGCGGCCAGGTGCTGATCCCGGCTCTGTTTCCCTTCAGCGTCCTTTCCAGTCTCCTGCTGCGTGCAGGGGGCGCCGAAACGCTCGGAGAAGCGTTGGACAGGATCATGCGGCGGTGGTTTTGTCTGCCCGGCCAAGCGGCGGTCCCCCTGCTGACCGGTCTTTTGGGCGGATATCCCCTCGGGGCTCATAGTCTTTCGGCACTCTGCAAACAGGGCGTGCTCCGCCCGGACGAGGCTCAGACCGTCTCGGCCTTCTGCAACCACCCCGGTCCGGCATTTTTGATCGGGGCCGTGGGAGCCTCGGTTTTGGGAGACGGGAGACTCGGTCTCTGGCTGTGGTTTATCACGGTCCTCTCCGCTCTGTTGACCGGATTGCTCTGGGCCCCGCGCCGGCAGCTTGCGCCGCGGCGATCTGCGCAGGTGCAGGAAGCGCCGCTGCTGCCGCAGATCCCGGCTGCAGTCTTCGACGGGGTGACTGCCTTGCTCCGGGTTTGTGGGAACGTGATTCTCTTCTCGGGTCTGCAGGCGGCGATTCTGCCCTCCGACCTGCCTGTGCCGCCATGGGCCGGCGCGCTGATCACCGGGACCCTGGAGCTGACGACCGGCGTGCTTGGTCTGCGGCCCCTGCCCCGTCCGCTTGCATTTTTGCTGGCGGCTGTCCTCACCGGCTGGGGCGGATGCTGCGTCCACCTCCAGGCAGCTGACGCCCTGCTGGACGCCGGTCTCCCCCTCGGACGGTATCTGGCGGGCAAGGCAACCCAGGCGGCGATCTCCGGTCTGCTGGCCTTCGCCCTCCTGCCCCTATTGTATCCGGAATCTGCCGCATCCCGGCTGGGCTTCGGGGCGGCGTCTGTGGCCGGACTGCTCGGGCTGCTGACATTTTTTGCCGGTTTGCAAAAAAGTCGTTGGAAATCAAAAGCAGATGTGCTATAATACAGAAAAACGCCGAATCGAGGGTGCTTGAAATGCTGTTTCGGAAAGACAACGATAAAATGTGCGCCTGCTGCAAGAACGCGGGCCTTGCCTCCAATGGGAAGCTGCTTTGCCCGCGGAAGGGCTTTGTGCGGGCGGAGGATTGCTGCCGCCACTATCGCTACGACCCCCTGAAACGGATCCCGAAGCGGGCGAAGGTCAAGGATTTCTCCGGCTT
>CAMHMK010000057.1 GCA_946186225.1 uncultured Clostridia bacterium
GGGACGGTCCTGTGATTGGAAAACCAATCACAGGACCGTCCTTATTACAGGGCATCACGGAATGCATGCGCGTTTGATCGGGGCTGGCAGGGTCGGAACAGTCGTAGGGGGCGTTTTGATACGATTGGCACAGCCGAATTCAATCATCCCGAAGGGATACCGACAGTTCTCAACTTCAATCGAGCGTTGTCAGCGCGATCACCACGGACAGGCCGAAAACGAGGTAGGCGATGACCGTGTTGCGCTGTAAGCTTGCGCTGGCGTCGCGGTCCTTCTCGTTCCGGTAATAATCCTTTGCGCACCCGCAGAAATAGACCAGGGCGGCTCCGACCAGGAGCGGCGGAAGGAAACTACCGTTGAGCATAGAGAAATCGAGGGCGTCGGACATGCGGAGTTGGACGGAATCAGATGCGAGCGGAACCCCGAGAAAAAAGCCGTACGCGCCAAAGATCAATGTGAGGAGGCCGATTACGTAAGCGAGGTTTACCAGGCCGCGCAGACGACCGGCGCCGTAAACCAGAGCGCTGGCGAGGATTGCCAAGATCAGTGTAAACAAAAACATGATGTTCTCCTTTCCTGTGCGTTCCTATTCTGCAAAGATATATTTTTCGATCGCCGCGGCCACGCCGTCGTGGTCGCAGTCGGCGGTCACGACGTCTGCGGCGGCCAGGGCCTCGGGGCAGGCGTTTCCCATCGCCACACCGAGACCGGCGGCACGGAGCATGGTCAGATCGTTCAGGCCGTCGCCAAAGGCCATCGTCTGGTCCGGACGCAGGCCGAGGTGTTCGGCCAGGCGGAGCAGGGCGCGTCCCTTGTGGGCTTCGGCGTCGTTGATCTCCACGTTGTTCTCCCAGCTGCTCGTGACGCTCAGGCCCGCGAAGCGCTCGGGCAGCTCGCGGATCAGACGCTCGCGCAGGTCGAGGTCCTTCAGAATGCCCTGCAGCTTCTGCACGTCCCGTCCCCGCTCGCGGAGCATGGTCCGAAGGTCCGGGACCGGCTGCCTGGTCTCCCGCACCAGCTTGCGGGAATGGGGATTCCCTACGTAGGCCTCCACCTGCTCCCACATGGCCCGGGACATCCAGCCGGCGTTATCCTGATAGCAGTCGTAGAGGACAGGGAGGCTGTCCATGTAGTCCAGAATCTCCATGGCCCGGACCAGGGGCAGCTCCGCCTTCAGGAGATTCTCCCCGCGGCAGACGTCAAAGACCGCCGCCCCGTTGATCGTGATGGCGTAGTGGAGGAAGGGCAGGGTCCGGACGACCTCCGGTATGCCGTCGAAGAAGCGGCCCGTGGTGGGCACGATCTCGATCCCCGCAGCGGCTGCGCGGGCCAGGGCTTCCCGGTTGCGGTCAGAGAGTCGCTTTTCGGTATTGAGCAGGGTCCCGTCCAGATCGAGGGCGATCAGGCGGATATCCGTGGTTTGGTCTCGGTTCATGGCGGTTCTTCCTTATCATTTTATATCGAACGAAAGATCAGAGAACTCCCAGATGCTCGAGGAGGATCTTGAGCCCAAGCAGGATCAGGATCACGCCCCCGGCGATCTGGGCCTTTTTTTCGAATCGGTCGCCGAAGACGGAGCCCAGCTTGACGCCGAGCATCGAGAGCAGGCAGGTCGTGACGCCGATGATCGCAATGGCCTGCCAGATGTTCACGCCCCCGGACATGGACAGCGAGATTCCCACCGCCAGCGCGTCGATGGAGGTGGCGATCGCCATCGTCAGCATGGTGCGGAAGGAAAAGTCCGCGTTGACGTCCTCCGCCTCGCCGGAGAAGGCTTCCCGCAACATATTCAGGCCGATCAGGGCCAGGAGAACGAAGGCGACCCAGTGGTCGATCGCCTCGATGGCCTCGGCAAAGAGGCTGCCCAGGTAGAAGCCCACGAGGGGCATCAGCGCCTGAAAGCCGCCGAACCAGAGGCCGCAGGTCATCATATTGTTCAGGCTCGCACGTCGCGTGGCCAGGCCCTTGCAGACGGACACGGCAAAAGCGTCCATACTCAGACCGACGCCGAGCAGCAGTAAATCCAAAAGATTCATCGTTCCGTCCCCACAGGGGACGATTCCCTCCCAGTTTAACAATTGCATTTGTTTTTTTATCTTACACAATGCAGCAGCCTTTGTCAATCCCGAAACGGCGGCGGTG
Source organism: uncultured Clostridia bacterium (assembly GCA_946186225.1). Taxonomy (GTDB): domain Bacteria; phylum Bacillota; class Clostridia; order Oscillospirales; family Oscillospiraceae; genus JAFRPC01. The sequence goes on from CAMHMK010000057.1 coordinate 2,143, forward strand.
CGGCTTCCGCATCGGCAAACAAGCCGGGTTGTAAGGCCGTTTCGTTAAAATGTACAAGTCTGGATATTCATAATAGACATTTTTGTCAATATTCAATTATTAGTGCATACAATTCAAGAAATCAGTGCATATCACAAATATTATTCATAAAATCAGGTGGTGATATTTGTAGAGTTTTGAGATTTGAATTTTCATAAAAAGCATGGTATATTTGAGGGGTGGTCGAGGCGGACGGCCACAAATTGGAAATTCCGCCGAATGAGAATTATTTAAAGGAGAAAAGAGTATGCACAAACACACGAGAAAGCTGCTTGCCGTCCTGTTGGTCATGGTCCTCGTTCTGGGCCTGTTCCCGACTTTTGCGGCAGCGCAAACCACCAACGCCAAGAGGGTCCACGTATTCACCGCATCGGAAAACGCAGCTTTGGATAACGACGTCTTCGCCAAGATTGAAATTGCGAAGGCAAACGCTGCACAGCCCATGGGCGGCGTAGCCAAGCTGCAGGAAGCTGACTACGTCAACATGATCCCCCAGGTCATCGACGCGATCAAGAGCTCCAAGACCTACGTTCCCGGCACCCTTCAGCAGAACGGCAACTTCCTGGTTTGGGAAACCACCGTCGGCATCCCCTGCTGCTACGACCCCCGCATGGAGGCTGAGCTGCACAACACCGAGAATGAGCCCAGCGCAGAAGAGATCGCCCGCGTCGAGGCTGAAGCCGAGGCCATGGTTCAGGATTTCTCCCAGACCCGCGGCGGCAGCCCCAGCTCCACCAAGATCGGCCTGATTCAGCCCTATTGGGAGTCGAGTTCCAGCTACTCTGATTCTTCCTTCACCAGCTACTCCCCCTACTACAAGACCGTATGGCAGAACCTCTACGGCGCCACTGGCGGCACCGGCATGCGTTACTCCATGACGAACGCCACGGTTGACAACATTGCCAACACGCTTGAGCAGTGCGGCCTGGTCATCTTCGATTCCCACGGCACCACCGACTACTCCGGCTCCAACGGCGACTACACCTCCCGCGCCAACTCCTCCTACCTCTGCCTGACCACCAACGCCGGCGTCACCTCCACCGACACCGCTGCCCGCACCGGCACCTACGGCACCTACTACAACGCCATGAAGGGCTCCGGCTACGCTTACGTCAACGGCGACTGCATTGCCGCCCACATGGATCAGAACGCCCCCAACTCCCTGCTCTACATGGGCATCTGCCTGGGCATGGCCACCGACAAGATGTTCACCGGCCTGCGCGCCAAGGGCGTTGAGGTCGTCTACGGCTACTCTCAGTCCGTCTCCTTCAAGGGCGAGCTGCAGAGCATCCAGTCCATCATGAGCTACATCCAGAAGGGCAAGACCGCCGCTTACGCCATTGAGCAGTCCCAGGTTGACCTCGGCTGCCAGTGGGACCCCGCCTACAAGTCCTACTCCGAGTCCAGCGCCAAGTCCAACAAGGTCGCGTTCCCGGTCGTCGTTTCCGACGAGGACACCTATCTGGGCCACGGCAACGTTGACTGCGTCCAGACCGCGCACTCCACCTGGACTCTGTTCGGCTCCACCACCTCCTACACCGTGACCGCCACCTCCAACAACACCTCCTACGGCACGGTCTCCGTCTCCGGCAACACCATCACCGCCACCCCCAAGACCGGCTACTACGCCGCCGGCTACACCGTGACCTCCGGCTCCGCCACCGTCGTGCAGAACGGCAACACCTTCACGGTCACCCCGTCCTCCAACTGCACGGTCCGCATCAACTTCGCCGCGAAGTCCACCTACACCCTGACCTACAAGGCCAACGGCACCACGGTCAACACTGCTTCCGTCTACTCCGGCGACGCAGCCACCCTGCCCACCACCGCCACCGCTTATGACGGCTACACCTTCGTCGGCTGGGCCTTGAGCACCGTCTCCGAGACCACCACCAAGCCCAGCTACTACGCGCCCGGCGCCTCCTACACCCCGACCGCCAACACCACCTTCTATGCGGTCTACACCCGCGTTTCCGGCGGCACCGGCGCTGTCACCTACAACCTGGTCACCTCCGCTCCGTCCAACTGGGCCGGCGACTACGTCATCACCTACGGCTCCTCCCCGAGCTACGTGCTGACCGGCATGACCCCGTCCTCCAACGGCGCTTCCATCGAGTCCACCACCAACCGCACCGCTTATTCCTCCACCGGCATGAGTCTGAGCAGCTCCAAGCTGAGCAACGTGGCTGACAAGTACGTCTTCACCGTTGCCGCCACCGGCAGCTACTATACCATCCGCAGCAAGACCACCGGCATGTATCTGGGCATGACCTCCGGCTCCTATCTGGCCGGCTACACCACCTACAGCTCCAGCTACTGCAGATGGACCATGGGCGTCGGCTCCAACGCCAGCTCCGCCAAGAACTACGCCAGCGGCTCCTATCCGTACCTCGGCTTCACCACCTCCAGCAACTACTTCTGGTCCAACAGCTCTGCCAACACCAACATCCGCTGGTGGAAGGCAAGCGCAAGCGGCACCACCTACTACTCCACCACCATCACCGCGCAGACGGAGCCCGATCCCACCGAGCCTGATCCCACCGAGCCCGATCCCACCGAGCCTGATCCCACCGAGCCCACCACGACCTATACCGTGAGCTTCTCCGTCCCGTCCGGCGTGGCTGCGATCAGCCCGATCACCGTCGCGCCCGAAGAAGCCTTCACGCTTCCCACGGCCGGCGCGCCCAGCGGCTACACCTTCGTCGGCTGGACCACCTCCACCGTAAGCGCCACGACCACTGCCCCGACCTCCTACGCCGGCGGCATCTCCGTGACCACCTCCGGCAGCCTGACGCTGTACGCTCTGTACACCTACACCCAGACCACTTCCGGCACCGGCGGCTACCAGCTCGTGACCTCCGCCCCCAGCTCCTGGACCGGCGACTACGTCATCACCTGCGGCACCGGCTCCGACCTGTATGCGATGAAGGGTTTGAGCGGCAACACCAAGTATGAGTCCGCTTCCTGCGGCGGCGCTGTGGCCCTGGCCTCCACCGGCATGAGCCTGAGCGGCAACACGCTGACGAACGTGCCCAACGCCTACGTCTTCACCGTCGGCACCTCCGGCTCCTACTACACCTTCAAGAACAAGTCCACCGGCACCTACCTGGGCAATTATCGCAGCTATCTGTACAGCCGCACCAGCCTGAGCACCAGCTACTGCAGATGGTCGCTGGCCATGAACGGCACTGCCGTCAACCTCTACAACAGCGCCAGCAGCAGCTATCCCTACATGGCCTTCTCCAGCTCCAACTACTTCATGATGTACTCCGCTTCCAACACCACGATCAGCCTGTGGAAGTACACCAGCGGCGGTTCCGGCTCTGCCACCTACTACACCACCCTGTAATCGGCGGCAGCGACGGAACACAGAAGCCCCCAAGCTAACGCAGCGCCCGGCACCAATCGGTGCCGGGCGCGTTCTTGGTATGGATGCCTTGGATCGCCGCGGGGCAGGGGCTTCCGTTATCCGCGGGCCGCGGGCTTATTCGGACCGCAGCGCTGAGACCGGATCGGATCGGGCGGCCTTTTGGGCCGGAATCAGACCGCCGAGGAGGGTGAGCACAATGCTCAGGGCGACCAGGATGCCCGCAGCCGTCAGAGGCAGATAGGCACGGATGTCGACCTGTCCTGCCAGGGAAGCGATGATTCTGTTGGCCGGAATCAGGAGCAGGTAGGTGATACCCACGCCCAGCAGACCCGCCAGACCGCCGATGATGAAGGTCTCTGCGTTGAAAACCGTGGAGATATTGTGCTTCGAAGCGCCGATGGCGCGGAGAATGCCGATCTCCTTGCGGCGCTCGAGAACGGAGATATAGGTGATGACGCCGATCATGACGGAGGAAACGACCAGGGAGATCGCCACGAAGGCGATCAGGACCGTGGAGATCGCATCCACGATGTCGGTAACGGAGGACATCAGGGTGTCCACCACGTCGGTATAGGTGATGACCTTCTCCTCCTGGCCGGTCTCGGTCATGCGGGTGTTGTAGTCCTCCAGGATCTGCTTGACACGTCGCTTTCCCTCGAAGTCCCGGGGATAGATCGTAATGGAATCCGGGCGCTCCTCCTCGGCAAAGCCAAGGGTATGGAGATTCCCGTCATAGGTGTTGCTCTGGCGGGAGATCAGCGCTGTCATCAGGTCGCGGAGCTCCGCGGGATCCATGTTCATGGAGAAGGCATCCGCCAGGGTCTCGGGGTCGATCTTCAGCGCGGATTCCAGCTGCTCGCCGAGGTCCTCGGCCAGGGTCTCCATCTGACTCTGGAGGGTGTCCCGGATTGCGGCGCCAACCGTCTCCGCCATCTGACCGGCGGCGGCGTTCATGGCATCGGCAAGCTGATAGGAAAAGCCCGCGAAGAGGTTTTTGGCCTGCCGCTCCAGATCAGAGGTATCCAGGGCGGAGAGCAGGGTGCTGCGGATCATCTCGCCGGCCTCTTTCCCCGAGAGATAGCCGGCAAGGGAGGTCTGCAGGGTTTCCGGGCTGGGGAGGTTGTTTTCAGCTGCATAGGCCGAGTAGTCAGAGATCAGGTCGCCGGCAATGACTGCAAGCTGCGCCGGAGAGAGCAGAAAGCGCTCGGCCCGCGCATTGAGGTCGGCGGCCGCCTTGTTCAGCGCCGTCTGCCCCTGCTCGCTGCTCAGATACTGACCGAGATATGCCAGGGGGACCCCGTCCGTATCCAGGCCCTGTTCCGCCAGATAGGTCGGATATTCAGCCACAACATCCTGCAGCAGCGCGATCAGTTCGTCCTGCGTGATCATGGCGGCGTTGTTGTCGGCCAGGGCGGACTGGATCCCGGTCCGGATCCGCTCAGCGGCTGCGCCGGAGCGAAGATAACCGATCATCGCCTCCGGAAGCTTCGTGTAATCGGTGGAGGGATCGGATCGAAGATAGGCTGCATAGCCCTGGGCCAGTTCCGAGAACAGGGCCTCCAGCTGGTCAGAGGAGAGATTCAGCTTGATGCCGGAAAAGAGACTGGCCAGCTGCTCCTGGGTCAGACCCGGCATGGCCGAGGCAAAGGCCGAGGGGTCCACGGTCTTGGAGAGGTCGATCTGGGAGAGGTCGAACTTCGAGAAGTCTATCTTCTCCGGGTCAAAGAGCGGAAGGTCTCCGTCCATCTGGAAGGCTTCCTTGAGCGCGTCCTCATTTACGGTAAAGAGGCCGCTCATGTCCACGTCGCCCTCGTTTGGCGCTTCCCCGAAGCCCCGGCCCGTGAAGACGTCCGTATGGGGGTCGGTCTGCTGGGCACGGACGATGTCGCTCTCCGCTGCGGCCTGCATCAGATGCATGGTCAGCTCCGCCGGATAGCAGATGCCGATGCGCAGGGTCGGGTTGCTCTCCTCCTCCCTGGGCTGGACGACGCCGACGATCTCCAGGGTCTCCGCGTCGGCAAGGATGCTGCGAAGGTATTTTTCGTCGTCCGAGCGGTTGGTCCAGACCTTGTAGGTCTCGTCATAGACGTAGAAGCTCGCCGCCGGCACAACGCGGAAGCGGATGCCGGTGAAATCTGTGTAACGGTAAGTCTGTTCCCTGCCGGGGTCCGGGATCTGGCCGCCCTCGACGAAGGCGCGCACCATGGCCTCAAGCTCGGAAGGATCCTTCACGCCCATCGTATACAGGGCGAGGTCGGAGACCATGCCGCCGGCGCTCAGGACCAGGACGCATTCATTCCAGCGCTCCGGCCAGCGGCCGGCCTTGACGTCGTACTGGCCCAAATAGAGGTCCGTATTCCCGGGCATGGGATGGAAGGAGTCGGTGCTGGTCATGGCGGAGAAGAGGCTGCTCATGCCGTCCGCCATCGAAAAGCCCATCGCGGCAAAGCTGCGGTCGGGGTTGACCTGACGGACCGAATCCTCGGTGAGCGTAAAGATCTGGGGCGTGATGCCATAGCCGTATTCGATGGCCTGGACGTGGTCGTAGACGTCGGTCTCCCCGCTCTCCAGATGGGCGCGCAGGGAGGCCAGGTCGTTGACCGAGACCGTAGAGAGCAGGCTCGTTACAGTGTGCCGCTCATGAACCTCGGCGTCCTCCGCCTGCGTTTCGCCGGGGGCGTTTGGGATGAAGTTTGCCAGGTTGAAGCTGGAATTTGTGATCTGCAAGGGGTAGCTCTTCAGCGTATCCTCCTCCACGGTCTGAATGTAGCGGTTCACACCGTTGGACATGGACAGGATCATGGCGATGCCGATAATGCCGATGGAGCCCGCAAATGCGATCAGCAGGGTACGGACTTTTTTGGTCCAGAGGTTGTGGAAGCTCAGGTTCAGGGCAGTCAGCATCGACATGGAGGAATGACCCATGTTTTTGTGCACTGCAGGGGTCTCTGCTTCCGGAGAAAAGGGGTCAGAATCGTCGATGATCTTCCCGTCCTTGAGGCGGACGATGCGGGTGGCATACTCCTCCGCCAGCTCCGGGTTGTGGGTGACCATGACGACCAGGCGGTCCCGGGCAACTTCCTTGAGCAGGTCCATGACCTGCAGGCTGGTCTCGCTGTCCAGGGCGCCGGTGGGCTCGTCTGCCAGGAGGATATCCGGGTTGTTGACCAGGGCCCGGGCGATGGCCACGCGCTGCATCTGTCCGCCGGAGAGCTGGGAGGGCTTTTTGTGCATGTGCTCTCCCAGACCGACCTGCCGCAAGGCCTCGGTTGCGCGCTGCTTGCGCTCGCGCTGCGAGATGCCGCTGATGGTCAGGGCCAGCTCCACGTTGGAGAGGATCGTCTGGTGCGGGATCAGATTGTAGCTCTGAAAGACGAAGCCGACCGTATGATTGCGGTAGGAGTCCCAATCGCGGGCCGTATACTTTTTCGTGGATACCCCGTTGATGGCAAGCTCGCCGCTGTCATAGCGGTCGAGGCCGCCGATCACGTTCAGCAGGGTGGTCTTGCCGGAGCCGCTGGGACCGAGGATGGCCACGAATTCGTTGTCACGCAGGTTCAGGCTGACGCCGTTCAGGGCCGTCTGCACCAGCGTGCCGGTTTTATATACCTTTCGGATGTTCTGGATTTGAAGCACTGTCCCTCACCTTCTTTCACCGTATCTTTTTTCCGCATTATACACGATTTTCGCCCGGAAAAAAGGGATTTCAAAATCTTTTTATAAATTGTTTACATTTTTGATGGTTTCTCTTGACTTTCCCGAGATCTCTGATAGAATAACAGGGCTTCAATTGAAAATGACAGTTCGCAACCATCCTGTCAGTAAACAAAACTATGGAGTTGCCGCGGGGAAAGCCCCGGGGCGAAAAAATGATGGGCGCTGTGCGCCCTTTTTCTTTTGGAGGAAGAAAACATGAAATTCAACACCAAACAGCTCGCTTTTGCGGGCGTGCTCGCCGCGGCCTACGCAGCGGTCACCATCGCCACCGCATCCTTTGCCTACGGTCCGATCCAGTTCCGGATCGCAGAGGCCTTTGCGGTTCTGTGCTGCTTCACGCCCTACGCCATCCCCGGGATGGTCGTCGGCTGCATGGCGGCAAATCTCTACTCCTTCGTCAGCGCGTGGGATTTTCTGATCGGCACCAGCGCGACCCTGATCGCCTGCCTGATCACCTGGCGCATGGGCAGGAATCTGGACAAAAAGCCCTGGCTTGCCTGGCTGATCCCCCTGCCGACGATCCTCTGCAACGCCATGATTGTCGGCGCGGAGATCGCCTTCTTCTTTGACAACGAGCGGGCCTTCCTGACGGCCTGGGGCGCGAACGCCCTCTCCGTCGGCGCGGGCGAGGCCGCTGTCATGTACGTGCTCGGACTTCCCCTGCTGCTCTGGCTGCGGAAAAGCAGCGCCGCCAGACGCGGCCTGCAGGCCGTATAAGCCACGTTTCGCAAAGCATCCGTGCCTCCGGGTTGGAGGCACGGATGCTTTTCCGTTTCGCGGCGCAGATCAGAGATCGGCGGAGAGATCAATGTTCTCTCCGCGCAGGCGTACCGCCGCTCCGCGTCCGGCCTGGGCGCTCTCAGCGTGGGCCAGGAGCCACTTGTTTCTGGCCCAGAGAAGCTGATCCTCATCGTTCTGCGGGACGATATCCGGCTTCGCCAGATTCGTGCCCCGCGGCAGGACCACCAGGACCTTGAAGCCGCGGCCCGGCGCCGCGGAGCAGGGCGCGAAATGCAGGGTCGTGGCGTAGACCTCGATCAAGACGCCGGCCGGGACCCGGAAGGCCTCGACGGTCTTCGTGTCCAGAACGCCTTCCACGATGTTCTCCCGCTTACCCAGCAGGAGGATGAAGTCCTCCGTGCCCAGGTTCAGCTCACTGCTGCGATGGTATTCCAGACAGTTGAGCTTTGTGTTGTGACCGTTGCACCAGCCAAGCTCCACCGGGAGTCCGCCGAAAGCACGGATTTCCAGTTCCCGCGCCACGGGCAGGGACATCAGCTCCGGCTGCTCAGCCACGTAGGCCGTGCCGGTCTCCGGCATCGGCGTGACTGCGTCCAGCGTCGCGAGCAGGTCGCAGAGGTCGTAGCCGGTCAGGACCCGGCCATAGGCGGCAAAGGATGGTTCCAGTACAGAATGAATGATCATAGCAGCTCCTTCTGCGGCGGCATGCCGCATTTTTCTTTGATTATACCAGATTTGACCGAGTTTTCAAGC
>CAMHMK010000058.1 GCA_946186225.1 uncultured Clostridia bacterium
GATCACGCCGTTTTCATATTCTTTTGAGCTGGCAATTGCCGCCTCAAAGCAACTTCCTTATGAAGTGCTGCCCGAGGGGAGCTTTTTTGCGCGGCCTCAAATCACGTGCTTTACCGCCACGGCGGCGATCAGGGCCACAGTCAGGCTCGTCAGGGTCCCGATCAGGTATTTTTCGGCAAAATCCCGGTCCTCCAGCTGCTTGAACCGGGCCACGCTCTTGGCGGTCAGCACCAGACCGACAGCCCCGTACTGGCCGCAGAGGACCAAAACGGCGATGATGATCCGCTCCAGGATGCCGATGACAGTCCCGGCGTTTGCGTCCGGGGCGGTCTCCGGCTGCTCCGCTGCCTGCTTCCCGCCCGCCACGGCGTCCAACAGCAGCCGGATCAGGATCGCCGTCGGCTTGCACAGACCGAGCAGCAGGGTCAGAATCAGCACAGACCCCCGCACCGTCGGCGAGCAGGCCAGCTGAAGGCCGAGCCCGCCGGCGAAGGGCCTTGCCATAAGCCAGGCCGCAACCAGGACCCCGCCGTGCAGAAGCTGATCCGTTACGAAGCTGGCAAGGCGTTGGGTCGGCTTCGCGTGCCTCCGGTCCCAGGCGGACCGGCTCAGATCGATGATCAGATGGGTCCCGGCGATGGCCAGAGCAGCCAAAACCGCCGGACCGGGCCGATACAGCATGAAACAGACCGCCAGAAATATGACCAGAACGACGCCCGCGTGGACAAAGCCCCACGCGGCTTTTTTGCGCTTTTCCCCGGCCATGCGGTCGGTTTGGAAATAAAAGTCGGCCAGCAGATGCGCGGCCAGCAGACAGACCAGTATCATGTTCTCTCTCTCCGATCGTGCAGCAGCCCGAGGGCTGCAATGGTTAAATTTCGTTCCTCATAGACGCCCGCGGCCTTGAGCGTGCCCCGGGCGCTCTGGGGCGAGACCTTCAAAAGCGCTGCCAGCCGGATCGGCATCCCGCGGGCGATCCCCGAGCGGATGAAGAAGCCGTCCGCCTCGTTCGGGATCGGGACCGCTGCCGCCGCCCCGCACGCGGGCACCCCGTCTGCCTGGAGCGGACAGGCGCGCTCCAATGCCCGCGCCGCCTCCTGCTGGACCCGGCTGCCGCGCCGTCCGGCGCAGATGCGCAGGGCCGCGCCAAGCAGGGCATTGACCGCTGCGTCCGTGGGATTGTCTCCCGACCGAATCAGGACCGACTCGCCGTACTGCTCCGCAGCCTCGATGGCCTCACGGGCGCGATGGTAGGCCGTGCCGTCCTGGGCCGTCGTTCCCGCGTCCGCAACCCGGACCTCCCAGCCGCCGACGCCGAAGCCGGCGCGGATCGGGGTGTCTCCAAGGAGCAGGATCAGCTGCCGGCAGCAGAGGATCGCCGCCTCCGGCTTGCGGAACAGGCTCTGGATCTCATCTCCGGCGCTGAACGCGATGGGCTTGATCAGCGCATCGGCAAATTGCCGGTTCAATTCGTCGATCTCCCGAACGAGCCGCAGCTGCAGTGCCTCCCGCGCCTCCGGCGCGAGCTTCCTGGAATCCGCCACGTCTGCGATCATCGCGGTATAATGCTCCATTTTTTGCACCTCCCAGTATTTGCTGGGACAATGATACCACGTCTTTCCAAAAAACGCAAGCACTTTTACTTGCGTTTTTGAAAAACAATCAATTTTGCATTCTTTTCTGAAAAGAAATTAAAAATACTTTCCTTTTTGAGATCGCAAGCTGCTTCCGCCGCGGAACGAAAAAGCCGTCAAAAGGCCCGGCGGGACTTTGAACGGCTTTTGGGATGCGCCTCATCAGCGCAGCAGGTCGGCGGGGATCAGGGCCGGGTCGAACATGACCTCGGAGTGGTTGTCCAGGATCAGCTCCTTCTCCCGGAGCTCGCCGCTGGCAGCGTCGGTGGTCAGACGGTAAATCTTGGAGACGCGATAGTACTTCTCGCCCTCCCGCTGGAAGTGGTGGTCCTCCTCCGCGAGGGCATAGCGGACGTCGAGCGGGTGCTCGCCGCGCAGGGCCGCGTGGAGGGTTTCTCCTTCCACGGACATCCAGAGCTGGACCGTCTGGTCGGTGTCGTTGCGGAAGCGGTAGTCGATGTAGTTGTAGCAGACCGAGGTACCCGCGCTGAAGGGGACCCGCGGCCCCTCGTCGGGGGCCAGAGCGTCGGAGTGGTGGTGGAACTCGGTCACGGTCAGCGGGCTGTGGAGGACCAGCAAATGCAGGGTGTTGCCCAGGTTGCAAAGTCCGCCGCCGGTGCCGGGGACCAGCTTTCCGTGCTCGATCACACGGCCGTCCAGATAGCCCTTGGCCTTGGTGGTCCTGCCGATGGTCCGCCAGAAGGAAAAGGTCTCGCCGGGGCGGATCAGCAGACCGTTCAGCCGCTGGCAGGCCAGGCGGATGTTGACGGCCTTGTTTTCCTGCAGGGTCAGATCCACGCCGGGGGCCCGCTTGATCAGGTGGGTCTCCCGCTCCGCCAGCACGTTGGGCAGAGGCTCGTCGGACCGGGTCGCGGCAAAGCGGTCGCCGCTTTTCAGATCGGAAAGATGCCGCAGCAGGATGCCCTTCCTTTGGGAAATTTCAAAGAACAGAGCGTTGCGCTCACAGAACAGCTTGCGCTGTCTGGCCATTTGCTCTCGCCTCCTCCAGTATGAAGCCGTCCATCTGATGCCGGACGGGCCGGGTTTCGGTGTGGGCCAGGATCCAGGCCTCGGCCCGGCGGCGCTTGCCGGGATCGACGGCGGGGTCCCAGCCAATGTAGCGGACCAGGATCGACGGGATGCCGCAGCGGTTTGCGCCGAGCACGTCGGTGAAAACCTGGTCCCCGATCATCAGGACCTGCTGCGGCGGCAGTTCCAGCCGCCGCAGTGCCTCGCGGTACCCCCTTTTCCGGGGCTTGCCCGCGTTGTCGATGAAATCCGCGTCGATGTTCGTCAAAAACCGCCGGATCCGGTCGGGTCCGTTGTCGGAAAGGATCAGGCAGCGAAAGCCGATCCGGCGGAGCCGGGCAAACAGGGCGTCCACCTCGGGGGTGGAATCCGCCCCGTGGGGGACCAGGGTGTTGTCCACGTCAAAGAGCAGGCCGCGGTAGCCGGCCTGCCAAAGGGCGTCAAAGTCGATGGCCCGCACCTCCGGGGCGAAGCCCCGCGGGCAGAACAGATTCAGCATCAGCCTTTCCCGTCGGCAAGGATCCGGTCGGCCACAAACAGACCCATCGCACCGGATTGGCTCAGCCCGCGGCAGATGCCGGAGCCGTCGCCGATCAGATAGATGCCGTCATGGATCCGGAAATCCCCGTCGTGGACGGGCTTGATGGAATAGTATTTGGATTCCAGGCCGTAGAGCAGGGTGTCGTCGTTGGCGGTGCCGGGGGCCACTTTGTCCAGGGCGTAGATCGTTTCGATGATATTCGTCAAGATCCGGTGCGGCAGGGCCAGGGACAGGTCGCCCGCCGTGGCCTTGAGGGTGGGGATGACGGTATTCTGCCCCAGGCGGTGGTCGTTGGTCCGCCGTCCGCGGATCAAATCGCCGAAGCGCTGGACCAGGACGTTGCCCTTGCCGATCAGGTTTGCCATCTTGCTGAAGCTCCGGGCGTACTCGGTAGGATTGTTGAAGGGCTCGGTGAAGCGGATGGAGGAGAGGATCGCAAAGTTGCAGTTCTCGGTCTTCTTGGCCGGGTCGGCAAAGGAGTGGCCGTTGGCCGTCACCACGCCGTCGTTGTTTTCGGCGGAGACGATGCCGCCCTGATTGAAGCAGAACATCCGGGTCCGGTCCTCAAAGGTCTTGGTCCGGCAGAGGATCTTGGGCTCGTAGATCTGACTGGAGAACTCGCGCCAGATCGCATCCTTCATCTCCACGCGCACGCCGATGTCCACCGCGTTGGACTTCATGGAAATCCCGAGCTGCCGGCAGAGGGCCCCGATGAACTCTGCGCCGTTGCGGCCTGTGGCAAGGATCAAACGGCCCGCGGTCAGCTCGCCGCGATTCGTGCTCAGGCGGTAGCCGCCGTCCTGGGGGTCGACTTTGTGGACGTCGGTGTTCGCAAGCAGGTCCACGCCGTTCGCCTGCAGCCATGCGATCAGGTTTTTCATGATCAGCAGGTTGTTGTCCGTGCCCAGGTGCTTCACGTTCATATCCAGCAGCCGCAGATTATTTTGCAGACACTTGAGCTTGAGGGCCTCGTTGGAGCCGTATTCCTTGATCTCGATGCCGGCCGGGGTGAAGGTGTCCAGCACCTCGCTGACGGCGTCAATATACTGCATCGCAAGCCGCTCGCCCAGCTCCTCGCCCAGGGTGCCGCCGTAGGCGGTGCCCAGGTTGAACTTGCCGTCGGAGAAGGCGCCGGCTCCGGCAAAGCCGCTCGTAATGGAGCAGACCGGGCAGTAGACGCAGGGCCGCCCGCCCGCGGCGGGGCAAGCGCGCTGCTCAACCATGCGGCCCTTCTCGGCAATGGCCAGGCGGAGGCTCGGATTCTTTCTGCGCAGCCCGTAGGCCGCCATCAGTCCGCCGATGCCGCCGCCGACGATCAGAACGTCATATTGCATATCCATTACGCATGCTGCTCCAAATAGGCCACCACGTCGCCCACGGTGCGGAAGCCCGCCAGATCCTCGTCGGGGATCGTAACGCCCTTCGTGTCCTCAATGACCATCAGCATCTGCAGCACGTCCAGGGAGTCGGCGCCCAGATCGTCCACGAGCTTGGAATCGGCGGTAATGTCCGCCGCATTCAGATTGAGCTGATCTGCCAGAATCTTGCAAACGTCATCAAACATAAAATAAAAAACCTCTTTTCGATGATTTCAGTGTGTTTTTTCGGGAAAACTTCCTGTGGTAAACATACCACAGGAAGCCAAAACTGTCAACGGGGAAACGAACTCTATTCGGATTCCTCCGGACTCAGTGCCGCCATCGAGGCGGCGATCTTCTCGTTCATCCCGCCCAGCTGCATATGATAGGCCTGCTCCACGCAGATGGCGAAGGCGTCCGGGCCGCTGGAGCCGTGGCCCTTCACCACGGTCTTCACGGTGCCCAGCATCACCGAGCCGCCGTAGTTCTGATAGTTGAAAAACTCCTTTTCTTCCCGGAACATCTGCTTCATCAGCAGGGCCCCGGCCTTGTAGCGGTTCTTCTTGTAAATATCCCGCTTGAGCTTTTTCATCAGCTCCATGGCCACGCCTTCGGCAGTCTTGATCAGCACGTTGCCCGCGAAGCCGTCGCAGACGATCAGATCGTAGTTCCCGCTCAGCAGGTCGCGGCTCTCCATGTTGCCCACAAAGTGGATCCCCGGCGTGTGTTCCAGAAGGGGGTAGGTGGTCTTGCGGAGGTTGTCGCCCTTTTCGGTTTCCACGCCGATGTTCAGCATTGCCACCCGGGGCTTCTCGATCCCAAAGGCACATTCCAGATACCGGCTTCCCATAATGGCGAACTGCTGAAGCTGCTCGGGCAGAATGTCCACGTTCGCGCCGCTGTCGCAGACGCCCACGATGCTGCCGGTCATGGTCGGCAGAATCGGGCAGAAGGCGGGGCGCCGGATGCCGGGCAGGCGGCCGATGCGCAGGGTCGCCCCGGCGACCAGCGCGCCGGTGGAGCCGTTGGAGACCAGGGCAGACACGTTCGGGTCGTCCCGGAGGACCTGGAAGGCCCGGACCATCGAGCTGTCCTTCTTGCGGCGAATGGCGTCGGTGGGTTTATCCTCGCCGGAGATGGCGTCGGGGGCGTGCAGGATCTCGATCCGGTCCTGCATGGTCTCCCCGGCCCCGGCGGCGCGGAGTTCCTCCACGATGGCGGGCTTGTCGCCGGCAAAGATCACGTTCAGATCAGCGTGCTTCTCCATGGCGCGCAGCGCGCCAAGGACGTTTGCGCGGGGGCTGTTGTCCCCGCCCAGGCAGTCGATCACAAATTTCATCGGTCAATCCTCCAGACGCTTGATATAGGAGCGGCGGCGCTTGTGCTGCACAGCCTTGAAGCGCTTCCACATATTGATGATCGCGTGGTTGTCCTCTAAGTTCAGATTTGTCTCGGCGTACTCAATGCCGGGCTCGCGCAGCAGATGCAGAATGTGGGCCGAGGCGATCGTCGCCACGCCGCGGTTGGCCCATTCGGGATCAACGGCAATCAGACCGAAGTCGAGCAGCTTCGGATGCCGGGTCGCATGGAGGACCCGCGCGATGGCCGCCGGCGTCAGCTTGCCGTCGGAGGGCTGCAGGGCCTTCGAAAGCGAGGGGAAGAGGATGCCCAGCATGACCAGCTTGTCATTCTCGTCCAGCACCACGCCCACATACTTGAGCTCAATGATCAGCATGAAGTTGTCGATCAGCATTTTCCGCATCCCTTCGGTGAAGGGAACGGTGCCGTAGATGTCCTTGTAGCCCTTGTCCAGCAGCGCAAAGAACTCCTTGCCGTAACGGCGGATGAAGTCCTTCTTGCTTTTGGCCTCTCCCAGATGGAGATTGTAGCGCTTCATCACGAAGTCGGCCATCTTGTCCAGCGTGCCGTCGTCCTTCTCGGGGGGATAGATCTTCCGCTCCTCCCAATCGACCTCCTTGCCGTAGCCGCAGGCCTCGATCAGCTTGCCGTAGTATTCGTAGTTGTACTGCTCCTCAAAGGTGGCCAGCTCGTCAAAGCCCTCGATCAAAAGGCCCTCGCGCTCGAGATCGGAAAAGCCCAGCGGCCCGCAGACGATGTCCATGCCCTTCTTCCTTGCCCAGCCCTCCACCGCGGCAAAGAGGGCGCTTGCCACGGCCTGATCGTCGATGGAATCGAAGCGGGTAAAGCGGATGCGTTTTTCGCCGGTCTTCTCGTTGCTGGCCTTCTGCAGGATCCCCTGGATGCGGCCCACCATCTCGCCGTCCCGGTAGGCGTTGTAAAAGACAGACTCACAGGTGTCATAATAGACGTAGTCGGCGCGGAACATCTTTTTTTCGTCGCCGTAGAGCGGGGGAACGAAATAGGGATTGCCCTTGTAGAGCTTCAGAGGAAAGTCCAGAAATTCCTTCTGCTGTTTTTTGGTGGTAACTTCCACAACGGAGAGCATACAATCAACTCCTTCGCAACTTCTGATACTTAAATTCAAGCGCAGGATCTAATCTCCCGTATTATATCATAAATCCCCGATTTGCCAAGTCCCTATTTCCAAAAAACGACGAAAATCGACGCCTTTCCGGTCAACTCGCAGAAAATTGCCCGTCCGGTCTCCCGGACGGGCAAGAAAAGCATGATCAGTTGAATCGGTTGCAGAACCGCATGTAGATGGCGGCGACCTCTGCGCGGGTGGCGGGAGCCTGCGGGTTGAGATATCCGCCCGTGCCGCAGACCAGATCGTTCTGCGTGGCCCAGATCATCGCGTAATAGGCGAAGCTGGAAACCTTCGCAACGTCCTTGAACCCGGTCAGCTCCTGGGTCTTCAGGGAGCCGGCCACCCCGGTGTACTGGGCGTAGCGGAAGAGGAAGGTCGCGATCTGCTCGCGGGTCACCTTGCCCTCCGGGTCGAAGCGGGTGAAGCTGCTTCCGTTGACAATGGCGTTCTGCGTGGCCCAGATGACGGGAGCCTCATAATATGCGCCGGGCTTCACGTCCCGGAAGCAGCTGATGCCGTCCACTGCGGGCTCGCCGGCCAGACGATAGAGGACCGTTACCATCATGGCGCGGGTCATGGTGCCGTCCGGGGAGAACCTGGTGGCGGAGGTGCCGTTGAACAGGCCCTCTTCCACAACGAAGTCGATGCCGGCGTGGGCCCAGTTGTGTTCGGCGGGCATGTCCACAAAGCTGCTGCAGGGGCAGACATGGACCGGCTGCGTGAGCAGGACGGGCGTTCCGGCGTCCCAATCCAGGTCATTCTTGATGAAGCGGTAGCATCTGGAGCGGGCGCAATTGCACTTTCCGTTGACGTCCTCGCTGCAGTAGGCGGTGGCCACCGTGCCGGCGTGGAACTGTTCCAGAGAGGTGATCAGCTCACCCTCGCCCAGACCGAGGGCCTTGCGGACGGCTGCCAGGTAGACCCGAACGCCGCCGGAGCCGTAGTGATTCTCCGCATAGCTGTAATAGAGCAGGGCGGCATCAGAGCGGATGCCCCTGGCCCAGCCGTTTTTCACCTGGGCGGTGATGTCCTCCTTCGCCTGCGTATTCTGCGCGGCGATGCCGATGTCGGTGGAGATCAGGGACTTCGCCGCAGCAATCTCTTCCGGCGTGAACAGACGATAGTGCCAGCCGTAGTCGATCCATCTGCCGTTGGCATTGTAAACGGCCTCGTCAGTGGTCAGAACTTCCTGGTAGAGGGCGTCTCCCAACGTTTCCCGGCTGAGATCCGGGTCTGCCGCGCAGATCCGCTTCAGCAGCTGCAGTGCCTTTACGGCACGCCAGGCCATGATTCCCATACCCACGGCGCCGCTGTCATTGGCGACAGTGTCGTAGTGCGCCTCGACATTCTGATACATCTGAATGCCGGCAGCCACAAGCAGGTCGAGATCGACGCTGTCCTCGAAGCTGTCATCCGCCGCCGATACGCTGCCGATCATCCCGAGGGAGAGGCAGAGGACCAGCAGCAGGGCGATCCATCTGTGCTTCATACATACCTCCAAGTCATTTCGAAAAGCGGTTGTCCGCGGCGACCGGGGAAGGAAGAACTTGGCCGCACGGGCACGCAAGCAATTGACATAATTTGTATCAATTCGTAACAATTGTATCATATTCATTTGGAATATGCAAGCCTTTTTTCAATAAAAATGTGAAAATTTGCTGAATTTTGGGAAATTGACGGGTTTTTCTGTCTCTTTTGCCGGATACAAAATAGTAACAATATGTTATTTATAGAATTTTACATACAATATATGGTGCAGGTCCGCCATTGCAACCTCCAAATCTTGGAAAAACGGGTGATATTGCAGTTCGGGAATCTTTTCCCCTTCGATTGCAAAAAAATGGGCTGCCCGGCGCATGATTTTACCGTTTTTGGCACAAAATAGCCGTGTCATCAAGGAAGCTGCGGAGGGTTTATGAAAAAACTGCTTGGAATTGTGCTGCTTGCAGCCGTTGCGGTCGCGCTGGGGCTGCTGCCCTTCCGGGCGACGGACGCGGCGAAGCTGATCCCGGTACGGACCGTCATCGTCACCAGGGACGGGGGAGAATATGTGATCGACGTGGGCAAGGCGGTGCGCGGCGTGGGCCGGACCTTGTCTGAGGCCCTGTCGGACCTGCAGGCGGGGGCGCAAGGGAAGATCTTCCTCCCCACGGCAGAGGAGATCGTCGTGACCGATACCGGAGAGGACTACGATCAGACCGTGACAGAGGTCACGGAGTCCGCCGCCTTCCAGCCTGCGGCGGGGCTCTACCGGACGGAGGCGCGGGGTCTGGACGCAGAGAAGGTGGGAGACTATCTCGCCGCCCATCCGTCGAACATGACGATCGTCCGCGTCCGCGGGGCGGTCCGGACGGGCGAGCCGGCCGTCCTGCCGACCCTCCGTATCGTGCGCGGCGGCTATCGGGTCGATGTCCCGTAGAGAGCGCGCCCTTGCGCTGACCGCAGCGGCCGTACCGATCCTGCAGCTCTGTCCCGGACTGGGCTGGCTGCCGACGCTGGTCGGCGGAGCTGCGGCCTCCGCGCTTCTGTTTATTATATGTAAGGTCCCGTTCGATCCCGGCGTCCGTGCCCCGGGGGAGAAGCGGCCTGTGACCCGGGCGTCGGCCCTGCTGCTGGCGGCAGCACTGGCTGGGCTCGCGGCCTGGGCGGCGCGGGAGAGCGAGTGCGCCTTCCCGCAGACAGACGGCCATACGCTCCCGGGCTGCCTGCTGGCCCTGCTGGCTTGGACAGCTGCCCGTCGGGGAAGCACAGCGCCGGCCCGCTGCGCTTCGGTTCTGTTCCCGATCCTTGCCGCCTTGGGCGGCGTGGTCTTGGTATTCAGCCTGCCCCAGCTTCGGGCGGAATGGCTCCGGCCGTCCTGGCGCCCGGAGGCCGCCGCCCGGGCCTGCGGCGCCCTGCTCCTGCCGGGGTCTGTGCTTTGCCTGCCGGCAGAAGGCCCACGGCGCGCCGTTCCGGCGGCTGCCCTTGGGGCTGCGGTCACTGCGGCGCTGGCAGCAGCGGTCACAGGAGGGATCCTCTCGCCGGCGCTGGCGCAGGGACCGAAGGCCTTCTGGACCCTGTCGCGCAGCGTTTCGGTGCTGGGCGTCGTCCGTCGGTTTGAGGCCCTGGTCTCTGCGGCCCTGCTGATCGGCGGCTTCAGCCTGTCGGCTCTGCTGCTGGCTGCGGCGCGGGCCGTCTGCGGTCGCGCCGCCCCGGCGATGGCGCAGAAGCTCTACGACGCCGCGCTCCCGGTTTTGCTCGGCCTGATCTGCTGCGCGGAGGAGAAGCTGTACCCGATATGCGGAATTGGGGCAATATGTAGTGGGCTGGTCTGTATCGGAGCACAAGAAATAGAAAAACAAAAAAAGTTTGAAAAAAAGAAAAATAATGCTTGACATTTCGGAGCTTTGGTGCTAATATATGCGAGCGCGTTGCGGAAGGGACCTCGGTTCCGACCCCAATGAAAAGAAATTTTCGAAAAAACGAAAAAAGTTCTTGACAAACGAAAAGCGACGTGCTAATATATAAAGGTCGCCGCGGTTGAGGGAAACCGATGAAACCACGCGAGTTTATATAGGCTGCAAGGCCGATGTACCTTGAAAATTAAACAACGAGAAACATGAACAAACACCATGGACAATT
>CAMHMK010000059.1 GCA_946186225.1 uncultured Clostridia bacterium
GTGGGCGGCTGGGTCGGCTGTGTGGGCGGCTGGGTGGGTGCAGCCGGCTGGTCCGTCGGGGCAGTATCGGCGGCAAAGGCCCAGAGCCCCATCGTCATCAGCAGCGTCACTGCCACGGCCAGGCACAGAATTTTTCGTATCACTTGCAAAGGAAGGCCTCCCTTCGATTTCCGTTTCTGTTTCGATTATATATTAGGATACCTCGTTTTGCGAAGTTTGTAAACTGTTTTTTCCGTTTTTCCTCGTTCCGGCCCGAAATTTTCATTCAAATCGGATTTGGAGTTGCAAGCACGCCGCTGGTATGGTATAATATTTTGAAAAAAACTACGCTTGGCGTCTGTGCCGGACAGCGTTTACGGAGGCAGGATATGTACGACATCATTATCATCGGAGCCGGCCCGGCGGGCCTGACCGCCGCTATTTATGCCCGCCGGTCGGGCAAAACCGTCCTGGTGCTCGAGAAGGACACCTTCGGCGGTCAGATTACGTTTTCTCCCAAGCTGGAAAACTATCCGGGATTCGAGACCATCTCCGGCAACGACCTTGCCCAGCGGATGCTGGAGCAGGCCATGGCGCTGGGCGCAGACGTGGAGATGGACACTGTGACCGGCATCGAAAACGGGTCGCCGAAGGTCGTCATCGGCGAATTGGCCCGCTATGAGGGCCGCGCCGTGATCATCGCAGCCGGTGCGCGGCACCGCCGCCTGAATCTGCCCCGGGAGGAGGAGATGATCGGCAACGGTCTGTCCTTCTGCGCCGTCTGCGACGGAGCCTTTTACGCGGGCGGTCACGCGGCGGTGATCGGCGGCGGAAACACCGCCCTGCAGGAGATCCTCCTGCTGGCCGATACCTGCGCCAAGGTCACGGTCATCCAGAATCTGGCCTTCCTGACCGGAGAGCAGAAGATGATCGATCAGGTCCTCGCCCGGAAAAACGTCGAAATTCTCTACAGCTCCCTCTGCGTGGGCTATGAGGGGGACGAAGCCCTGACCGGCCTGCGCATCCGGAACACTGAGACCGGCGAGGAGCGCTCCCTGTCCGTGGATGGGGCCTTCCTTGCCATCGGCACCGAGCCGGAGAATCTGGCCTATGCCGCCCTTGCTCCCCTCGACGGGCAGGGCTATATCAAGGCCGGAGAGGACTGCACCACCCCGACCGAGGGCATCTTTGCCGCCGGCGACTGCCGCACCAAGGCCTTCCGCCAGGTGGCGACCGCCGTTTCGGACGGGGCCGCCGCGGCTCTGAACGCCTGCCGCTGGCTGGACCGCTGACCGGATGCGTATTTGATGATCGGTCATGCTTTTTAAGCTTGCTTTGATTGCCCTGGCTTTGCTGGGGGGAGTGCTCGGCACCGCGGTTTCTGCGGCGCCGGGGAAAAAGCTGCGGCCATTTTGGACCTTTCCGGCCGTCATTGCCCTGTCCTGCGGGTCGTTTTTGGCCCTGATCTGGATCTACACCCGCCTGCCGGGCTTTGACCGGACCGTGGAGCTGCTGTTTCCGGACAAGCTCTCCAAGCTGTCCGGCGCAGGGATCTTTTTGCTGCTTTGCCTCCTGATCGGTCTGCTGACCGGCTTTCTGCGGGCAGGCGGGCCGCGTGCCTACTTCCGCCGTGTGTGCGGCAGCCGGCTGCATCAGATCCTGTTCGCCGGGATCGCGGCGGGCGCTCTGGCGCTGGCAGCCGCCTGTGTCTGGGCAGCGGGCGGGCGGCACCCCTCCCCGATCGCACTCAGCGAGGTCTGCTGCTCCAATTTCAGCCTGATGCAGGATCCCAACACCGGCAATACCTACGAGGACTACATCGAGCTGTGCAACACCGGCAGCGAGACCGTCAACCTCAAGGGCTATTATCTGTCCAACCGCTCCAAAAAACGCACCCGGCACCGCTTGGGCGATCTGGAGCTTGCCCCCGGCGCAGCCGTCGTGCTCTGGGCCGATGGGACCGGCGTTTCCGGCAAAGCGGGAACGAGCCTGAGCTTCTCCCTTTCCGCGGGTGAGACGGTCTGGCTCAGCGCGCCGACCGGCACCCTGATCGACCATGTGACATTGCCGGACGTTCACAAGAATATCGCCATGACACACACGGCCTCCGGCTGGGTTCCGGCCATTGGCACGCCCACGGTCCGAAACGAGACCGCGCAGGCCGTGCCCCTGCCGACCCTGGAGCTGCCGAAGGCCGACCACGCCGACGGCGTCTATGCAGACGGTTTTGCCCTGACGCTGACCGCCGGAGACGGGCAGGAGATCCGCTATACCCTTGACGGCTCCCTTCCGACCTCCGACAGCCCGCGCTACACCGGACCGATCCCGATCACAGACCGCTGCGCAGAGCCGAACCGCGTGGTGAATCAGCCAAACCAGACCACCAGAAATGAGGAATACCCCACCGATCCGGTGGACAAGGGGACGGTCGTACGGGCCGTTGCCTTTGACGCCGAGGGGCATTTCAGCCGACCGCTGACCGCGGTGTATTTCGTGGGAGACTTCTCGGACTACGGGGAGATCCTCTCCATTGTTGCAGATCCGGACGATCTCTTCGGAGCCGAGGGGATCCTCGTCAACGGACCTGCCTATGACGAATGGGCGGCCGGCGGGCAGGTCGGAGAAAAGCCTGTGCCGAACTTTCTGAACAAGGGCCGGGGCTGGGAGCGGGATGCGGAGCTGACCCTGATCGGGACAGACGGAAAACCGGTGCTCTCCCAGGCCTGCGGGATGCGGGTCCAGGGCGCGTCCACGCGAGACCACATCTTCAAACGCTTTTCCCTCTACGCGCGAACCATTTACAGCGGGAGCAGCACCTTTGCGGTTCCGTTGTTCAGCGGCTCCCAGCTGTCTCACTCCGTCTACACGCGGCCGGAGAATCCGGACGTCTTTGTCCAGCAGCTCGCGGCGGACCGGGATCTTTCGATCCAGGACGCCCGTCCGGTGCAGGTTTTCCTGAACGGGGAGTTCTACAGCACCACCTATCTGCGAGAGAAATACGACGACAATTACTTCCAGGCGCGCTACGGCGTGGACCCCGCGGACCTGGTCATCATTAAAAACGGCAATCTGGACACCGGCCTGGAATCCGATCTGAAGGACTATCTGGACTTCTTTGACTGGCTGGAGCAGTCCGATCCCTCGTCCCCGGCGGTCTGGGAGGAGATCACTGCGCGCATGGACGTCCAGAGCTTTGCCGACTATATGGCGCTTTGCATGTACAGCAACAACAACGATTGGGGCATCCACAAGAACTACCGCGTCTGGCGTTCGAAAGCCACCGACGGGGCAGGGATGAACGACGGCCGCTGGCGCTGGCTGTGCTACGATATGGACAGCGTGACCTGGTATTCCAAGCGCTTCCAGACGGACCTGGCCGAGCACGACACCTTCCAGCTGCCGCGGCGGCCCGAGGAGGACGTCCCCTTCGTGGAGATGCCGGTTTTCAAGCAGATGCTGCAAAACGAGGAATTCCGCCGCCGCTTCTCCCTGGCCTATCTCGACCTGATGAACGTCAATTTCAACTACGACCACGCCCTTCCTCTGCTGGAGCGATGGAATCTGACGGAGGACGTTTTCTGGCCGGACTTCCTGCGCCTGCGGCCCAAGTGGGCCATCCTGCACCTGCAGAACAACCTGAAGCTGACCGGCGAGGCTTGCAAGGTGACCATCCGGGTCTCCGACCCGGCGGGCGGAACGGTGCGCATCAACACTACGGACCTCGACCTTTCAGCGGGCGTCTGGTCCGGTACTTACGTGACTGACTACCCGGTGACGCTGACCGCAGTGCCGGCTGACGGCTGGCACTTTGTCGGCTGGGAGGACGGCGCTGCGGAGGCCCTGCGCAGCCTGCCGCTGACGGCGGGAGAAACCACTGTCACCGCGGTCTTTGCGCCGGAAGGAGGCTGATCCCATTGGACTACCGCCACGAATACAAATACCTCTGCGGTCCCTCGGAGCTGGCGTTGGAGCGGGAGCGGCTGAAGCTGCTGCTGCAGCCCGACCCTCACGCGGGGCCGAACGGAGCCTATGACATCCGAAGCGTCTATTTCGACGACCCGGAAAACCGCTGCTTTCGGGAAAACGAGGACGGGGTCGATCCGCGGGCAAAATTCCGCATGCGCATCTACAACGGCTCCGATGCGGTGATTCGCCTGGAAAAAAAGAGCAAGCTTCGGGGTATGACCCGGAAGGAGGCCGTTTCCCTGGACCGGGCCCAGGCCGAGACGCTGCTGGCGGGACAGCTTCCCGCTCCTGCGCCGGAGCGGCCGCTGCTGAACCGGATGCTGACGGAGCTGCGGCTCGGTGCGCTGCGCCCCGTGGTCATTGTTCAGTACCGGCGAACGCCCTTCGTTCTGCAGGTCGGAAACGTCCGGATCACCTTGGATGAGGCCATCTCCTCGTCGCAGGAGATCGACCGCTTTTTCGCAGCGGACCTTGCCCTGCGCCCCGTCCTGCCGGACGGTCAGGGGGTCCTGGAGGTCAAATGGGACGAGCTTCTGCCATCCTGGCTCCATGACGCCCTGGGTCTGGAGAGCCTGCGCTGGTCGGGCTTTTCCAAATACTATCTGTGTCGCGCCTACAACATTGAGGGAGGACTCTTACGATGAGTGCCGGTGATATTTTCAAGAAATCCTTTCTGGAGGGCTACGCCTCCGGGGAGCTGACCATCAGCTCCATTGCCGCCTGTCTGGTCATCGCGGGTCTTTTGGGCGTCTACGTCTTTTTCGCCTATCGCATGCTCTGCCGCCGGGAATTTTTCAACAAGAACTTCAGCGTGGCCCTGATCGCCCTGGCTGAGATCACGGCCGCCATCATCCTGACGGTCCAGTCCAACGTGGTGATCTCACTGGGCATGGTCGGCGCTCTGTCGATCGTCCGCTTCCGCACGGCCATCAAGGATCCCCTGGATCTGGTCTTCCTGTTCTGGGCCATCTCCATCGGCATCATCTGCGGGGCAGGTCTGGCGCTGGTCGCGGTGGCGGTCAGTCTGGTCCTCTCCGTCCTGCTGTGGATCTTCAACGCCCTGCCCGCGGCGAAATCTCCGGTTCTTCTGCTGGTATCCAGCACGGATCTGAAGGCCGAGGGAACGATTGTGGAGACCGCGAAGCCCCTCTGCAAAAGCCTGACCGTCAAATCCCGCAGCCTGACTGCGGACCGTCTGGACCTGATCGCCGAGATCCGCACCAAGGATGAATCCGCCCTCTCTGCTGCCGTGCAGGCCATCCCCGGCGTCACCTCGGTCACCGTGGTCGCACACAACGGGGAGACGACCTATTGATCATCCCCTGTGGGCAATAACAGCCGCCCGGGCGGCGGTGGGAAGCATGTCTCCCACCGCCGCCCGGGCGGATTTTTTTGATCTGTTTTCAGTCCTCGGCCCAGTGCAGGCTCCGGCCGACGGCCTTGGACCAGCCCTTCAGGTGCTCGGCACGCTCGGCTTCGTCCATTCTGGGCTCGAAGGTCGAATCGCAGTGCCAGAGCTTGACGATCTCCTCCCGGTCCTTCCAGACGCCGACGGCCAGGCCGGCAAGATAGGCGGCGCCGAGGGCCGTGGTCTCGCGGATCATGGGTCTGCGGACCTGCTTGCCCAAAATGTCGGCCTGGAACTGCATCAGGAAGCGGTCGCGGCTCGCGCCGCCGTCCACCTTGAGCTCGTTCAGGGAGACGCCGGTGTCCTTTTCCATGGCGGTCACCAGATCGGCGCTCTGATAGGCGATCGACTCCTGGGCCGCGCGGATGATGTGCTCGGGCTTGGTACCGCGGGTGATGCCAACGATGGTGCCGCGGGCGTACATGTCCCAATAGGGCGCGCCCAGGCCCGTAAAGGCGGGCACCAGATACACGCCGCCGGTGCTGGGCACCTTCTGGGCGTAGTATTCCGCGTCGCGGGCCTCGCCGATGAAACGCATCTGGTCGCGGAGCCACTGGATGACCGCGCCGCCCACGAAGACCGAGCCCTCCAGGGCGTATTCGATCTTCCCGTTCAGGCCGACGGCAATCGTCGTGACCAGGCCGTGCTTGCTCTCGCAGGCCTCCGCGCCGGTGTTCATCAGCAGGAAGCAGCCGGTGCCGTAGGTGTTCTTCGCGTCGCCCGTGCGGAAGCAGCCCTGGCCGAAGAGGGCGGCCTGCTGGTCGCCCGCGATGCCGGCGATGGGGACGTCCACGCCCTGGATGTTGCAGGTGCCGTAGACGTGGCTGCAGTCGCAGACCTCAGGCAGCATCGAACGGGGGATGCCAAGCTCCTGCAGCAGCCGCTCGTCCCATTCGAGCGTGTGGATGTTGTAGAGCATCGTGCGGGAGGCGTTGGTGTAGTCGGTGGCGTGAACCTTGCCGCCGGTCAGTTTCCAGAGCAGCCAGGTGTCAACCGTGCCGAAGAGCAGCTCGCCGCGCTCGGCACGGGCCCGGGCTCCTTCCACGTTGTCGAGGATCCACTTGATCTTGGTGGCGGAAAAATAGGCGTCCAGGACCAGGCCGGTGGTCTGGCGGATGTAGTCGGTCAGGCCGCGGGCGCGGAGCTCGTCGCAGATCTCGGCGGTCCGGCGGCACTGCCAGACGATAGCGTTGTAGACGGGCCGTCCGGTGTTCTTATCCCAGACGATCGTGGTCTCGCGCTGGTTCGTGATGCCGATGGCCGCGATGTCGGTCACGTCGATGCCCGACTCGGTGACGGCCTCCATCATGACCGCGTACTGGCTGGAATAGATCTCCATCGGGTTGTGCTCCACCCAACCGGAGTGGGGATAGTACTGGTTGAATTCCTTCTGCGCCAGGGCGACGATGTTTTGTTCGCTGTCGAACAGGATCGCCCGGCTGCTGGTCGTACCCTGGTCCAGGGAGAGAATGTATTTGCCCATGGATTGCCTCCCAATTTATACTCGTTTCTTTTGAAATCGTACTGCCGGATTCGGCTTTATTCTTTGACGCTTCTCGTGGCCACGACGTTGCCGTCTGTTCCGGCGACGTTGGCGATCAGCACGTCCCCGACGCGGACCGGAGCATGGACGCGGACCTTGGCGATCTCGGCCATGACCTCGAACATTTTTGCCTTGGGGATGGCGCGGTCGGTCTTAACCGGAAGCCTGCGGAAGCTCTCGCTCTCCAGAACCACCGTGGAGGTGACCACGCGGACCGGGTTGCGCAGCTCATTGGCCCCGTAGACCGCGCCGCGGGGGCAGGAATTCCCGGTCACGGCGAAGGTCTCCTCGTCCACCTTCAGATGACAGCCCTTGGGGCAGGTGATGCAGATCAGCTCCTTCATGGCTCAATCCTCCTCGATGCGGACGGTCAGCGGGCCGCCGGTGATGTGTTTCAGGAACATGGCAGGGATCGTGATGTTCTCCATCTCGCCCGGAGCCATATGCTCGCGCTTGAAGCGGGCAATTCGGCGCTCGCCGTCATAGACCGAGATGAAGGCGTCGCGGTAGATCCGGCGAACGCGGAAGAAGATTTGCAGCTTGTCCGACACGTCCCTGCGGAAATGCTGCGGCACCGTGTAGCCGACGCCGTCGCCGTTTTGCAGCTCCACGCCGTCGCCGGTCTCGCCGCCGGCCTGGATGAATTTCGCTGCAGCCTCGCCTGCCCGCATGCTCTCGGCGGTCACGTAGTCCACCAGGTCGTGCACGTGCAGGACGTTTCCGCAGGCGAAGACGCCGGGGATGGAGGTCTCACAGTTCTCCCAGACGCGCGGGCCGTTGGTCCGGGGGTCGATCTCCACGCCGGCCTGGCGGGAGAGCTCGTTTTCAGGCAGCAGGCCGACGGACAGGAGAAGGGTATCGCAGTCGAAGACCATCTCCGTGCCGGGGATGGGGCGGCGGTTTTCATCCACCTTCGAGACCGTGACTTGTTCCAGACGGTCCTTGCCGCGGACGTCGGTCACGGTGTGAGAGAGATAGAGGGGAATGTCAAAGTCGTTGAGACACTGGACGATGTTGCGGTTCAGGCCGCCGGAGTAGGGCATCAGCTCCACGCAGGCCAGGACCTTCGCGCCCTCCAGGGTCATGCGGCGGGCCATGATGAGGCCGATGTCACCGGAGCCCAGGATCACGACGCGCTTGCCGACCATGTAGCCCTCGATGTTCAAAAAGCGCTGGGCCGCGCCGGCCGTGAAGACGCCCGAGCAGCGTGCGCCGGGGATGGAGATCGCGCCGCGGGTCCGTTCGCGGCAGCCCATGGCAAGGACGATGGCCCCGGCCCGGATCGCCTCGTAGCCGTGCTCCGGGCTGACCGTGTGCAGAATGCGGTCAGCGGTCAGATCGAGGACCATCGTGTCGGTGCGGACGCGGACGTCCGTGCCGCGAAGCATCTCGATGAAGCGGCCGGCGTACTCGGGGCCGGTCAGCTCCTCCTTAAAATAGTGCAGGCCGAAGCCGTTGTGGATGCACTGATTGAGGATGCCGCCCGCCTGACGGTCGCGCTCAAGGATCAGGATGTCCTTCACGCCGCTCTCCCAGGCGGAGAGGGCCGCGGCAAGTCCCGCCGGGCCGCCGCCGATGATGACAAGCTCAGCCTTCGTCATGGCTTGCGCCTCCTTTCGTTTCTCCGCAGAGGACCCAGGTCCCGGGCCAGTCCATCAGGACCTCGGTCTGGTCCATTCCGAGCTCGCGGGCAATGATCTCCTGGACCCTGGGGCCGCAGAAGCCGCCCTGGCACCGGCCCATGCCCGCGCCGACGCGGCGCTTGACGCCGTTGACAGTCGTGGGCGGAATCGGGGTGTGCAGGGCTGCGACGATCTCGCCCTCGGTCACGGTCTCGCAGCGGCAGATGACCCGCCCGTAGCGCGGATCCTGCCGGATCAGTTCGTTCTTTTCCTCGTCAGACAGCTCGTGGAAGCGGATGCGCCGGCGGCCGTCCCGGAAGTTTGCTTTTTCGGTCAGGGCCAGCCCCGCCTCCCGGAGCCAGCGGACAGCCTCCTCGCCCAGTGCGGGGGCAGCGGTCAGGCCGGGGCTGCGGATGCCGGCCAGGTGGAAGAAGCCCTTCGCGGCACGGCTCTCGCCCAGGATGAAATCCGGGTGGTCGGAGTTCGCGCGGACGCCCGCGAAGTTGCGGATGTTCTCGCGGAAGTTGATCGAGGGTACCGAGCGCAGGGCCGAGGTCCGCACGTAGGCCATCCCAGCCGGGGTGTTGGCGGTGTCCTCCGGCGCGCAGGGGGCGGCGTCCGGGCCGACGATCAGGTTGCCATGGACGGTGGGCGCGACGAGGACGCCCTTGCCGGCCTTGGTCGGGCACTGGAAAATCACGCGGCCCACGCGCTTCCCCTCGGACTTGTCCAGCAGGAAGTATTCGCCCTTGGTGGGCTGGATCCGGAAGCTCTCGTCGCCGATCATGGCGGCGATCCGGTCGGCGGCGACGCCCGCGCAGTTGAGGACGAAGCGGGCTTCAAACACGCCCTTCGGCGTGGTCAACCGGTAACCTGCTTCGCTTTTCTCGATGGCGGTCACCGGGGACTCCAGATGGAGGTCCGCGCCGTTGCGGACGGCAGTCTCGGCCATCGCGTAGCAGAGCTCCCAGGGATTCACGATCCCACCGGAGGGCGCGTAGAGGGCGCTGCGAACGTCGGGATTGACGTTCGGCTCCAGGGCCAGCGTCTCAGCGGCGGACAGGAGCCTCTGGCCGGGGACGCCGTTGGCCTCACCCTGGGCGTAGAGCTTCTGCAGCTCGGCGTCGTCCTCCGGCGCGAGTGAGAGGACCAGCGAGCCGCAGCCGGAGAAGGGAACGTCCAGCCTGCGGCAGAGGTCCGGCATCATGGCGTTGCCGAGAACGTTGAATTTTGCCATCGCAGTGCCCGGCAGGGGGTCGTAGCCCGCGTGGACAATGGCGGAGTTCGCCTTGGTGGTTCCGTTGGCAACGTCGTTGGAGGCCTCCAGAATCCCAACGCGCAGATCGTAGCGGGAGAGGGAGTAGGCGCAGGCCGCTCCCACCACGCCGCAGCCGACCACAAGGACATCATAAATCATTCACTGCACATCCTTTACCGATGGAGTTTCTTTTGTGACATTATTATAACGGGAAATGCGTTTATATGCAAGTGTAGATTTGCTTCGAATCGGGGTGTTGTCAGGTAATACTGAAATTCAAATAAAAGGTTCATCGTATAAGCAGAGTCGCCAAACATCCAATCGTATCATATCATTGACAAGGAAAGTCAAAAAAAGAACAAGATCCCGCCGTAGGACGAGATCTTGTTCTTTTCGGAGGCTGGTTTTTACAGCCCCTTATCTTTTGATAAAATCAGGTATCGAAGAGCTTCTTCATCTTGTCGAAAAAGCTTTTTTTCTTGGGTTGGGCCTTTTCGGCGGTGGCGGTGTCGAACTGGCGGAGGAGGTCCTTTTGCTGCTGGGTCAGCTTGGTCGGGGTCTCAACCACGACAGTCACATATTGGTCGCCGCGGTTTTTGTAGCCGACGTAGGGAATGCCCTTGCCCTTGAGGCGGAAGGTCGTGCCGGTCTGGGTCCCCTCGGGCACATTGTAGCGGACCTTGCCGTCCAGGGTCGGGACCTCGATGTCCGCGCCGATGGCCGCCTGGGCGAAGGAGATGGGCATCTCACAGTAGACGTTTGCCCCGTCGCGGGTGAAGAGGGCATGCGGGCGGATACGGACCGTGACCATCAGGTCGCCGCTCGGGCCGCCGTTGGCGCCGGCGTTGCCCTGGCCGGAGATGCGGAAGGCCTGGCCGTCGTCGATGCCGGCCGGGAT
>CAMHMK010000060.1 GCA_946186225.1 uncultured Clostridia bacterium
GAATCCTACTTCCTCTTCGCCGGCTCCATTGACGAGGTCGTGGAGAAGTATCAGAGAGGTCGTGAGGCCAAATGACCTTCGAGCTGCAAATCGTCACGCCGGACGGCCTGGCCTTTGAGGGGCAGGCCGAGAAGCTGGACCTCCGCACGGTCGAGGGCGTCATCGGCATCCTTCCGCGCCACATCGACTACGTGGCCCCGGTCGGCATGGGCGAGGCCGTCGTCACCACCCCGGAGGGCAAGCGCCGCGCGGCCTGCATCGGCGGCATGATCGCCGTCCACGCGGGCAAGGTCCGCCTGGTGGCCACCACCTTCGAGTGGGCCGAGGAGATCGACGTCGAACGCGCCAAGGAGGCGGAGATCCGCGCCCGGGACCTCCTGGCCAAGCCGGATCTCTCCGAGCGCGATCTCAAGATCGCGGAGGCCCGCCTGCACCGCGCCCTGGTCCGCCAGTCCGTGGGCACAGGCAAATAAAGGCTTCATCAACGAAGCGCCCCGCGTACCGCAATGCGGTACGCGGGGCGCTCGGTCGTTTTGGGGCTCAGCTCAGCGGCTCAAAATCCGCAGCGCCGTGCTTGCACAGGGGGCAGATGAAGTCCTCGGGCAGAGTCTCGCCCTCGTAGACGTAGCCGCAGATCTTGCAGACCCAGCCCTTCTTGACGCCGGTATCCGGCTTGGGCTTGACGTTGGCCTGGTAGTAGTTGTAGGTCATGGTCTCCTTGTCGGAGAGGACGCGGGCCTCGGTCACGGTGCAGATGAACATGCCGTGGGTGTCCAGATCCACGAACTGCTCCACCTTCAGGGACATAAAGGCGTTGATCTGCTTGGGCAGGAAGATCAGACCGTTGTCGGAGCGGAGCGGGGTGCAGTCGGCAAACTTGTCCACGTCCCGGCCGGACTGGAAGCCGAAGTGCTGGAAGACCGAGAAGGGAGCCTCGGTGGACAGGCAGTTGACGTTCATCATGCCGGTCTTCTTCACCATCTCGTAGGTGTAGTTCATCTTGTTGATGCACACCGCGATCCGATTGGGCGTGTTCGTGACCTGGCTGACGGTGTTCACGATGCAGCCGTTGTCCTTGTCGCCGTCGCGGGCCGTGACCACGTACAGACCGTAGCCGATCTTGAACAGAGCGGTCAGGTCGCTCTTGTTGGCGGTCTCGTCGTGCTGGGCCAGATAGTCCTTGCAGAGCTCGTCGGCGAGCTTCTCGATCTCCTCCTCGCTCTCGGCGCTCAGGCCGCCCTTGATGTGGACGGTGGTGTCGGTGAAGGTCAGATTCTTGCAATTGGCCAGCTTGTTCTTCATCACCTTGGCGGCCATGGGAGCCCAGGAACCGTTCTCCATCAGGGCCACGGTCTTGTTCTGCCAGTTGCGCTCGGTCAGATGGCCCAGGAACTCCCGCATATAGGGGAAGATCTCGGAGTTGTAGGTGGTGGTGGCCAGGACGATGCGCCCGTAGCGGAAGGCGTCCTCCACGCACTCATACATATCCTCGCGGGCCAGGTCGGCCACGGAGACCTTGGGGCAGCCCTTCTCCTTCAGCTTCTTCACCAGCAGCTCCACGGCGGCCTTGGTGTGGCCGTAGACGGAGGTATAGGCCACGAAGATGCCCTCGGTCTCGGTGGCGTAGGAGGACCAGATGTTGTACTGGCTGATGTAGTGGCCCAGGTTCTCGCTCAGCACGGGGCCGTGCAGGGGAGCGATGATCCGGATGTCCAGTTTGGCGGCCTTCTTGAGCACGGCCTGCACCTGCGCGCCGTACTTGCCCACGATGCCGAAGTAGTAGCGGCGGGCCTCGCAGTCCCAGCCCTCGGGATCTTCCACGTCGTTTGCGCCGAACTTACCGAAGCCGTCGGCAGAGAAGAGGACCTTGTCCTTGGCGTCATAGGTCATGATGACCTCGGGCCAGTGGACCATCGGGGCCTGGACGAAGTGGAGCACGTGCTCGCCCAGCTCCAGGGTGTCGCCCTCCTTGACCTCGATGCGGCGCTCGGCAAAGTCGGTGCCGAAGAAGTTCTGCATCATGGGGAAGGCCTTGGCGGAGCTGACCAGGGTCGCCTTGGGATAGGTCTGCATAAAGAGCTGGATGTTGGCGCTGTGGTCGGGCTCCATGTGCTGGACCACCAGATAGTCGGGCTCACGTTCGCCCAGGACCGCGGCCAAATTTGCCAGCCACTGCTTGCCGAAGTTCTGATCCACTGTGTCCATGACCGCAACCTTCCGGTCCAGGATCACGTAGGAGTTATAGGCCATGCCCAGCGGAACGTCAAAATGACCCTCGAAGAGGTCGACCTGATGGTCGTTCACGCCGACGTAGCGGATATCGTTGGTTATGATCATATCGGTTCTCCTTTGTTCAAATTCTTTGGAGTGATTTCCGGTTCCTATTTTACACGCAAACGAAACGGAATGCAAGACAAATCTGCGTTTTCCGCAATTTGCGTGTTTTGCGGATTTCCTCGGTTGACGGCGGATGATATTTGTGCTATGATAAGGTCGGAAAATCAGGAAAGGAGGAGGACCGTTTGTTCAAGAAAAACAAGTATTTTGCCCTGGGCATGACGCTTCTGAGCGTGGTCGTCATCAGCGTGCTGTTCTACGTCGTCCTGACGAACATCGGCGTGGTCTTTGACGCCATCGGGCACCTGATCAGCATCCTCTCCTCGGTGATTTTCGGCCTCTTCTTCGCCTACCTGATGAATCCGGTCATGATGCTGACCGAGCGTCTGGTGCGGCGTCTGCTCAATCATGCAAGCATCACCGAGCGCGGCCTGCAAAAGCTCAGCCGCGCGATCGGTGTGATCACTGCTGTACTCATCTTTGCAGCCGTGGTCTACGGTCTGCTGGCCCTGGTTCTGCCCCAGCTCATCGGCTCCCTGCGCGACCTGTTCAGCGAGGAAAATATCCAGAACATCTATACCCGTGTGAGCAAATGGGTGGCAAAGGTGACCCGGGACACGCCCATCGAGCAGTGGGTCAAGGACAACGACCCGCTGGGCAAGGCGCAGACCTGGCTGGTGGAAAAGGTCAATATCTTCGATACCATCTCCACCGCCGTGACCGGAGCCTACAGCGTGGCCCGCACCGTCGTCAATATGCTCATCGGCATCGTCGTGGCGACCTATCTGCTGATCTCCAAGGAGCGCTTCATCTCCCAGGCCAAAAAAATGGTCGTGGCCGTCTTCAACCAGCGCCACGCAGACCGCATCTTCGAGATCTCCCGTCTGACCAACAAGAGCCTGGGCGGCTTCTTCGTCGGCAAGATCATCGACTCCGCCCTGATCGGCCTCCTGTCCTATATCGGCATGCTGATCCTGAAGCTGCCCTATCCGCTGGTGGCCTCGGTCTTTGTCGGCATCTCCAACATCATCCCCTTCTTCGGCCCGATCTTCGGCATCGGTCTGGGCGCGCTTCTGATCCTGCTTGACAGCCCGATCCACACCCTCTACTTCCTGATCTTTGAGATCATCCTCCAGCAGGTGGACGGCAACATCATCGGTCCCAGGATCCTCGGCGGCCGGCTCGGCATCTCGGACTTCTGGATCCTGGTCTCCATCACCTTCTTCGGCGGCCTGTTCGGCTTTGCGGGCATGATCCTCGGCGTTCCGGTCTTTACGGTCATCTACACGCTGATCTCCCAGGCCGTGGGCAACGCCGTCAAAAAGAAAAACCACACCGTCGAAACCGCCTGCTACTACGATATCATCACGGTCTCGGACCTGGAGCGATACAATTCGGATTTCCAGGAGGCCACGGTCTTCTACAGCGGCGATACCTTCGACACCGAGTACGACCCCGAGGACGATTTCGAATACGACGATGGCTCCGAGGGATAAGCTTACAGATCAGACCGGTGCGCTGCGCCCGGTCTTTTCTGTCCGGTGAGGAATTTACAACATGCAAGCGATTTCTGATTTCATCGGCGGCGCGGACGGCGTGAGTCTTCTGGGCGTCTACCACACCCTGCTCCGCGTGAGCCTGCCGATCCTGGCCTTGTTCGTGGTGGTCCGCTCGGCGCGGTCCCTGCTGGGCTTCCGTCGGGAGCCCGAGGTCTGGGCCTGGCTTCGGCTCGCCACGGGGGAGCTGCTCCCGGTGACGCACTGGGAGAACCTGATCGGACGAAAGAAGACGGCGGACGTCGTCCTGAGCTTCGCCACGATCTCCAAAAACCACGCCGTTCTGACCCGGCATGACGACGGGCATTGGACGATCTCCGACGTCGGCGGCAAGGGCCGCGTGGAGGTCAACGGCACCCGCGTGATGCACAGCCGGGTCAACTACGGCGACCGGATCAGTCTGGCCGGGCTGGAAATGAGTCTGGAGCAGGTCTCCCGGGAGGAAGCCCGCCTCCAGGCCGGGGCGCGGACCCGGGCAGGGAAGGGGCACAGCCCCGGCCTGACCCTGATCCTGCTCACGATCCTCCAGGTCCTGGTGGTGCTCTCCTTCCTGCTCGCGGGCGTGGAAGGCCAGACCACGATCCTGACCGCCTATGGCATTCTGGCCGCCGTGGAGTGGTGCCTGTTTTTTGCCCAGAAGATCATCCGCCGCTCCGGCTTCGAGATCGAGACCATCGCCTTCTTCCTGATGACGATGGGCCTGGCCGTTGCGGGCTCGGCCAACACCGCAAACCTCTATAAGCAGCTCATCTCCATGGGTCTGGGCCTCATCGTCTTCCTGGCGCTCGGCTTCTGCCTGCGGAATCTGGAAACGGCGCAAAAGCTCCGCTACCTTGCCGCCGGCGCGGGCCTTCTCCTGCTCCTGGCCAACCTGGTCCTTGCCACCCGCGTCAACGGCTCCAAAAACTGGATTTATATCGGCGGCATGTCCATCCAGCCCTCGGAGCTCGTCAAGGTCTGCTTCGTGCTGGCCGGCGCCTCCACGATGGACCGGATCGTCACCCGGAAGAACATGCTGGCCTTCGTCATCTTTACGGCCTTCATCGGCGGCTGCCTGGTCGTGCTCAACGACTTCGGCACCGCGGCGATCTTCTTTATCGGCTTTCTTGCCATCGCCCTGCTCCGCTCGTCCAGCTACCCGAACGCAGCCCTGATCGTGGTCGGCGTGGGCATGGCGGCAGTCATGGCGGTCTCGGTGGTCCTTGCCGTGAAGCACTTCCCCCACGTGGGCGAGCGCTTCTCCGGTTTCGGCCACATCTGGTCGCACATGAACGACAACAAGGGCTACCAGCAGACCCGTGCCCTGATCTGCATTGCCTCCGGCGGCCTGTTCGGTCTCGGGCCGGGCAACGGCTGGCTGCGGAATATGGCCGGCGCCGGCGCCTCGGATACCGACCTCGTCATCGCCTTTGTCTCCGAGGAATGGGGCCTTCTGATGGCCGCCATGCTGATCGTGGCCCTGGCGTCGCTCGGCATCTTCGTGGTCCGCTCGGCGAAGGTCGCCCGCAGCAGCTTCTATACGATTGCCGCCACCGCTGCGGTCTCGATCCTGCTTGCCCAGGCGATCCTGAATTTCTTCGGCACCGTGGACTTCCTGCCGCTGACCGGCGTCACCTTCCCCTTTGTCTCCAACGGCGGGTCCAGCATGATGGCCTGCTGGGCCATGCTGGCCTTCCTCAAGGCCTGTGACACCCGCCAGAACGCCAGCTTCGCGGTCAAGCTCCCGGAAAAGGAGGCGGATAAGGGATGAAAAGCATCTCCGGTCGTACCTTGATGGCTCTGCTCCTGGCAGGCCTGCTTCTGTTCGGCCTTCTGACCTTCCTGATCCGCTACGGCATCTATGCCGACGACTGGATCTCCCACTCGCGCAGCTCCGGCGTCCGCTCCATCGAGAAGGTCACCGACCGGAGCGGACGGGTCGTCTATGCGCCCCACGAGGATCGGCCCTATTCCGACGACGGCCTGATCCGCAGGGCGACGGTCCATCTGCTCGGCGACCTCGAGGGAAACATCGACCCGCTTCTGCTCAAGCAGTATATCCCCCAGCTGGTCGGCTTCGATAAGATCAACGGCACCTACGGCATGCAGTCCGGCAACGGCCATGTGGAGCTGACCGTGGACGGGAGCGTCGAATCCGTCGCCCTCCAGGCCCTCGCAGGCCGGAAGGGAACCATCGGCGTCTACAACTACAAAACCGGCGAGGTCCTCTGCGCCGTAACGACGCCAACCTTCGACCCCTACGACGCGCCCCCCGTCCCGGACGCGGCGGACAGCGCCCTGGAGGGCCTGTATCTGCACCGCTTCTTCCACGTCACCTATCCGCCCGGCTCGATCTTCAAGCTGGTCACCACGGCGGCGGCCCTGGAGACCGTGCCCGACATCCTGGACCGGACCTTCTCCTGCGCCGGCTCGATCACGGTCAACGGCGAGGTCATCCACTGCCAGAGCAACAAGGCCCACGGCGAGCAGACCCTCCGCCAGGCCCTTGCCAACTCCTGCAACTGCGCCTACGCCCAGATCGCCCAGCTCGTCGGGGCCGAGGCCCTGACGCGGAAGGCGGAGCAGATCGGGATCACGGAATCCCTCTCGGTGGACGGCTACCACACCAAGCCCGGCTCCTTTGACCTCGGCGGCGCGTCGAAAAACCGCGTGGCCTGGGCCGGCATCGGTCAGGATGTCGACATGGTCAACCCCTGCCAGTATCTGACCTATATGGGCGCCATCGCCAACCGCGGCCGGGCGGCTTTGCCCTACCTGGTGAAGCGGGTATCCAGCGGCGGCACGGTCCGCTATCAGGCCAAAACCGACTGGACCGATCCCATGATCACCCGGGCAGCGGCGAACGAGCTTGCCGATCTGATGCACAACAACGTGGTGCAGATGTACGCCCCGGTCAACTTCTCCGGCGTCAAGGTCTGCGCGAAATCCGGCACCGCGGAGGTCAACGGCAAGCAGAACACCGCCACCTTCGCCGGCTTCATCGACAGCGACCAGTTCCCCCTGGCCTTCATCGTCGTGGTGGAGGAGGGCGGCTCCGGCGCTGCCACCTGCTCGCCCATCGCGGCGAACGTGCTCTGGGCCTGCCTGAACGTCATGCGTTCCGAGCAGTGAGCTCTGCATGAAAAAATGAACGGCGAAGCCCAGGGAGGTCTCCCGCCCCGCATGCCGGGGAAGGGGAGGCCTCCTGCCCATTATCTTCTTCCATTTTCAACAAAATTGGTTTTTTATTTTGTACAATTTGACCCGTTGCCAGAATTGAAACCGTGTGTTATCATTACAATATCTCAATAAATGGGAGGAGTGTTTCACCATGGAAATTCGGAAGCCTGCCTCGGCGGGCACACTCGAATCCAGCGACGCGATGGTCACTGTAGAGCCCGGCACGGGCATTGAACTTTCCCTGACCAGCAGCGTTATGAACCAGTACGGCCGCCAGATCAAGAAGACCGTTCTGGAAACCCTCGAACGACTCGACGTCAAGGACGCCAAGGTCACGGTCGTTGACAAGGGCGCGCTCGACTGCACCATCAAGGCCAGAGTCGAATGCGCGGTCTTCCGCAGCTGCGACAAGTCCGAGAACAATATTGATTGGGGAGGTGTGATCAGATGATCCCTCGTCCGAAGCCTGAACGGTTCCGCCTGCGCAGAACCATGATGTTCCTGAGCGCTCAGAAGCCGGGCCTCACCAAGGACGCCTATATCTACGGCGTGGACAGCATCATGCTCGACCTCGAGGATGCGGTTGCCGAAAACCAGAAGGACGCAGCCCGTTTCTCCCTGTATCACACCCTCAAGACCATTGACTACGGCGATACCGAGGTCATCGTCCGCATCAACGGCCTGGATACCCCCCACTGGAAGGAAGACATCCGCGTCTGTGTCGCCGGCGGCGCTGACGGCATCCGTATCGCCAAGTGCGAAAGCGCACAGGACGTTCTGACCGTGGAAAAGCACGTGGAAGAAGCGGAGAAGGAATTCGGCGTCGAAGTCGGCAGAACCCTGCTGATGGCCGCGCTCGAAAGCCCCAAGGGCATTCTCAACGCCTATGAGATCTGCGCCGCATCGCCCAGAATGTTCGGCTGCGCCATCTCCGGCGGCGACTTCCGCAAGTGCATGCAGACCAAGTTCACCCCGAGCGGCATTGATATGCTGACCGCCCGCGGCATGATGCTCATTGCCGCCCGTGCTGCCGGCGTCCAGTGCTTCGATACCGTCTACACCAACCTCAAGGATGAGGAAGGCTACCGCGCCGAGGTCATGCAGAACAAGGAAATGGGCTTCGACGGCAAGAGCCTGATCAACCCCAAGCAGATTCGCCTGGTGCACGAGCTCTTCGCTCCCACCGAGAAGGAAATCACGCAGGCCGAGAAGATCGTTCGCGCTTACCGCGAGCAGAGCGCCGCCGGCGTGGGCGTCTTCACCGTGGACGGCAAGATGATCGATATCGCGTTCATTCCCGGCGCGGAGCGGACGCTGAAGCTGGCCCGTGCCTGCGGGCTGTATGAGGGGGATCTGGTATGAAAAACGCAGTAGGCAGAGACATTCCCGATTACCTCCTGACCAACGGCAAGGAGGTCTATCAGGGCAAGAACTACATGGACGGCAAGTACATCACCAAGGCCAGTCCGAAAACCCGCCGTTATGAGAAGCCGCAGGAATCCAAGGTCGTTGCCACCATCGCCGACGCCCTGCGCCAGTGCAACTGCAAGGACGGCTGCACCTTCTCCTTCCATCACCACCTCCGCAACGGTGACTACGTGGCCAACATGGTCATCGCCGCCGCTGTCGAAGAGCTGGGCATCAAGGACATCACCGTGGCCGCCACCTCCCTGGGCAGCGCCCACGACGTGATCGCCGACTACATCGAGCAGGGCATCGTCACCGGTATCCAGACCTCCGGTATCCGCGGCCGGATCGGCGACGTGGTCTCCGCCGGCAAGCTGAAGACCCCTGCCATCATCCGTTCCCACGGCGGCCGTCCCCGCGCCATCGAGGCCGGTGAGGTCCACATCGATATCGCTGTCATCGCCGCCCCCACCTCTGACTGCGTGGGCAACTGCCGCGGCATCGGCGGCAAGCACAACTGCGGCTCCATGGGCTACGCCATGATGGACGCCAAGTATGCCGACTACGTCATCGTCGTCACCGACGACCTGGTCGAATTCCCGAACATGCCCGCCTCCGTCAAGGCCATTGACGTCGACGCCGTCGTTGTCGTGGACTCCATCGGCGACCCCAAGAAGATCGCCTCTGCGGCTGCCCGCATCAGCGAGAACCCCCGCGACCTGATGATGGCCGAGAACGTGGCGAAGGTCATTGCCTCCACCCCGTACTTCAAGGACGGCTTCTCCTTCCAGACCGGCGTCGGCGGCCCCTCTCTTGCCGCCAACCTCTTCCTGGAGAAGTACATGGACGAGCGGAACATCAAGATGGGCTGGGCCATCGGCGGCATCTGCGGCCCGATGGTCGAGATGCTCAAGAAGGGCAAGGTCGGCAAGGTCATCGACGTGCAGGACTTCGACCTGGACGCCGTCAACTCCATCAACCAGACCCCGAACCACTTCGAGATGAGCGCTTCCCAGTACGCCAACCCGGCCAACAAGGGCGCCTTCGTCAACAAGCTGGACTTCGTCGTCCTGGCCGCGCTGGAAATTGACACCGACTTCAACGTCAACGTCCTCACCGGTTCCGACGGCGTCCTCCGCGGCGCCCCCGGCGGACATCCCGATACCGCTGCCGGCTCCAAGTGCTGCGTCATCGTCACCCCGCTGACCCGCGGCAGAATGGCCACGGTCTGCGAGCACGTCGTCACCGTCACCACCCCCGGCGACTGCGTGGACGTCCTCGTCACCGACTACGGCATTGCCGTCAACCCCCTGCGTCCCGACCTCATCGAGTGCCTGGACAACGCCGGCATCCCCCACGTCTCCATTGAGAGCCTGAAGGAAAAGGCCTACTCCCTGGTGGGCCGCCCCGACGATCTGCAGTGGGAGGACAAGGTCGTTGCCATCCTCGAAGCCCGCGACGGCACCATCCTGGACGTCGTCCGCAAGATCAAGCCCTACACCGTCGATCAGGAGTAAAATCCGGTTATCGGTTCCACATTTACCCGTATTACGGTTCGTGGGAGGCCGTGCATGGCCTCCCACGAATTGTAAAAGAAACGCGATCCCCTTCCAAAAAAAGAAAATGAAAGGAGACCACAACCATGAGTGAATCTGTTGTTGGCATTCTCGGCTTGGTGACCATCGTTTGCATCGTGATCACACTGTTCAAGTCCAAGACCCAGCCTGCCATCGCATTCATCGTCTGGCCGACGATTTTAGCCATCGTGCTTGTGATCGGCGGTTACTTCCAGCTCCCTGACATCTCCAAGCTGATCAAGGGCGGCTTCAGCAGCACCGGCTCCACCGCCGCGCTGTTCGTCTTCTCGGTTCTCTATTTCGGCATTATGACCGACGCCGGTATGTTCGACGTCATCATCAATAAGCTGATGAAGCTGGT
>CAMHMK010000061.1 GCA_946186225.1 uncultured Clostridia bacterium
TAGTATGCGGGCGACTGCATGTGAAAATAGATAACGCCAACACAAAGCTCCGGTCGAAAGACCGGAGCTTTTCTTTATCCTATCTGCCTGCATGTGAGAATTGTTAACGCTAACACAAAGGTCTGCAAGACATTGCAGTCCTTTTCTTTTTTGCCTCTTTTGTGTGATTCATATATCGTTCCTCGTCGATGATTCACCCTTAATTTCGCTGCATTGCGGCTTTCAGACATCGGGCAAGCTCCAGAATGATCCGGGTTTCCCGAGGCGTGCAGTTCTCCAGAACAGAAGCAAGCGCATCGAGCTCATCGGCCTTTGTCGAGATGTGGTTTCCAAAAACGAGGGCGTCGAGGCTGGTGTGCAGCGCCTGCGCCAGCTGGACCAGAACCGGGAGACTGAGCTTGGTGTTTCCGGTTTCAATATGGCTCATGTGGGTGACGGAAATGTCCGCCTGCTCCGCCAACTGTTCCTGGGACAGACCGAGGGCTTTCCGATACGCGCGAATTCGCTGCCCGATCTCATAATAATCCATATAATCACCTATACAAATAAATTTTTAAATCTACACTTGAATTCTATAGGCAATTGTGCTAGTATATAATAAACTGTATAGGCTAAATATTGCCTATTTAGTTAATATTATACAGGAGTGACGAACGCATGAAAAAGGCATTGACTAAGATTTTGTCATTGGTGTTGGCAGTTGCAATTCTCATGGGAATGTTGGTTCTTCCCGCGGCGGCGGCGGTGACCGGCAGAAACATTGCGGATCCGATCATCATCACCATGGGGGAGTCGTACACAAAAACGTGGACCAAAGACACGGACCATCTCTACTGGTACAACAAGATTACGGTTACCGAGAGCGGCATTCTGAATTTGACCTTTACAAAGCCCTATGACAGCGAAGGTGAGCTGGGTAGGCTGATCGTCGTTCTGTATGACAGTGAAGCAAATACCGTATGGGATACGGAGAGCTACTCCTCTCGGCAAAGCGCTTCCATGTCCTACAACTGGCATGTTGGAATTCCCGCCGGCGTGTATTATGTGCTGGTGAAACCGGGATTTTCTGTTACTTCTGGCGTAATAACGTCGACGTATTCCTTTACCTTTACCCCAGACGCCTACTGCGAGCTTGAGCCGAACGAATCTGCAGCCACCGCAACGCCGGTTGTGTATGGTCATTTATATACCGGCTACTTCGGAAGTGAAGGCGGCGACGCCGAAGATTATGACTACTACAAGGTATATATGACTTCCGGCGTGACATACAAAGTTGCATTGGATATGAGCAAGCTTGCCTCAACTTCCACCATGGTTGATATCCTCAGCCCGGACGGAGATGACTATTATTTGTCATATTACATCAAAGAATCAGGGATGATCGATGACTCCGGGTATCCATACGTTAATTACACGGCAAAGAGCTCGGGTTACTATTTTATTCGATTTGAAAACAACTCCTACGGTTCACAGCAAATTTATCATCTCCGCGTCGTGGCGCCCCCGTGCAAAACTCACAGCTGGGACTCCGGCAGCGTGACCAAACAGGCAACCTGTGTTGCCGACGGCGTGAAGACCATTACCTGCCGGAACTGCGGCACAACGAAAACGGAAAAGATTCCCGCCCTGGGACATAGCTGGGACAAGGGTGTTATCACCGTGCAGCCCACGGAACTGAAGCCCGGCAAGAAGGTCTGTACCTGCTCCCGCTGCGGCGCGACCAAGACCGAGATTCTCAAGGCGACCAGTGACGTTTTCACGGATACAGAACCTTCCGCATTCTACTACACGCCTGTTTTATGGGCGGTGTCGAAGGGGATCACGAAGGGCACCAGCAGAACGACGTTCAGCCCTGACGATACCTGTACCCGCGGCCAGATTGTGACCTTCCTCTGGCGTGCCATGGGCAGCCCGAAGCCCAAGACTGCCACGAACCCGTTTACCGACGTGAAGAAGTCCGACTTTTTCTACAAGGCCGTCCTCTGGGCCGTTGAAAATGGCATCACCGCCGGCACCTCCAAGACCACCTTCTCTCCCAACGACGGCTGTACCCGCGGCCAGGTCGTCACCTTCCTCTGGCGCGCTGAGGGCAAGCCTGCGGCGAAGTCCCCCAGCTCCTTCTCGGATGTGGCGTCTACCGCTTTCTACGCCAAGGCTGTGGCATGGGCAGTGGGCGAGGGCATTACCAAGGGCACCAGCGGCAGCAAGTTCAGCCCTGACGATACCTGCACACGCGGCCAGATCGTCACCTTCCTTTACCGGGATCTTGCGTAATTTCTGAACCAATATTTTAAATCGGCGCGTTGAGCGCCGAAAAGACAAAGGCACCAGCCTTCCCCGAAAAAGGGGTTGGCTGGTGCCCCTGTTTGTGAAAAGACGGCGCGCTGCAATTCTTTCGTTTTGCGGCGCGCCCTGTCCTATCGTTCATCCGGAGCAAAGGTTCGAAACACCCGACTTTGTGCGCTGATCGCGTTGTTTACCACTGCGGTTCGATCCCAAGGCTGGGTCAGATCGAGCTGATCGGCCAGAACGTCCTGCTCCCGGTCTGTGATCGGCTTCCCAAGCCTTTGCCATAGCTCCAAAAAGGCTCGGACAGCGGTGGAAAGACTGAAATCCGATTCTGTCACATGAACCATACGCGGGCGCAGCGCCAGAGAAGGGAGATCTTCTTCGTCTGCTTCTTCGCTCTGATCCTCTGCGCTTGCTTCAGATGCAGGAAACCATTTTGAATGCGCTTCTTCCGAAGGGGAGGGGTCCGTGCTGTTTGCTTCTGCAAAGAAGTTCGTGTCCTCGTTCTCTGCCTTACACTCTGTCTGAGTCTCTTTCTTATTTTTACTCTTACTCTTATTCTTATTCTTATTCTCTTTCTTATTCTTGTCACTGCCGGTGGGAAGATCAAAGAAGACGTCGTTCCCGTCCTCGGGCCAGCTCAGGACCTCGCCGGTGTCCGTTTGAATCCGGGCCATCGCCTTGGTCCGCCCGGCGTCCAGGATGGGGCGGATCGAGGTAAATACCGCTGCAGAGGCCCCGCGGAGGGTTTCCGGCGCCACACCGTAGATCCCATAGCAGAGCAGCTGATACAGAAACTCTCCCCGGTGAGATTTCGGCAGCTGATTGGCTGCTTCCAGGAAGGAGCGATAAAAGGTGAATTGATTTCTGATAAACGGTGTTTCGGACATCATAAAACCTCCAATTTTGAGAAAGTATTATTTACAAGATACCCGAATTATACCACAGATCTTTGGGAAAGTCAAGATACTATTTACTAAAATATCTTGAAAAGATTTACAAGAAAATATTTTTCGAGAATCCAAACTTTCACGAAAAATTGTTCGAAATTTACAAAATAATCCTTTACATTTTTGGGAATACTTGCTATAATGAAGAAAAACGGAGGAAGCGAAGCCGCATGGACGTACTCGACCGGAAAATTCTTGCCTGTCTCAAGGAAAATG
The DNA here is from genome assembly GCA_946186225.1 of uncultured Clostridia bacterium. Classification (GTDB taxonomy): domain Bacteria; phylum Bacillota; class Clostridia; order Oscillospirales; family Oscillospiraceae; genus JAFRPC01. The sequence goes on from CAMHMK010000061.1 coordinate 3,456, forward strand.
CCCGCGTGAACGCCACCGATATCGGGGCGCGGGTCGAGCTGTCCACCTCTGCCGTGATTGAGCGTATCCGCAAGATGGAGACCTCCGGCCTGATCCGGCAGTACACCGTGCTGCTCGACCAGCGCCAGCTCGACCAGGAGCTGATCGCCTTCATCTATATCCGTCTGGACCACCCCAAGTACAACGAGCCCTTTATTGAGGGCGTCCGCGCCATGAACGCGGTCACGGAGTGCTACTACGTGGCAGGGGAGTACGACTTCCTGCTCAAGGTCGTCACCACGCGGGGCAACACCCTGGAAACCGTGCTGACCGAGATCAAGTCCATCCCCGGCGTCAGCCTCACGCGGACGAACGTGGTCCTCTCCACGAGCAAGCAGGAGCTCTGCCTGCTGCCCGAGGAGCCGAATCTGTAATCTTTTTGCCGATTGGCAATTGGATATATCATTTGAAAAAATTCAAACTGAAAGGATCTGTATCTTATGGTGATCGGTATTCCCAAGGAAATTATGCACGACGAGGGTCGTGTCTCTGCCATCCCCGAAACTGTCAAGAAGCTCGTTGCTGACGGCAACACCGTCCTGGTCGAGAAAGGCGCTGGTCTCGGCTCCTTCTTCCCCGATGCGGACTATGCCGCTGCCGGCGCTGAGCTCGTCGACGACGTTGCGGACCTCTACAAGCGTTCCGACCTCATCCTGAAGGTCAAGGAGCCCCTGTACAACGAAGCCAAGAAGTGCCACGAGATCGATATGATGCACAAGGGCCAGTACCTGATCACCTTCATCCATCCCGCTTCCCCGGTCAACCATGAGATGGTCAAGATGATGGCCAAGAAGGGCGTCATCGGCCTGACCCTGGACGGCGTGCCCCGTATCTCCCGCGCTCAGAACATGGACGCTCTGACCTCCATGTCCACCTGCGCCGGCTACAAGGGCATCCTGATGGCCGCCTCCGATCTGCCCAAGTTCATGCCCCAGATCTTCTGCGCTGTCGGCATGATCAAGCCCGTCAACGCCCTGATCATCGGCGTCGGCGTCGCCGGCCTGCAGGCTCTGGCCACTGCAAAGCGCCTGGGCGCTGTGACCTACGCGATGGACATCCGTCCCGCTGCTCTGGAGCAGGCCACTTCTCTGGGCGCCAAGCCCATTGACCCCGGTGTTCCCGCGGAGCTCGCCATGGCCCCCGGCGGCTATGCCCAGCGTCTGCCCGACGAGTGGCTGGAGAAGGAGCGTCAGCTCCTGGCCGAGAAGATCAAGGATATGGACATCGTGTTCTGCTCCGCTCTGATCCCCGGCAAGCTGGCCCCCGTCATCGTGACCGAGGAAATGGTCAAGTCCATGAAGCCCGGCTCCGTCATCGTTGATATTGCCATCGACCAGGGCGGCAACTGCGAGATCACCCCGGCCGGCACCCGCGAGGTCAAGCACGGCGTCGTCCTCGAAGGCATCAAGAACATCCCCGGCATGCTGCCCACCAGCTCCACCTGGATGTTTGCGCACAACATCTACAACCTGACCAAGTTCCTGTCCAAGAACGGCAAGATCGAGCTCGACTTCAACGACGAGATCGTCAAGTCCATCCTGGTCACCTGGGACGGCGAGATCGTTCACGCCGGCGCCCGCGAGGCCATGGGTCTGTAAGCTGACCGCAACCGAATAGCACTTCAGCACCGCACAAGCCAAGGCGCTTCCGCACACCGGGTTGTGCGGTGCTGTTCGATAAATGGGAGAATCATATGAATCCGATCATTCTTCTGGTCATTTTCGTCGTGGCCACTCTGGTTGGCTATAAGCTGATCAACAACGTGCCGAGTCTGCTGCATACGCCGCTGATGTCCGGCATGAACGCCCTGTCCGGCGTGACGGTCCTCGGCGCCCTGACGGCGACGGCGGCCTCTGTTGCCACCGGCAACAAAATCCTTGGCGTGCTGGCCATCTTCCTGGCCATGCTGAACGTGGCGGGCGGCTTCGGCGTCACCCACCGTATGCTTCGGATGTTCCACCATCGCAGAGACGGAGCCAAGACCCCGTCGGCGAAGCAGTAAGGAGGGTCTGTCATGTCACCAGTTGTATATTATATCCTTTGCGGCGTCCTGACCCTCGGTGTTCTGGTCGGCATTGCCCTGATGAGCAAGGTCAAGACCGCAGTCACCGGCAACCTGCTCTCCGCCCTCTGCATGGCGGCGGCCATTGTCCTCACCCTGGTCCACGCGGGCATCTTTGACAAGCCCGGCGACCTCTGGCTCTGCCTGATCGTCACGGCCATCGGCCTGGTGGTGGGCCTGATCTGGGCCGCCCGCATCAAGATGATCGAGATGCCCGAGATCGTCGCCCTCTTCAACGGCTTCGGCGGCGCAGCCTCCGCCCTGGTGGCCCTGGCGACCCTGATCTTCCTCCCGCGGGAGAGCATGAACCTCTTCGCCCTGATCACCGGCGCGATCGCCCTGGCCGTGGGCATGATCACCCTCACCGGGTCCCTGATCGCCGGCGGCAAGCTGCATAAGATCATCAACGGCCGCCCCGTGATCTGGAAGGGCCACAAGCTCATCCTCAACACCACGATGGTCCTCGTGGTCGTCATGATGGTGCTGATCGTCTTCGTCTCCGCGATCCCGATGTGGCTGAGCTGCCTGCTGTGCACCGTACTCTCCGCCTTCTTTGGCGTGGCCTTCGCCCTGCGCGTCGGCGGCGCGGATATGCCCATTACGATCTCCCTGCTGAACTCCCTCTCCGGCGTGGCCGGCTCCATCGCCGGTATGGCCATCGGCGATCCCCTGCTGGTCGCCGTGGGGGGCGTGGTCGGCGCGTCCGGCCTCCTGCTGACCCAGATCATGTGCAAGGCCATGAACCGCCACCTGAGCGACATCCTCCTCGGCAAGACCTCCGCGCCTGCCAAGAAGGCCGCCGCCTCCGCGCCCAAGCCCGAAGCCAAGCCCGCCCCGGCTCCGGCCCCCAAGGCCGAGAAGACCCCCGGGGAGATCCTGGCCGCTGCCAAGCGCGTCATCATCGTCCCCGGCTACGGCATGGCCCTGGCCCAGGCCCAGCACCAGGTCAAGAAGCTGGCTGATACCCTCGAGGCCGACGGCATCGACGTCGAATTCGCCATCCATCCCGTCGCGGGCCGTATGCCCGGCCACATGAACGTGCTGCTGGCCGAGGCCGACGTGCCGTATGAGAAGCTGCATGAGATGGAGGAGATCAACCCCCGCTTTGCAGACTGCGACGTCGCCATCGTCATCGGCGCCAACGACGTCACGAACCCCGCGGCCAACACCGCCGAGGGTACGCCCATCTACGGCATGCCCGTTCTGGACGTGGAAAAGGCCAAGCACATCTTCATCTGCAACTACGACCTCAAGCCCGGCTACGCCGGCGTGGAGAACCCGATCTACAGCCGCAAGGAAGGCGTCACCCTGATGCTCGGCGACGCGAAGAAGACTGTGGACGAGCTCTGCTCCGCCTACACCGCCGCCAAGTCCGGCAAGACCGCCGAAGCCCCCGCGCAGGAGAACACCACCGGCGCCATTCTGGCGAAGGCCAAGAAGGTCATCATCGTCCCCGGCTACGGCATGGCCCTGGCCCAGGCCCAGCACCAGGTCAAGAAGCTGGCTGATACCCTCGAGGCCGACGGCATCGACGTCGAATTCGCCATCCATCCCGTCGCGGGCCGTATGCCCGGCCACATGAACGTGCTGCTGGCCGAGGCCGACGTGCCGTATGAGAAGCTGCATGAGATGGAGGAGATCAACCCCCGCTTTGCAGACTGCGACGTCGCCATCGTCATCGGCGCCAACGACGTCACGAACCCCGCGGCCAACACCGCCGAGGGTACGCCCATCTACGGCATGCCCGTTCTGGACGTGGAAAAGGCCAAGCACATCTTCATCTGCAACTACGACCTCAAGCCCGGCTACGCCGGCGTGGAGAACCCGATCTACACCCGTGAGACCGGCGTCACCCTGATGCTCGGCGATGCGAAGAAGACCGTGGACGAGCTCTGCGCGGCCTACGCCGCGGCGAAGAACGCCAAGCCCGCCGCTGCGGACAAGCCCGCCGAAAACGGCCCCGGCGAGATCCTGGCCGCTGCCAAGCGCGTGATCATCGTCCCCGGCTACGGCATGGCCCTGGCCCAGGCCCAGCACCAGGTCAAGAAGCTGGCTGATACCCTCGAGGCCGACGGCATCGACGTCGAATTCGCCATCCATCCCGTCGCGGGCCGTATGCCCGGCCACATGAACGTGCTGCTGGCCGAGGCCGACGTGCCGTATGAGAAGCTGCATGAGATGGAGGAGATCAACCCCCGCTTTGCAGACTGCGACGTCGCCATCGTCATCGGCGCCAACGACGTCACGAACCCCGCGGCCAACACCGCCGAGGGTACGCCCATCTACGGCATGCCCGTTCTGGACGTGGAAAAGGCCAAGCACATCTTCATCTGCAACTACGACCTCAAGCCCGGCTACGCCGGCGTGGAGAACCCGATCTACACCCGTGAGACCGGCGTCACCCTGATGCTCGGCGATGCGAAGAAGACCGTGGACGAGCTCTGCGCGGCCTACGCCGCGGCGAAGAACGCCAAGCCCGCCGCCGAAGCCGAGCCCGAACAGGGAGAGGACCCCGCTGCCATCCTGCGGGCGGCCAAGCACGTGATCCTGATCCCCGGCTACGGCATGGCCCTGGCTCAGGCCCAGCACCTGGTCAAGCAGCTCTCCGATAAGCTGAAGGGCAACGGCGCGGAGGTCGAGTTCGCCATCCATCCCGTCGCGGGCCGTATGCCCGGCCACATGAACGTGCTTCTGGCCGAAGCCGACGTGCCTTACGAGGAGCTCCACGAGATGGAGGAGATCAATCCCCGCTTCGAGGGCTGTGACGCCGCCGTCATCATTGGCGCGAGCGACGTTGTGAACCCCGCCGCCAACACCGCCGAGGGCACGCCCATCTACGGCATGCCGGTCCTGAATGCAGGCGCGGCGAAGCACATCATCGTCTGCAACTATGACGATAAGCCCGGCTACGCAGGCGTCCCCAACACCCTTTACGATCAGCCCAACACGATCATGCTCCTTGGCGACGCCAAGGAGACCGTCCGCAAGCTGATCGACGCGATTTGATCCGAAGCGTTTCAGCTCCGAACAGAAGAAAGCAACCAAAAGAGACCGCCACGGTTTGTGGCGGTCTCTTTGCGTGCTTAGGGATTAGGGATCCCTGGTTCCTGCCGGGATCGGATCACCAGCGTTTCCCCGGTGACGGGGTGGAGGATGCGGAGCTCCTTTGCCACCAGCTGCTGGCCGCCGGTATCGTTTCCGTACTGCGGGTCCCCCAGAATGGGGAAGCCTTCGTGGGCGCAGTGGACGCGGAGCTGGTGGGTGCGGCCGGTGATCGGGCGAAGGGCCAGGCGGCAGAGGAGGCTTCCGTCCGGGGCGGTCAGCCGCTCCAGGACCTTGTATTCGGTCCGGGCGGGCTTGCCCGCCGGGTCCACCCGGCGCAGGAGGCTCGGCGGCGGACAGCGGCCGATCGGCAGGTCGATGACCCCCTCGTCCGCTGCCGGGCCGCCGCGGGTCAGGGCCTCGTAGGTCTTCTGCACCTCGTCCCGGTCCATGGCCTCCATCAGCAGCCAGTGGGCCCAGGCGCTCTTGGCGAAGATCACTACGCCCATCGTGTCCCGGTCGAGCCGGGTCAGCACGTGGACGCGGGCGGGCTGGTTCGTCCGGCGGTAGTAGCCCAGCAGGTAGTTTGCCAGCGTCCCGGTCTGGCGGTGGAAGGTGGGGTGAACCAGGATCCCCGCGGGCTTGTCCACTGCGATCAGGACCTCGTCCTCATAGAGAATGTCCAGCGGCCCATCCTCGGCGGGGAAGTCGGGGGCGGTCTCCTCGATCGTCACGGTCACGACGTCGCCGGGGACCAGGGGGTGATTGGTGTGGGCGCTGACCCCGTTGACGGCGAAGGCGTCCAGGGGCTTGAGCCGCCGGATCAGTCCGTCCGAGAGCTTCAGCTCCCGCCGCAGGGCCGAACGCAGCTTCGCTGTTCGCGTCATCGTACAGGTGAGAGTCATGGGCAGGTCCTTTCTGAAGGCGAAAAAGCAACAGGGGTCGGCGTGCGCCGACCCCTGCGATTGTTCCGGGAAAGCTTACAGCAGGTTGGAGAAGTACTTGATGGTGCGGACCATCTGGCTGGTGTAGGAGTTCTCGTTGTCGTACCAGGAGACGACCTGGACCTGGAAGGTATCGTCGTCGATCTTGGAGACCATGGTCTGGGTAGCGTCAAAGATGGAGCCGAAGCGGCTGCCGATGATGTCGGAGGAGACGATCTGGTCCTCGTTGTAGCCGAAGCTCTCGTTGGAGGCGGCCTTCATGGCAGCGTTGATGCCCTCAACGGTGACGTCCTTGCCCTTGACGACAGCGATCAGGATGGTGGTGGAGCCGGTGGGGGTGGGCACGCGCTGGGCGGAGCCGATCAGCTTGCCGGCCAGCTCGGGGATGACCAGGCCGATGGCCTTGGCAGCGCCGGTGGAGTTGGGAACGATGTTCACGGCAGCGGCGCGGGAGCGGCGCAGGTCGCCCTTTCTCTGCGGGCCGTCGAGCGGCATCTGGTCGCCGGTGTAGGCATGGACGGTGGTCATGATGCCGGAGAGGATGGGGGCGTACTCGTTGAGCGCCTTCGCCATCGGGGCCAGGCAGTTGGTGGTGCAGGAAGCGGCGGAGATGATGTTGTCTTCCTTGGTCAGCTTCTCATGGTTGACGTTGTAGACGATGGTGGGCAGGTCGTTGCCGGCGGGGGCGGAAATGACGACCTTCTTGGCGC
>CAMHMK010000062.1 GCA_946186225.1 uncultured Clostridia bacterium
CCTCGATCAGATTGTGATAGACGCTGACCGGGACGTTGGTGTTGTCCAGAGAGGCTTCGAGGGGGGATGCATAGTGGCGGGCGTCGGCGTTAAACTGCAGGGCCTTGACCTGGGAGTTCAGGATTGCGGCAACGGTGTTCTTGTTGGCCGCCCAGGTATTATAAGTGTTCTGGAAGGCGGACTTGCGCAGCTCGCGGTCCGGGCTCTCCATATAGGAGATATAGGTTCCCTGGGACAGAGGATGCTTGTTGCCGTTCTTGTCCACAGCGTCAGGGAAGGTCAGATCTGCGTCGGCAAACTTGGAGTAGATGTCGTCGGGTGCCTGCATCATCTCGCCGGTCATGGCCATAAGCTTTTCCTCGGCGGGGCTGAGGACGTGGGCCGCGTGGCGGCGGATGTTGAACAGATAGCGACGATAGCGCTCCAGACCGGGCTCCTCGGCATAGAAGCGGTCCATGGTATCCTCGGGGATGGCCATGATCTCAGGCGTCTCAAAAGCGGTGGCGGAAGAGAAGCCGACATAGGCGGACATCGCCATGCCGTTCATCTCCTGATACTTAGCGACGCGGGTGTCCTCGTCGTTGCGGCGGGAGGAGTAGTTGAGCAGGTTGCTGAGCAGCACGCCGGCTTCTTCCGTCTTGGTGGCATAGGTCAGAAGCGTCTTGGCATCCTTGCCGAGGGTACCGGCAAATGCCGCGAGCTCGGCGGAGAGGGCCTTGAGTTTTTCGAGGTCCGCCATCCAGGCATCATCGGTGGGGTACATATCCTCCACGGCCCAGCGGTCGGCGAGGGCGATCTCACTGCGTTCTAAAATCTTTTTGGTTTCAGCCATGTTCGTGTTCACCTTTCTTTTGGTAGAATTGTGTGTAAAACCATGCTTTTCTATTTTACTCCGAAGAGGCAGGGTTCGTCAAGAGGTAAAACGGAAGATTGTTGGAATGCCATTGCAAATAAGTTTGCGAAAAGTTACCGTGTTTTTGCTTAAAATTACTTGCTTAATCGGAAAAGGTATTATATAATACAGTCAGAAATGTGGGCGCGTGCGTCCCGTTCGAATCTGGACTGAACCGGAAAAACAGAAAGGAGCAACTACTATGGGTCTTATTTCTGCGGGCATCGGCGCAATCGGCGGCGTGCTGGCTGATCAGTGGAAGGAGTTTTTCTACTGCGACGCGATCGACAAGAACGTACTGGTCGTCAAGGGCCAGAAGCGAATCTCCAGCCGTTCCTCCAACACCAAGGGCAACGACAATATCATCTCCAACGGCTCCCTGATCGCCGTGGCCGACGGCCAGTGCATGATCATCGTGGAACAGGGCAAGATCGTTGAGGTCTGTGCAGAGCCCGGTGAATTCGTCTATGACACCTCCACTGAGCCCAGCATCTTCACCGGCAAGCTGGGCGAGGGCATCAAGAATACCTTCAAGCTGATCGGCAAGCGCTTCACCTTCGGCGGCGACCCCGGCAAGGATCAGCGCGTCTATTACTTCAACACCAAGGAAATCGTAGAAAACAAGTTCGGCACTCCCACGCCCATCCCCTTCCGCGTGGTAGACCGCAACATTCATCTGGACATCGACGTCTCCGTGCGGTGCAGCGGCCTGTACTCCTACCGCATCGCCGATCCCCTGCTGTTCTACGCGAACGTCTGCGGCAACGTGGAACGCGCCTACACCCGCGATGAGATCGATTCCCAGCTGAAAACGGAGTTCATCTCCGCCCTCCAGCCCGCCTTCGCCAAGATCTCCGATCTGGAGGTCCGGCCCAGCGCCCTTCCCGGCCATGCCGAGGAGCTGAGCGACGCGATGAACGTCGCCCTGTCCAAGAAATGGGGCGAGCTGCGCGGCCTGCAGGTGGTATCCATTGCGATGAACCCGATCACCCTCTCTGAGGAGGATGCAGAACTCATCAAGAACGCTCAGCACGCTGCGATCATGCGCGATCCCAACATGGCTGCCGCCACCCTGGTCGGCGCACAGAGCCAGGCGATGAAGGATGCTGCGAAAAACTCCGCCGGCGCGATGACCGGCTTCATGGGCATGGGCATGGCCCAGCAGGCCGGCGGCGCGAACGCTGCCAACCTCTTTGCGATGGGTCAGCAGCAGGCGGCCCAGCAGCCCGCTCCCGCAGCCCCGGCGGCCAACACCTGGAAGTGCGATTGCGGCGCTGAAAACACCGGAAAGTTCTGCATCGAGTGCGGCAAGCCCAAGCCTGCCGATGGCTGGACCTGCCCCAAATGCGGCACGGTGAACAAGGGTCGGTTCTGCATGGAATGCGGCGAGAAGAAGCCCGCAGGCGAACCCCTGTACAAGTGCGACAAGTGTGGCTGGGAGCCCGAGGACCCCAGACACCCGCCCAAGTTCTGCCCCGAGTGCGGCGACCCCTTTGATGAGAAGGACGTCCAGTAATCCCCTTCCCCGCAGAACTGCATATAGCATAACCCGGCTTCCGGAGCTTTCCGGGAGCCGGGTTTTTGCACGCTTACAGACTGTGGTCCGTGATGCAGTCGTACCAGTGGACGTAGAGCTTGCCGTTGACCCAAAGCCGTTCGTTTTCCGGAAGGATCTCATGCCAGGGCTTGCCCCATCTCCCCTGCTGCCAGTCGTCGCGGTTGAAGCGTCGCCATAGCACGGTGCGGCCTTCGGCGTTCAGGTATTGCTCAGAGACGACGCCGGTTTCGTAGTCCTCAATGTCCATGACCCGGAGCACGTCGTAGGTCTTCTCTCCGAAGGTCAACGCACAGCGGTCTACGACGTCCAGAACGGCGCGTCCTGCCGGGCAGCGGATCTGACTGCCGGAACGGACGATCTCGCCCTTCGGGACCAGGTGGGTCTCCGCGCCGACGTTGTCTTCCCCAAAGCCCCAGTTCATCGTGAAATCCTCGCCGTCAAGGAAGGTGGTCAGCACGTGGACGCCGTTTGCGTTCCGGGAGACCGCCAGGAAGCGGGAATGGGTATCGGTGAGCTGCGCGATAAAGCTGGTCTGTTCGCCCGGGTCAGAGGGATCGCTGCAGCCCGTGGGATCAACGCCTCTTCCAACGGAGTGTATCTCAACGCCCTCGATGCCGTGAACACTGGCCTTGCCGACGACTTCGATTTGGTATGAATATGTGCGTTTTCGCGAGGGCTGATCGTACATGGCCCAGGACAGCTTTTCTCCGATGCGCGGAACGGTGAACCATCCCATCAGCTCCTCGCACAGTATTTCGGCCGGACCTCCGGTGACGCGGATCGAATACTCGGGCAGATAATCAGGCAGTAGTTTCATGGATAAGTCTCCTTTCTTGGTTGGCGGAATGGGATAGGCCTTGCGGAAACGCTCCTTGGCATTAAACAGGCGGCTTTTGACGGTACCCACCGGGATATGAAGCCGTTTTGCGATCTCCGCCTGGGGAAGCTCCTTCCAGAAGTACAGATACAGGATCTGGCGCTCCTGATCGCCGAGCTTCTCCAGCGTCTCCTCCACCACGCTCCCGACCGTAACGCCGCGGACGCCGTACACGAGGCAGTCCTCTTTGAGCGCATCGATCGGGATTTCGAGTTGGACGCTCTTGCGGCGGAAATAGTCCGCGCATTTTCTGCGCGCGATGCTCAGCACCCAGGCGCGGAAGGCTTCCGGGCTTTTCAGTTTGTCGTAATTCCGGTAGGCCGCAATCCAGGTCTCCTGCAAAACGTCATCTGCGTCCGCCCGCGATTGCAGACGAAAGCGCACGTAACGCTCGACTGAAATGCGCTCGCGGATGAGCATCGTTTCAAAATCCTCCATCCCATCGCCTCATTTCTGAATCGTTCGCTTTGAAAACCGGTTTCACTGATATAGACGGCCGCGAGCCGCAAAAAGGTTCAGAATGAGAAATAATTTTTCGCGGGTCACCGGTTTACAGGCGCTGTGGAAAAGCTTCGGCTGCGTGAGGATTGGTCACGCAGCCGAGCAGGGATCATATTGGTTTAATAATGATACTTCCGGCGCTTGCCGAGGAGGAAGCCGGCGGAGACGAGCACGCCGAGGACCTCGCTGGCGACGAGGGAGAACCAGACGCCGTCAAGCTGCCAGATGCGGGGCAGGGTCAGGATGCAGGCCACTGGCAGGACCAGGGCGCGGAGGAAGGAGATCGCGGCCGACACCCCGCCGTCGTTGAGCCCCGTGAAGAAGGACGAGGCGTAGATATTGAGCCACATGACCAGAAACGGCAGGGCGCAGATCGTAAAGGCCCGCGTGGTCAGCTTGAGAAGAGCCGCGTCATAGCCGACGAAGATCGACGAGATGGGCCGCGCAAAGCCGACCGCGATCGCCGTGAGGACCAGAGAGACCGAACCGAGCAGGATCAGACTGCGGCGCAGAACATTGTGCATCTCCTTGTGGTTCTGCGCGCCGAAGTGGTATCCGACGATGGGCGATGTGCCGGAGGAATAGCCCACGAAGATGCTGATAAAGACAAAGGCAGCGTACATGACGACGCCGTAGGCGGCAACGCCGTCGGAGCCCGCATAGAACATCAGCTGGCGGTTGTAGAGGATGCCCGTGATGGAGGTGGAGACAGATGAGAGCATCTCCGATGCGCCATTGGTGCAGGCCTTAAACATAGGCTTGAGCTCGAACCGCGTTTTGACGAAGTGGAGGTTGGAGGTATTGCGCTTGCTCAGGAACCAGACCAGCGGAATGCCGCCGCCGACGCACTGACTCAGGCCGGTGGCCAGGGCAGCGCCGGAGACGCCTAATCCGATCACACCCATGAAGAGCCAGTCGAGGATCATATTCGTCACACCGGCCGCAACGGTGGCAAGCAGGCCCAGCTTGGGCCGCTCCGCCACGACCAGATAGCCCTGGAAGGTATACTGGGCATGAAGGGCCAGGTTGAAGGCCATGCAGATCGTGCCATAGGTGACGCAGTCCTCGATCATGGTGTCGTCTGCGCCAAAGAGATAGGAGATCTGACGGATGAAGGCGATGCCCAGAACCATGCAGATCACGCCCGTGATGACCATCAGCCAGATCATCATCGTAAAATACCGGCCCGCCCGCTTCTGATCGCCCTCACCGAGGGTCTTGGCCGTCAGCGCAGAGCCGCCGACACCGAGCATCGCGCCGAGGCCGCCGAGGATCTGCATGGCTGGCATGATCAGATTGACCGCGGCGAAGGCGGTCTTGCTCACGTAATTGGATACGAAAAATCCGTCCACCATGCCGTAGATGGACGTGAACATCATCATCAGGATCGACGGCAGGGTAAACCGGATCAGTTTTTGATTGGTAAAGTGGTCGGAAAGCTGGATGCGGTGCATGGAAGAAACCTCTCAACGTATGATCTTTGCTTAGTATAAGCGAGAGATCGAACAATGTCAAGCGGCCGAGCGGTTTTGGGGCGGAAGGAGGACGGATTGACTTTCCCGACGTTTTGAAATATAATTACGAACAGTAAATACGTTGGCATCTTCTCAACGCCCCGCAAGGAGGTTCCCATGAAAAAGCTGCGTTCCCGGCTCAAGGCCGCGCTCCCTTTTTTGAAAGACGACCTGTTTGGAGGTCTCGCTGCCATCTTCGCTCTGCCTGCGCTGGGTATCCTGACGGCGATTCCGATGGCAATCTTTCATCTGCCTTGGTTATTTCTGTTTCCGTTCATCGCGGCTCCGATCATCGGAATCTGCGTTGTCTTCCGCCGGCATGTGACACTCCGATCCTATCCAGAGGACGGCAGCCGGGTCTTCGGCTGGCTGCTGGCCGCGACCCTCGTCTGCTTCACCCTGGATATGGTCATCTCCCGTGGTGAAATGACGAACAGTCTGCTGCTGACCTTCCTGCCCGGCTTCCCCCTCCTCCCGCTCAATGCCTTTACCGCCCTCTTTCAGGCTGCCGGCGACGGTGCGCTGCTCTGCATCGGCTGGGCGCTCCTGGTCTGGCTTGCCTCGTTCTATTTCAGTCGGAGAAAACCGGTCTGGTGGAAGGCACTGATCTGCGTCGTCGTCCTTGCGGTCTTTGTGCTCGTCAACAGTTTTCTCTTCGTCAACCGTCCGTCCGTCAGATACGCGGGGCACGGCTTCGACTACATGCACGGCTATTCCAGCACAGATTATGCAGACTATACGGTTTACAGCGAGCCCTCGAAGCTCATCGTCCCGGAGGTGCCTTTCACGATCTCGGACCCGAAGGAGATGCCGGTTCTCGACGGAGCCGAGGCCTGCTATCCCCTCTACGCAGGGCTGGCGAAGGGCTGTTATGAAAACATCGCCGACCTCGAACGGGAGGCGGCGAACACGGATGAATATACCAACTGCAACGGGCGGATCGTCAGCTTTACCAACACGGTCGTAGCCTTCAGCCGTCTCTGCAGCCGGGAGGCGGATCTGATCTTTGGGGCAAACCTCTCTGCAGATCAGCGCGAGACGGCGCGGGAAATGGGCGTGGACCCGGCAGTGACCCAAATCGGGCGGGAGGGCTTCGTCTTCTTCGTGGAGGCCGACAACCCGCTGGAAGGACTGACAAGCGAGCAGCTCCGGGAAATCTACGCCGGGAAAATTACGAACTGGAAGGAGGTCGGCGGGCGGGACGAGAAGATCGTCGCCTTCCAGCGGCCGAAGAACTCCGGCTCTCAGACCATGATGGAGTTTTTCATGGGCGAGACCGCGCTCAAAGCGCCGATGACCTATGAGGTGGTGGATTCCATGCTTGGCGTCTTGGACAAGGTCGCCCAGTACGCAAATGAGGACGGGGCCCTGGGCTACACCTTCCGCTATTTCTTAGAGGAGCTGCAGCAGGAGAAGGGCGTGAAGATGCTGGCTGTGGACGGGGTATATCCGACCGTGGAGACCATCCGCGCCGGAACCTATCCCCTGACGGTCGGTCTCTACGCAATCTCCCGCGCAGGCGAAAAGAATCCGAACGTCCAGCGCCTGCTGGACTATCTGCTCTCCCCTGCCGGTCAGGCCTATATCGAGCAGGTCGGCTACGCGGGCGTCAGGTCTGACTGAGGGACAGGCCTGGCGCTCAGCCGTCCATGCACCAGAGGAAGGCGCGGGCGGTGCGGCGCTCGGAATCGACGAAGTGATTGCCGGGGTTCCACTCCAGAATATGGGCGAGACCGGCAGCCTTCAGAAGGGCGTCCTGCGACCGGATGGCCTCCGAGACCGTGCGGAGCTGCGGGTTTTTGGAGCGGTCCTCCCGGTCGCCCAGGGAGAGATAGACGCGCCGCGCCTGCATCGTATGCGTCAGCGCGAAGTCCGGCCAGCCGTCAAACCAGACCGAGGGCGAGGCAGCGGCGATGGAATGGAAGGCGTCCGTCTGATACCCGGCCCAGAGGGCGAACAGGGCCGCAAGCGAATAGCCGCCGAGCACGGCCTTTTCATGCGGGAAGCGCGGCAGAACCTCGGTCTCGAGGAAGCGCAGGGTCTCCCCTGCTCCGCCGCCGAAGGGCGTTTTGCCGAAGACCGGGGCCGCAGGCCACGGCGAGAGCTCCGCGTTCCAGTCCGCGATCGGCACGGCGACCAGCGTGAAGCTGCGTCCGGCTGACCGAAGCAGGGCAAGCTCGGCGGGCAGGAGCCCGGCGTCGTGCTCGTCTACCGGCTGGATCAGCAGGTATTCCGGGTTCGGGCAGAGCTCGACCGTGCAGGTTCTTTGACCGATCATCATGGTTTGCATGGGCTTCCTCCTTTTTGCGCCGCTTCGGACGGCGCGTTTGCAAAAGCGCCGCCGAATTCTGGTTCGGCGACGCTTTGATTCGATTTTGAAGTCAACGTTCAGGGCTCCATCTGGTGATTTTTATCCCGGACAGCCTTGAAGGAAACCTCGGCCTCATTGTAGACGCTGCGGATGCCCTCGAGGACATGCATCAACTGATTGACGTCGCTCTGAACCGCCTTGGTCATCTCGACCAGATCGGCTTTTCCGGCGCCAAGTCTCGTGTTCGCGTGCTGGAAGACAGAGGAAATCTCACGGTAGATGTCGGAGGCGCGGTCGCGGGCTACGCGCTCAGCCAGCTCGGCACGGCGGTAGGCTGCCAGCTCCATCTCGGCATAGTCGTTGGAAGGTGCGATATCCGCAGGGAGCACGTCGCCAATCTCCGGAATGGGGGCGGTCAGATCCTGCTCGGTGACGTCCGCGGGGGCTTCTGCTTCGTTCTGGGCCGGATTGGCAAGCCTGTCCTCCAGCTCCGCAACACGGTCCTCCAACTGCTGATTTTCGTTCAGCAGTTCATTGATCCTGTTCCGGGCAGCGTCCATCTCCTCCTGCGTAATCTCATTGTCCTGCAGGGTGGCAAGGCGCTCATGGGCAGCATCCAGCTCATGGCTGAGCTGATTGTTCCGCTCGCGAAGGACGGACAGCTCCGCCTCATGCTCCTGGGTCAGCTGTTCGATATAGGCTACGACGTCCTCCCGGTTGAAGCCGTTGAGCGCCGCTCTGAACTTGGTTTCATTCTGAAAATCCGACATTGGGATCCCTCGCTCTCTGTTATTTAGGTCTTTCTCCGCTCATTTTACCACATTGTTTCCGAAATTACAATCATTTCTCCCGGAAACAGAGAATTTTTTTGAAGTCCGCTCAATCTGCGGCCTCGGAGAAACGAAGCGGCAGCTCCATTCGATTGGCCTCGAGGAGCGCACGGTCGCGCAAGACCGTCTGAGCAGGGCCATCGGCGATCAGTCTGCCGTTCGAAAGCAGGAGAACGCGGCTGCAGGTGTCGAGGATCATGTCCAGATCATGGGAGGCGATCAGCTTGGTATTTGGAAGGGAGCGGATCGTCCGGATCACCAGGCGGCGGTTATAAGGGTCCAAGGCGTTGGTCGGTTCATCCAACAAAAGGACGTCCGGCTCCATGGCCAGGACCGTTGCCAGTGCCGCCATTCGTTTTTCGCCGCCGGAAAGCTTGTGGTTGTGGCGATGTTTCAGCTCCGGGATGCCGAGGCGGGCAAGCACCTCGTCCGCCCGGCGCTCGGCCTCGGTCCGGCTCAAACCGTAGTTCAGCGGGCCAAAGGTCAGGTCCTCCAGGACCGTGGGCATAAACATTTGATTGTCGGAGTTCTGGAGCAGGACGCCCACGCGGCGGCGGATCTCAGGCAGATTCCGTTTCTCCACTGGAAGCTCGTCCACGAAGATCCGCCCCTCCCCAGAGAGCAGGCCGAGCAGGAGCTTGATCAGCGTGGATTTTCCCGCGCCGTTTGCCCCGATCAGGCCGACACTCTCACCGTCTGAGATTGTAAAGGAAAGGTCGTCAATGACGCGGCGTTCGCGGTCATAGCCGAAGCTGACTGATTCAAATTGCAGCATGAAATCACCTCACAAGCAGCCCACCGATCCAGCCGGGCAGATTGAAAAAGCGGCAAAGCACGAAGGCCGTCAGACAGATAATGACGAAGGCCCAATCGCGCATGTCGGCGCTTTTGCCGGTCGCATACCGGAACTCCCCGGTAAAGCCGCGCAGCTGCATGCTCTCATAGAGCTCCTGGGCACGGTCCATACTCCGCAGCAGGAGCTGACCCAGAAAGGAACCCCAGGCAGAGACATGGATCCCCTTCTGCCCCGGTGCGCGGAGGCGATAGGCCGTGGTCATCACAGCGACCTCGTCGAGCATCACGGAAACGTAGCGGTAGGTCAGGAGCAGCAGCGTCACCAAGAAGGACGGGACGCGGACGCGGCGGAGCGCCGCGCACAGGGCGTCGATCGGCGTGGTGGCGGCCAGGAGAAAGGAGGCCGCCAGACAGAACGTCCCCTTGCACATCAGACTCAGCATGGAGATCACACCGCCCGTGACCGTCACTGGCCCAAGCCGGAACAGGGGCATCCGGTCCAGGAACGGGTTGAACAGGCCGACGGCAAGAACCAGGGGCAGTACGAAGCGGAGCTTATGCACACAGGTCCGCACCGGAATCCCGCTCAAGGCAAACATGGCCGCAGGGTAGAGGATCATCACAAACAGAGCGGTGAGAGCGTAGCGGTCAAACGAGACCGTGATGAGGACGTATAAAATTGTCACGATCAGCTTGGCAAGCGGGTGGAGACTGTGGATCGGAGAGACGGAGTTCGCAAGGTCGTCCATCTGCCGCAGCTCGGCGCTTGCCCGTTCGACGTTTGCCATCGGTTCGGCTCCTGTTCTTTTACAGGCCAGCGGGGCCGCCTGCATAAAATATTTTCCGAACGAACCGGAAGCGGCGGAACTCCGCCGCTTCCGGTTCGTC
>CAMHMK010000063.1 GCA_946186225.1 uncultured Clostridia bacterium
GCTGATCGGCTTTGGAACGATTACGGGATCGCAGTCCGGTCCGGCGCACACTGTGCGCCGCGATTGCATCTTGCCCTGGGCACGGAGCGGCAGGGCGCAGTTCGGTTCAGTTTCTCGTGGTTCACCACGGAGTCAGAAATTGACGCCGCCGTTCAGGCGGTGCGGGAAATCGCTTCGGAATAAAAACAGATCGAAACGCAAGGGCCGTATCGCTTGTGACAGCGATATGGCCCTTACACAATTATGAAACGGTAATCAGGCGGATTCCGATTCCAGAAGGCAGACTGCATGGCATGCAATACCCTCTTCCCTGCCCGTGAAGCCCAGGTGCTCCTCGGTGGTCGCCTTAAGGTTGACCTGATCGGGGTCAGCACGCAAAATGGCGCAAAGGTTTTCCTTCATCTGCGGAAGGAATGGCGCAAGCTTCGGCTTCTGCGCCAGAACGGTCACGTCCAAATTGCCCAAGCGGTAGCCCTTTTCCGTAATGAGAGTCCAGACATGGGTCAGGAGCTTGAGGCTGGAAATGCCCAGATACGCAGGATCGGTATCCGGAAAGTGCTGACCAATGTCACCGAGCGCCGCAGCGCCAAGCAGGGCATCCATGACCGCGTGGGTCAGAACGTCGGCGTCAGAATGGCCGTCCAGGCCAAGTCGGTGGGGAATCGTGACGCCGCCCAGGATCAGAGCCCGTCCCTCGACCAGCCGATGAACGTCGTAGCCGTGTCCGATCCTCATGCCTGCTGCCTCGCTTTCATCAGGGCCTCTGCGAAAAGCAGGTCTGTTGGCGTGGTGACCTTCAGATTCTCGTCGCTTCCCTGGGTGATGAGGACGCGGATGCCATAGGCCTCGGCTGCGGAGCAGTCGTCGGTCAGGGGCTTTTTCGCCGCGATGGCGGACTCCAGGGCCGCACGGTAAAGATCGGTTTTAAAAACCTGGGGCGTTTGGACCGCGTAAAGCGCGCTGCGGTCAGGGGTCGAATCGATCACGCCGCCGTGAACCTCCTTGATCGTGTCCTTAACCGGGATGGCCGGTGCAGCAGCACCGAATTTTTCCGCCTTGCGGATGGCGTCATGGATGATCCGGTCTGTGACAAGGGGTCTTGCACCATCGTGGACAGCAACAAGGTCGCAGTCCTTACCCACCTGATCAAGACCGAGCTGAACAGACTCGGCGCGGCTTTCGCCGCCCTTGCAGATTTTTTTGACCTTCGTCAGCTGCTTTTCCACACACAGATGACTGATCGGCTCCAGAAGGTCCTCCCGGGTGACCAAAATGATCTCTGTAACGTCCTGGGATTGCTGAAACGCGCGGATGGTATGGACGATCATAGGCTCGCCGCAGAGGTCTGCCATGACCTTGTCCGTTCCTTCCATGCGGGTTGCCTTTCCGGCCGCCACAATGACGGCGGAGCATTTGGCCCCGCGGGATGAGATCTTGCGAAGCACCTTGGAAACGCCCATTTCTGCCTCCTATCTTGCGATGGCTTCGGCCAGAAGTCTGGCACAGTCTTCGGCAACTGTGAGATCGGCAATTTCATTCGGGTTGTGGGTATAGCGGATGGGGATGGAGAGCACGCCGCTGGGCACACCGCCGCGCGTGTTGAAGATGCCGCCGGCGTCGGTGCCGCCGCGTTTGGTCACCTCAATCTGAGTTTTGATCTTCAGCGCATCTGCAGATTCCTTCAGCAGATTTACGACCGTGGGATGGCTGAGCACGGCTGCATCCATCAGCTTGATGGCCGGTCCGCCGGAGAGCGTCAGACCGTTCGGCTTGTAGGAGCCGGGCGTATCGGGAATCCCGCAGATATCCACGGCGATCGCAAGATCGGGCGTGATGGCAAATGCAGCCGGCTTGGCGCCGCGAAGGCCGACCTCCTCCTGCACCGTAAAGACGCAAAAGATCTCATTGTCGGTTTCCTTCATCAGCTCCAGCGCACGCAGACAGACTGCGCAGCCGAGACGGTTGTCCAGATAGGGAGAGATCACCTTTCCGTCCTGGAAGACCGGCTCGCCGCAGTAGACAGCGGTATCGCCAACCGAGACCTTCGCTCCGGCAGTATCCACGTAAAGCTTATCAATCGTCAGATCCTGAGGCTCCACGCCGCTGTCGTGGCAGATGACGCCAAAAACACCGTTGTCAAATCGGACCCTCTGGCCGACGATGTAGATCGGACGCAGGCCGCCCAGATTGACAAAGCGGGCGAAGCCGCCATCCTCAAGATAGGTCACAATGAGGCCGATGGTGTCCATGTGGGCGGCGACCATCACGCGGCGGCCGTTGCCGGGTTTGTGGATGACCAGGTTGCCGAGGGCGTCACGGGCCACGGAGCCATAGGGCTTGCCCAGTTCCTCAATAACCTTTGCGATCGCCGCTTCATGGCCGGAGGCGGAAACCGGGGGGATGAGCTTTTTGAGCAGTTTATCCATGATAATCCTCCATTTTCTCCAGGAAGGCTGAGACTAAGACCTTCATGGCTTCGATATCCTTGACATTGCCCACACATGAGGGGCTGTGGATGTAGCGCAGAGGGGCGGAGATTCCCGCGACCTTGCAGCCGTTGAGATTGGTCTGCATGGCACGGGCGTCGGTGGTTCCGGCCAGGCGGGTCTTGATCTGCCAGGGGATATTCCGTTCCTCTGCAAGATCCCGCAACAGGCGGAAGATGCCGGGATCGTAGATGCTGCCCTTGTCCATCATAGACAGGACCGGCCCATGCAGGGGGACGCAGACCCGATCCGCGCCCTCGCGGTCCGGCATGTCTGCGGCGCTGGTGCCCTCTAAGATCAGGGCAACGTCCGGCTCAACGTGGAAGGCTGCGCCGAAGGCCCCCTTGGACCCAATCTCCTCCTGGACCGTGAAGGCGAACCAGGTATCGATGGGCAGCTCCTCCTTGAGCGTTTCAAGCATGATTGCGCAGCCCACTCGATCATCGAGCGCCTTTGCCCGAAGGAATCCGTTTTGCAGCTCGGTGATCTCCGGATCAAAGCAACCGAAGGTTCCCTCTTCCACGAGGGCCTCCGCCTCCGCACGGTCCTTTGCGCCGATATCAATGTAGAGGTCCCGGACCTTTGGGATACGCTTGCGCTCGTCCTTGTCGGTCAGGTGGATCGGCTTCATGCCGATGATGCCGGGGATCCGATCCGGGCCTAAGAAAACCTTCTTGCCCAGGACAACGCGGCGGTCCATTCCACCGATGAAAGCAAAGCGCAGGAAGCCTGATTCCATAACAGAGGTGACAATGACGCCAACCTCATCCATATGTGCGGCCAGCAAGATCCGACGCTTCGGCGTTTTTTTGCCCTTCTTGAAAACGATCAGGGTGCCGTTGGGCGTCACAGTCATCTCGTCGGCATAGGGCTCTGCTTCCCGGCAGATATACTCGCGCACCTCGTCCTCCAGACCGGACGGACCGAAGAGCGGGCAGAGGGCCCTGACGGTATCCATCAGCATGCGGCGTCCTCCTTTCTCGAACGAATATAGGCGGCTATCAGCTGCGCGCTGTGCTCCATATCTTCCAAATCCACCACCTCAATGGGCGTGTGCATGTAGCGCAGCGGCAGACTGACATTGCAGACCGCCACGCCCTCCCGGCTGATTTGGATCTCGTCGGCGTTTGTTCCGGTCCGCCCGGGCAGAACCTCGCGGGTATAGGGAATCCCGCCCTCCTTTGCCAGCGCGATCAGCTTCTGCGACATCCGCCGGTTTTCCACGGGACCGACGCCGATCATGGGGCCGGTACCGAGGGGCTTGCTCTCGTCCTTGGGTGTGTCCGGCGTCTCGGCAAAGCTGACGTCTACGACAATCGCCTCCGTTGGCATCATGTTATACGCGCCGGTCGCTGCACCGAGGGCGGTGTATTCCTCCTGGACAGAGCCGAGAACACAGATGTCCATCGGAAGCTCCTCGTCCTTAAGCAGCTCCATGACCCGGCAAAGGATGACAAAGCACGCCCGGTCGTCCAGGCTCTTGCCGCAGACAAGGCTTTTTCCCATCGTGAAGGGCTTGGTGCTGTAGACGATACGGGTGCCGACGGGGACGCGCGCTGCCGCTTCCTCCTCGGTCAGACCGCAGTCCACGCGAAGATTGTCCATCTCAAAGGCCTTTTCCCGCTCATCCGCGGGGACCACGTGAGGCGGAAGGCAGGTCACGACGCCGAATATCGGCGGCTCGGTACAAACCTTGACCTCCAGGCCCGGCAGGATGCGCGGGTCAATGCCGATGGCGGCAACTTTCAGATATCCCTTTTCGTGGTCTGTAACAAGCATGCCGACCTCGTCAAGGTGGGCGTCAAGCAGAATGCATTCCTGCGAACGCTTTTTGGCGGTTCGAATGCCGATCAGGTTTCCCATGACGTCCCGGGTCACGGAACGGACATATGGCTTGAGGATCTCTTTTGCCGTCTCATAGACGCCCTGCTCGGCCCCGCTGGGACCCGTGCAGGCGGAGAGCGCAAAGAGCGCTTGTTTCATATCCATCGTATCACAGCTCCATTACAGTCTTTTTGAATTCTTTTCCGCGAACCATGAAATTCTTGAACTTGTCAAAGGCAGGACCTGCAGGCGAAAGGATGACTACATCCCCCGACTCGGCGATCCGGGACGCCAGACGAATCGCCTCATAGAAATCATTCTCCCAGAGAATCTTCGGCGAACCCTCGGCATAGCCCGGGGCGTGGATCACGGCGTCATAGATCTTGGGGGCAGTCGCGCCGGAGAGGATCAGGGTCTTGACGTGGGCCACAACCTCCGGCCCGAGGGGTTCAAAGGGAATGTGCTTGTCATAGCCGCCTGCGATCAGGATGACCTTCTGGGTGAAGGAGCGCAGGCCGGCGATTGTGCGGGAGGGAGACGACGCGATGGAGTCATTGTAGTAGCGGACACCGTCCTTGACGCGGACCAGCTCGATGCGGTGCTCGACTCCGCCGAAGGTGCGGGCAACGGCACGGATGCTCTCATCCGAGACCTCGCTGCCGACGGCGAGGATGGCAGCCATGTAGTTTTCGACATTGTGCAGCCCAGGCAGAAGAATGTCAGACTGATCCATGATCCGCTCCGTGGTCTCGCTCTTTCGCCAGATCACGCCGTCGCGGAAGAAAACGCCGCGCTCCGGCTCGCCCTGCCGGGAGAACTCCAACACCCTGCCCTTTGCCTTGGGAACGAAGGAATGTGTGATCTCGTTGTCCAGGTTCAGGATCAGAGTATCATCCGGAGTCTGGTGGAGATAGAGGTTCTCCTTTGCGGCCACGTATTCCGCCATATCCTTGTGGATGTCCAGATGGTTCGGGGCCAGATTCGTGATCACCGCCACGTGCGGACTGTAGGGGAAGTACATGAGCTGGAAGGACGAGAGCTCCAGCACGACCTTGTCCGTCGGCTCCATCTCGTCCGCCTTGTCCAGAAGGGGCGTGCCGATGTTGCCGCCCAGCCAGACGCGGTAACCTTCTTTTTTGTAGAACTCCGAAATCAACGTGGAGGTCGTCGTCTTGCCGTCGGAGCCGGTGACGGCAGTGATCCGGCAGGGGCAGACCGCGAAGAAGGCCTCCATCTCGGAGGTGATGACGGCTCCGGCCTCGCGCAGGGCCTTGATCTGCGGGGTGTCGGGGTGGAGACCCGGCGTGCGGAACACGATGTCGCCTGTCAGTCCGTCCAGATAGTCCGGCCCCAGGTGGAGCTTTGCGCCGCCGCGTTCGAGGTCCAGGACCTCGTCGTCCAGCTTTTCCCGCGGCGTCTTATCGCAGCAGGTGACGTCAATGCCGTAATGCAGCAGCAGACGGACGAGCGGGCGGTTGCTGACGCCGACGCCCAGCACCAAAACGCGCTTGCCGCGCAGCGCTTCAAAATAGGAATCCAGTCTTGTCAAATTCGTTCATCCTTTCAGGCGGGAGACCCGCCGAATCATCAATCGTCCCCGATCCCAACCCTCATCCGAAAATCAGCGTTGAAGGTAGTAACAATGCACCGTGACCGTGCGCGTGTAACGCTGCTGGGCATAACGGTAAAAGAGGATTCGAACCCCGACCGCGCCCGACGGTCAACCATAGCGTGTGGTTCCTTCTCAACCACGAGAGATCCCGCTCGCCTTTTCGGACTACCGACTGATTGTTTGATCCTTTATTCCTTCAGCTCCGTGGTCCAGTTCAGGGCCTGGATCTCCTCGTCCAGCTTGCGCAGCGCCTTGGACTGCTCGTCCACCTGCTTTTGCAGCTTGGCAACGTCCACGGTGGAGGAGATTTTGATCTCCGTCTTGGAGTAGCGGTCCACGCGGGCGGAGGCGCAATCCAGGAAGCTGCGCATCATGCTAACGCGCTTGGAAAGGCAGTCGCGGCGGGCCAGCTTGGCGGTCAGGGTCTCCCCTTCCGCCACGGTCAGACTGTTGGTCAGATTGATCTTCGTGATCAGCTCCTCCAGCCGGGTGAGAATGCCGTCCAGCTCGGCCAGAAGGGTCTTGGGCGCCTCGGCGGGGGCTTCGCCCTCCTGAACCTTGGCGTTGTTGTTCAGCCGGTTCTGCAGGTCAGCAAGACGGCGCTGCAGATCGGCGCGTTCGGAAAGAGCGGTTGCAAGCTTCATTTCAGGTTCCTCCGTTTCTATTGATGCATCCTGCCAAGCTGCCAGAAGGCCACCGCAGAAGCAGCGGCGACGTTCAGAGAATCCACGCCGTGTGACATGGGGATCTTCACAGTGAAGTCGCAGTCGGCAATCGTGGTATTACATAGGCCGTCGCCCTCAGTCCCGAGGACGATCGCCAGTTTTTCCGCGTGAGAGAGAACAGGGTCGTCCACGCGGACGGAATCGTCCCGCAGGGCCATTGCAGCGGTCTGAAAGCCCAGACCGCGCAGGAAGGACAGCCCCGGCTCCGGCCAGTCTACGTCCAGATAGGTCCAAGGGATTTGAAAGACCGTTCCCATGCTGACGCGGACGCACCGGCGATAGAGCGCGTCGGTGCAGGCGGGCGTGAGCAGAACGGCGTCCATATTCAGGGCCGCGGCAGAGCGGAAGATCGCGCCGAGGTTGGTCGGGTTCATGATGTTTTCCAACACCGCGATCCGCCGGGCGTTTTTGCAGATCGCTTCCGGCTTCGGAAGCGCGGGCCGGCGCATGGCGCAAAGGACCCCGCGCGTCAGCGGGAAGCCGGTCAGTTGGGTCAGAACCTCCAGGGTGGAGGTGTAGATGGGGATCTCGCCGCAGCGGGCAATGATGCCTTTTGCCTGACCTTCAATGTGCTTCCGTTCCAGCAGCATGGAAACCGGCACGCAGCCGGCGTCCAGAGCGCGGTCGATGACGTTCGGGCTTTCAGCGATAAACAGCGCGTTGGAGGGGTCCGCCCGGTTAACCAGTTGATTCTCGGTCAGTCTGGCGTAAACGTCCAGTTCCGGTGCGGAAAAGGATTCAATTTCGATCACGTTCGGCATAGTCGTCTCCGCTGTTCCTCAGAATGCAATCATTATACCCGATTTCTCCGATGTTTGCAAGGGCGGAAACTGCGATTTTCATCGGCGGCCGCAACGCGGGCTGCCCACGTTCTGTTTTTCAACGTCCGGCTTCCGACCCTGATGATCGTAATCCTCCGCGGCGGCCTATGCCGGTATAAAAGGAGGCTGTACCACGGTTTGTGATACAGCCAGGGGATTGCGCTTCTTTTTTTACGAGAACCTCTGAAGCAGACACTTGCGGCGCTGTTCATAATCTGCACGGCACAACACCTCGACACGTGAATGATTACGCCCTGCGTTCCGTGAGGACGCCGGCGTCCATTTCGTGAAGGGTATCGCACAGGATCCGGGTGTCGTCCGGGTTGTGGGAGGCGATGAGGATCGTCTTTCCCTTCTCCTTCAACCCTAAAAACAGTTCCCGCATCTGGGCCACGCCGTCCTTGTCCAGACCGTTCATCGGCTCGTCAAGAATCAGCAGCTCCGGGTCGTCCATGAGCACCTGTGCCAGGCCGAGACGCTGGCGCATACCCAGGGAATACTTTCCCACATGCCGTTTGAGGTCCGGGTCCAGGCCCACCGTGGCGATGGCCTCCCGGATCTTCTGCTTGTCCACCTTTCCGGTGAGCTCCCGCAGATACCGGAGGTTCTGGTAGCCCGTGCAGTTCGGGAGAAAGCCCGGCGTCTCAATGATTGCGCCGACCCCCTTCGGGACGATTTTTCCGTTTCCGATGGTTTGCCCGAGCACCGTGATCGAGCCCTCGGTGACGGGGTACAGCCCGCAGATGCACTTGAACAGGACGGTCTTGCCGGAGCCGTTCCGGCCAATAATGCCGTGAATCTTTCCACGCTCGAACGCAACGGATACGCCGTTCACCGCGGTCAGCTCCCCGAAGCGCTTTGTGACCCGTTCCACAGAGACGGCAATTTCTTCATGTGCCATTTCGTTCACTCCTTTGCAGCAATATCACATTTATGTATGGTTCCGACGACGACCAGCACCTCCGCCAGACAGAGCGCCAAGATCATCCATAGACCATAGGCGGACGACGGGAGCCCTTGATTGGTGTGGTCCATCATGGATCGGTCGAGCCAGGAGACGGGAGATGCCCAGGTCAGCCAGGTCGGGTGATCGTTCCACATGGCGTTGGCCCGGAGGAAGAAGGCCTCCATGACAAACGCGCCGGAGAGGAAGGGGCCGACGCCGCTTCGGAGCCAGAGGTTACAGATCAGGATCAGACCGCCAAGGAAAAAGCACACCAGCGCCTGAACCAGCACCATATGGGCGGTTGCAGCCAGACCGGTTGTATTCATCAGGATCTCCTTGGTAATGATCACCGGCGAGACCATCTCGGTAATGCCGCTGGTAAGGTCATAGTTTGCGGAGGAGAAGATCACCTTTCCCCACGCTGGCGTCCACTCGACCATCGGTGCGTAGAAGATCCAGGAGAGCAGCCAGAGCAGCAGCGAATACAGAACGCTCATTGCAAACAGAAACAGCAGTTGTCCGATGATCCATTTCCGCTTTCCGACGCGCTGGATCACAAGCTGCTGCTGCGCGGTGCGGAAGGGCGCGTCGCTGACCAGGACCAGGAAAATGATAAGCAGAACGGTGTATTTCTGGATAAAGGCGGGCAGATGCGGCAGCAGCCACGGGGCGACGTGGGGATAGTGCAGCGCCTGGGCGTAAACGCCCATGTCGCCGGTGATGCTCCACATCTGAAGCACGACAAATGCCAGGCAGATCCAGTACTTCCAGTTTGTCCGGATCTGAAGAAAGTTAATTTTGCAGCATTTCAAAGCCTTCATGCGCTGAGCTCCTTTCTGATCCTGTGGACAAACAGCAGCCCGCATCCGGCAATCATCAGCAGCAGATACCAGATTGCCCAAATCGCGGAGGCCGCTGTTGATTTCCCCGTTTCGAAAAACATGATCTCCTGCCACGACAGCCGCGGGTCCGGATAAAGGCTGAGGTTGTCCAGCACCATATAGATCAGCAGAGGCGACAGGATCGACACAAACGAGTTCTTCACATAGGCGGACACAGCCAGTGCAAGAGCCGCTGCAAAGGCTGCGCTCAAGCCCGTGATCGCCGCGCGGCAGACCAGAAAGAGCGCCGTGCTCCCCTCCGCGACAAGCTCCAGATATGCACCGTTGCCGGCGGTGAGCAACTCGGTGTTCATCGGGGGCTGCAGGAGCCCCATGATTCCAGCAAAGACAAGGACGGCGAGAACCGTCACCGCAAATGTGGAAAGCATCGCAGCAAGAAACTTGGCGACTCCGTAGGCGGCCGTGCCGGTTCTCCGAACCGCCTCCAGATCATAACCGCAGATATGGTCAGAGCAGTAGCTCCATGCATAGCAGACCGGCCCGATTGCCATCAGCAGCGGCGCAAAATTCATAATGTCCGTGACCGCGTTGCTGACCAGCATCTGCCACGGCTCAAAGCCCCGCAGATTGGGGTTGAGAAGCTGTGCCAGAATGTTCAGACACATCCACGCCAGCAGGAGCACAAGCTGAAGCCACAGCGTGGCGGAGGTCAGGGAACGGCGGAG
>CAMHMK010000064.1 GCA_946186225.1 uncultured Clostridia bacterium
TTCTGCGCGGCTGCAGGATCTGCCCGGACTGAAGATGGTTGCAGAGGTACCGGCTGTGATCCCATTCTCATAGGCCCAGAGGATCGGCTTCCAGTAGTAGGCGTTGGGCTTCAGATCCGTAAACGGAGTATCGGTGATGGCTGGCTCCACGCTTCCCTCCATACGCCAGAGGAAGGTCACAATCTGCGCTCTGGTGCATGGTTCATTGGGGCTGAAGGTCGTCTCAGAGGTTCCGGCAGTGATGCCGTTCTCGTAAGCCCAAAGGATCGCCTTATAATAGTACCGGTTCGGCTTGACGTCTGCGAAGGGACTATTCGCCAGCTCCGGCTCCGGCGAGCCCATGGTGCGCCATAGGAAGGTGGCGAACTGCGCTCTTGTGCAATCATCGTTCGGGCTGAAGGTTGTTTCACTTGTACCGGCAGTGACCTTGTTGACAACGGCCCAGTCAATGGGAAGGTGTGTCCAGTGACCTGCCCCTGAGATATCCTTGAAGTGTGCGCTGGGGCAGGTTTCGCCGCCGTCGCAGCGGATAGCGGGAATGACAATCTGTACGGTCTGGGCGGAAAAGACGTCGCTCTGGAATTCCGCACGGTAGGTGCCGATGCCTTCTTCCTTGTAGGTAGAGGGCTTGGTAATGATATACGTGGACGTGACCGTCTCCGTGAGAACGTGGGCTTCCTCCCGGCGACAGACAGCCGTCGCGGTCACACTGCTGTAATCCTCTGCCCAGGCATAGCGCGCCTCGCCCCAATCGTGGCCCAGAGCATCCAGGATTTCGGTCTTGCGGTCGGAATAGCTCTGATTGCCCAGCGTAACGGTTGCGGTGTAGATTGCCTGCCCAGTTGTCTCGCAGTCGGGCTCCGTGCGTTCGACAAGGATGGCAGCTTCCACGATGATCGGATCGCCGCCATTTCTGTCGACGAACGACGCACTGGCCTTTGTGTAACCCTCCCACGTCCATCCGCGCAAGACATAATCGTGGCCGACGGCAGGAAGAACCTCCATTTTGCTGTCTGTGTAGGTTTGACCCTCAAATACAGCGGTTGCGGTGTAGACCACACTGCCGTCCTCCTCCGGCTTGGGTTCGGTGCGGACGCTGGTGATCACTGCTGCGACCCGCACCACGTGACCGGCGTCGTTCCGACAGGTGAAGGCTGCTTCGGCTGCGCTGTACCCCTCCCAACTCCAGGCTGTAAGCTCGTAGCTATGACCGGTCGCAGACAGAACCTCCGTTTTTTCGTCTATGTAAGTTCTGCCGTCATAGCTGACGGAAGCAGTGTACACCGCCTTGCCGTCTTCTGTGCAGTTGGGCTCGGTGCGGACTACGGTGATTTCAGCATCCAGGGTCATCGTGTGAGAAACGTCATTCGCGCAGGTGAAGCTCGCTTTGGCCGCCGCGCAGCCTGTCCAACTCCAGCCGGTCAGTTCATAGGCGTGGCCGGTGGCCGCAAGCTCCGTATAGGTCGTGTAGTCGCAGCGCGAGCAGGTATCGTAGGCTTCCCATCCGATCTCTGTACAGGCAGGTGCCTGCGCGTCATGATGGATCAAGTCGTGACCCAGCGGCGGGATGTCGGGGACGGTCCTTGTCTGCGTCTCGAAGGCAGGATTGGTGAATACGGCGGTGTAGATCGTCTTTCCGGCGCCAAGGCAGGTCGCAGCTGTCGTGACTTCGGCGGTGGTGCTTGCAGTCTCAGCCTCGAAATGGGCAGCATTGTGGGAACACACGCGCCTTGCTGTGACCGAGCTGTTGTCCTCCGACCAAGTATAGGTCGCTTCGCCCCAATCATGCTGGCCGAGGCGGATGACCACGTCCGAAGCAGGCATGGTCAGACTGCAGCCGCCTGCGTCGTTCTCTGTGAGGGTGCCGCTGCTTGCCAGGAAGAAGTTTTCCGCGTTTTCGGGATCGCTTCCGATGTAATACGGCAGGACGGAAACGACCTCGCCCTCCGCCGCACGCAGCGCATCGTTGTAGAATACGCCGGCGGAAAGCGCATACAATCCTGCCACGTCGTAGGCTGTGCCGCCTGTGCGCGTCAGCGCCACGTCGGTATCCGGCGTGACGGCGTAGCCGCGGCTGCCCTGATTGTTGGCGCTCGGTGTCAGGTAATAACTGTTTGTCACGGTGCGCTCTGCACTGCCCTGCCAGCGATAGAAGTTCTGAGAGCTTGTCCACTGCCAGGCCGCCGGGGCAAAGATGCTGTCCCGAATTGCGAGCACGCCTCTGCAATACCCAACAAAGCCGCCGCAGAGCGAGGTGCTTTCTCCCAGGAAGCTGCCGTCCACCGTGCAGCCGGTGATGTTGACCGTGCTGGCCGGATCGGTGTAGCTGACGAGGCCGCCGTGGGTTCCGTCGCCGTTGACGTTGGATTGGATCGTGATGCTGACACGGCAGTTGTAGAAGCTGCAGATTCCGTAGGCATCGGCAAGGATTCCGGCTGTATATTTCTGTGAAGTCGTGACGCTGCCCTGCACCAAAAGATTCCGGAACGATGCGTTCTCTGCGTATTGGAAGGGGGCACAGTCCGCCGGGGCATTGGCGGCGTTGAAGGTCAGCGTATAAGCTCCGCCGTCATAGACACCCTTGAAGCGGCTGCTGTTTGTGCCGACCATATCCTGATCGGTGATGGCAAAGTTTGCAGTCTGTCGGAAGCACATGCCGACGCAGGGATTGCCCGCGTTGACGTAGGTCTGCATCTTTTTCCAATCCTCCCGGGAGCCGATCAGATACGGCAGGTCCGGGGTTCCGTTTCCGGGAAGATCCGGGGTAACGCCGGGAGGCGTCTCGTCGAGATTGGTCAGCAGCGTGATCGCCCGTGCCCAGGTTCCGTCCGCCCGGTCGATCCGCACCTGATAATACCCGTTCCAGTTGGCGAGCCAGCGCTCGTCCGCGGCCTTGCCCAGAGGATCGGCGGCGAATGCCCCGTCCGAGAACAGATACGCAGCAGACTGCTCGGTGGACTGAAGCCCATAAGTGCTCTTGAGGAAGGGCGCTGTGGTGAGGGTTCCGGTGGTGGGAACGGCATTGCCGCTCGCGTCCACAAAGGACAGCTGAGGACGGGTCAAGCCGGGTGCGGTTGCGATGGCGCCGGAGCTCAAAACGTCATTGAACCAGTCCACGCCCACGGTTCCCTTCGCGCTGTTGTCGGAGAGGTCCGTCGCCCGAACGGTATAGGCGCCGTTTTGGGTAAAGCTGTAGTCAAAGTACCACAGGCCTTCATCCAGCTTGACCAGCGCCGGCTCGGTGGTTTCGGTCAGCGTCTGCCCGTTGAAGACGACGCTCCGGATTCCCGTGCCATCGACGATGTAGCAGGTCATGGGGACAGCGTCACCCGGCAGCAGCGACGCGGTCTGCGGGCAGCTGCGGTTCCACAGGATCTGCGGTGCGTTGGGATCGCCATCCACCACCGGGTTGGTCTCATAGGTCGCGGCATACCGGTCAATGCGGGTTCCGGCCTTGCCGGTGACGGTCACGGTGTGACGCAGTCCGGCGTCATTGCCGAAGTCGATGACGACCGGGGACGTTGTGAAGGGCTGCGTGGTTCCCGCGGTTCCAAAGACGCTGGATTCCACCCTCAGCTCTCCCATGAAGTAGAAGGTCAGGGTGTCCGCAACCGTCTCGAAGGTGAAGTAAGCACCATCCTGGTTGCAGAGGCTGAGATCGTTGTTCATCGGGATTTCGGCCGTTTCGCCTCCGGTCCAGCCCAGATCCACGCCCTTATCCAGGAAGATCCAGCCGGGGTTGGATGCCGCCGCCGCGTTCAGTTCGGTCAGTTCGCCGTTGGCATCATGGAATGTGAAGGAGGCGTCGTCCTTGTAGATGTTGACGCCGTCTGCCATTGCACCGACTTTATAGGTGATGGCGACGATGGAGTTTGTGGAGCTGTCCTTGATCTGCAGAATGCCTGTGGGAACCACATTCGCTTCCAGAAGCTGCTGCGCGGTGCTGTTGGGGGCTGCCACGATGACCTGGCGGTCCGGATCGTAGTAGCAGACGCCCATGCGGGGCTCCCAGCCCTCGCTGCCGTCGGAAATCTCTGTGAGAATCAGCTCGGGATTCGCGCTCGTGCTCTCGAAGCTGACCGGAAGGATCAGGGTCGTGCCGAGGGCTGTGCTGATTCTGGCGGGGACGGTAAAGAAGGTTTGATGTTTCACAATCTGCTCGGCCCGGTTGTTGGTGCCGTTGTACTCGTTGTGATCCGAGCTGTAAAGACCGGCGTTGTAATCCGGGCTGTCGAAGTCGGAGTAGACCTCTGCCCGCAGGTGCAGGCCGCTGAATTCCTCGAGGCTGACGAAGCAGGAGGTCGGAACCGCCAGGGTACCGGTCACAGTGCGGTAAAAGCCCCGGTTGAGATTGCCTGTGTTGCCTGCATCCTTGAGCTGGTAGACGCCGTTTTCGTAATCCTGGCTGACCGGCTGCGCAGCCCGCGGCTGCGGAGTGGAGGTCACAAAGGAACTGCCCGTGATATCGACAGGCTTGTAGACTGCCAGCCCGGTTGCGTCCCTCTCGCCTGTGTCATAGGCAAATTGGAGATAAACCCCGTTTGCATCTGCGCTGCCGTTGTTGGACACGGCTGCTTGCAGAGACAGATATGCCGTATCTCCTTCGACGTGATTCAGCTCCACGGAGAAGTCTGTGAGGCTGAGCTCCGGCTTGGCCTTCACGGTGAACAGGTCCGGAAGGACGGCACTGAATGCATTGGCGCCGTATTCGTCCGGGTCTTCTGTGACCTCCACCCGGAAGCTTGCGCCGTCGGTGAGTGTATTCGCAAGCTCCTGCGCGTAGAAGCTCAGATCCACCGTGCCCCCGGATGGAATGGAGCTGCTCAACTTCCATTTCGCAAGCTCTTGGCTCTCCGACCCGTTCTGCACCAACATTCTGACCGTAATGGGATTGTCATCACTGCCGCGGATGGCGGCGGTGCCGGTGTTTGTGAAGCTGAGGCCGCCCACCAGACGCTTGCCTGCGGTGAAATCATACTCCCCGAAGCGCAGCTTGCCCTGGCCAAGGGCCTGTTCGCCCACACCGAAGGCAATGGCATAGAAGCTCAGCTCTGCGCTGCCATCAGGCGCGACGGTGGTCATCGCATCGCCACCCGACATGGTGAGGGTGTACTCCCGCAGCTTTTGCATGCTGCCGTTGGTCAGGATCAGCAGCTGCCTGCCCTCGCTGCCGTCGTCCTTTGTTACGCTTCTGGTGGACATCTGCAGATCAGAGAAGTGCAGGCGGTACATGGAGCCAGTGTTTTCGGCAGGGGTGGACAGCTTGCCGAGGTAAGCCTGTTCCAGCGCCTCGGGCTCCATATCGTACTTGATGCCGTCCTCATAGACCTGCAGGTGGCGCATGGCGAGGATTGTCGGGCTGCCCCAGGTGCCGATACTGCGATCCCACCAGGCGGAGTAAATTGCGTTGGAGAGGCTGCCGGGAACCGCAGCGGTGTAGACGACCGCGAGATTCTCTCCATCAGAGCCGATGGAAACGTCGGTGCCGGTGGTCTGTTCAAAGATCGGCACAATGGCCGCCTGGTCGTTGGAGAGCAGCGACAACACGTCCGCCTGTCGGAGCAGATAGCTGTTGCCGCCCATTTCAAAGAGCAGCAGTTTTTCGGCGTTGCCGTTGCCGTCCAGATCCGCCGTGAGGAAGCGGAGGTTGCCGAAATAGGGATCGGCCTGCGCGGTCTGCAGGCTGCCGCCGGTATAAATGCCGTCCTGGAGGGCACGGGTTTCGAGGTTGTCGTCGGTGCAGCCGTCGAAGTCGATGACGGTCTCCAGCAGCAGTGCGTCAGACCAGGCAGTCCCCTTCAGCTCCCGCAGATAGAGCCTGCGGATGGTGGCAAGCTCGGTGTTCGCATCGAAGTCCTCCGGGCTGACCGTGACCGGTGTGGAGGCGGCCGCATCGAAGTAAGCAGCCTGCGTCGTGGAATAGAACGCAAGGGTTCTTCCGTTGACGGTTCCGAGCTCGATGTTCTCAATGAATTCTCCCGGAATCGATGCGCTCGCGCCGGTCGAAGCGGTCAGAACGCTTCCGTCTCCGTAGATCGCGTTCAGGTCGGATTGCAGCACCCAGCGATACACTGCGCTGGCGAGCAGGGCGTTGTCGGTGGTTCTCTGCTCCAGCATTTCCTGTGTCAGGCCCGGGTTTGCGGCGATCAGATAGGCTGCGAGCGCCCGGTTGTTCTCTTGGCCGGTTCCCATGCTCCGGGCCCAGACCGAAGTTGTGCCGGTCTGGGCAGGCAGGAACTGATAGCTGCCGTCCGCTTTCGACAGAACCATCGGATCACTGAATGCGGCGTCCGTTCCGAGCGTCAAGGCGGCGCGCTTGATCTCGACGGCCTTCGCACGCTCCACGGCGGAGCCTCCTGTGCTGTCGGTATAGGCTGTCCAAACAACGGTGACAGTCTTCCCATCCACGCTGACGTTGAAATCCAGGTCGCCGAAGCTGTCGTTGTCCACCTTGATCCAGGGCTCGGCGGCTGTGGAATCCGTGGGATGCGCGAGGCCGCTGTTCTCGGAGAGATTACCGGTCACGACAATCCTGCTCAATACAAGCTGTGCCGTGCCCTCCAGCATCAGAGGATAGAGAATGTAGTTTTCTCCGTCCGCCTGGAAGAGCTTGTAGCTGTAGCCGTTGGCAAGACCGGAGACAAGCTTCTTGGCGTCACCGGCGGTGTTGTAGCCGGAGAGCTCGAAGTCGGTCGTTCCGGTGGGATGGACGGAGCGTGTGTCATCCTGGCCTGCGACGGTGACGCTCTGGGTGGCGGAGACGTCTGTGGGGCCGCTGACGTGGATGAGGCCGCCGCCGCTTCTCAGCTGCGTCCGGTTCGGTGCGGCAGCGCCGTCCCCATCCTCCTCTTTCGGCTTTTCAATCGCCCAGCGATCAATCCAGGTGCCCTTGTCGGGGTAGAGGTAGACGACGGCAGCTGCATTGCCCACGTTGAACTCCACCGGGGACTTTTTGACCCCGAGCTTCGGCGTAAGGGTTGAGGTACCGGTCTCATAGATCCCGTAGCCCTTGACGTCCAGTTTGCCGTCGAAGTAGATCAGGATCTTTCCGGTATTGGCGGGAATTTGCAGGGTGACATAGCCGCCGTCCTTTGTGACCTTGACGACGTCCTTGTCCATGGGCGTCTCGCCCTTGAATGCACCGCCGTCCCAGCCGTAGGCGGTCATGTTCTCCTTCAGCTCCCAGCCGCAGTCGTCGGGGAACTCGCCGTCTTGGTTCAGCGTGACAGCTGCGCCGTTGCTGTAGAAGGTGCAGCCGGGGTCCTTCGGCCCGATGTTAAAATTGGAATCGTTGGGCGTGGTCAGCTCCTCCGGCTCTTCGGTGCCCAGGGATTTTCCGTTGGCGGCCGTATAGGTTTGCTTGGACCAGAGCTCATAATTGCCATCGACGGCGGTTGCCTTGATGTCCCAGGAGAAGTAGCCGCCGGTGCCCTTCTGCGAGCCCTGCACGGAAATGCCGATGGCCTCCATGGTGTAGTTGAAGAACAGCGCCGTGATGTTGAAGCCCAGGCACAGGCCCCAGTTGAAGTCGGAGATATAGAAGCCCTCGTACTTGTCCGTGTCCTCCAGATAGCCGCCCATGGTCATGGTGATGGCGATGCTGGTTTTCACGAACAGCTCAAACTTCAAAAGCTCCACGCCGATGCCCACACCGGCCTCCAGACTGATGCTGGGGGTGATGTTCAGCCCGTCAAAGACCACCTTGCTGCTGGCGCCGGTCACGGGACGGAGATTCTCGGCAACGACCTGACCCCGCAGCGGGGTCAGCCGGATATAGACCGTCTTGCCGTAGGCTTCCAGCAAAACCTCCTTCTCCGAGCCGTCGCCGGACAGGGCGCCTGCGTCGATGGGCCTGCCGTTCAGGCCCGGATTGTCAAAGATCTCCATATAGACCGTGCCCAGCAGGTCGATGTGGAAGCCGCGGATCTCCACGCCGTTGGTCTTCTTCATGTTCAGGTCAAAGACCACGGACTGTCCGCTGGAAAGTCCGGAAAGGCTGCCCTGGCGGAAGGTCTTGACGGAGGGACCCAGCTTCGGATTTCGGATGCAGGACAGGGAGACCGCTACCTCCACCTCGATGCCCAGCTTCACATAGACGTAGGCCAAGGGGAAGAAGCTGAACCGGTGCTGCGCCGAAAGCTCGATGCCGAGGCTTGCGGACAGGCCTGCCGACTTGAAGTAATGGCAGTTGTCGATGGGGTTGTACTCGAACATGATGGAGATCTGCACCGTGAAGGAGACCTCCACCTTGGTGGACGTGCAGTTGCCGTTTTTGGCGTTCTTGAGACTGTCGTCCTCCCAGGCCCCGCTCATGAAATCCTTCATCTTGTCGAGGTTGCGGCTTTTGCAGGCGCTCACAAAGTCCGCCAGGGTCTGCATCTGCCCGTTTGCCTCTTTGAAGCCGTCCTTGAACTTTTCACCGGCCTTCTTATCCTGAGACGGCGCGGGCGGATTGGTATCGGTGGTCGTTTTTCCGTTGCTCATCCATCCGACTTTTTCACCGAGATTTTCCTGCTCCTCGACCACGGTTTTGTAGGTCTTGTTTCCCTTGTCGTCTGTCACGACGGTCTGCGTTGTGACGGTCCGGACGTTGTCCGGGTTGCTCGGGTCCGGCGCGTAGGTTGTCGTCTTGACGGTTTTCCCGTCCTTGGAGGTTTCCGTTACAACCGTGTTCCCGTTTTCATCTTTTTTGGTTTCCCTGTGGGAGCCGTCATCCAGGGTCTCGTTTTTCTCCGAGCCGGAGTAATTGGTATCCTCGTATGTGTAGATGGGGATGCCGATGGCAAAGCCGACCTGATAGCCGTCGATGATGAGGGTGGCGTAGTCGCCCAGCTCCAGCTCCAGACTCGGCAGCTCAGTGCCAAGATCCGCGCCGAACTCCGGATAGCCCGCGTCGTCTCCCGGGGTGCTGCCGTCGGTGCCGCCGGCGTCGCCGCCGGAGGCCAGGTTCATCACGCTGTCGCCGTTCGGCGTGGTGGCGACCGTACCCATGGTGATGGTCTCCGGCTTGATTTCGCTCAGAGATTCGATTGCATCCAGCGCTTTTGTCTGCTGCTGCACGCCCAGCACGAAGGTGCTGCGCCCGGTCATGGAGCCCAGGTAGGCGTTCATCGCGGCCAGACTGTCGGAATCATAGGTAAAGCGTTTGGTCTGGCTGTTGTACGGCACATCCTTGCCCGCCATGGGGACCGGGTGCCCGGTGATGTTGCTGGTGTCTGTGACCGGCGTCGGCTGGTCAAATGGCACCAGAAGATTGCCCACGAAGGCCGGCGTCCAGGTGTAGACCTCCTTGGTTTCCGCGCCTGTGATCTTTCCGTTCTTGTCCTTGACCGCCGTGGTCACGGACTCATACAGCACGCTGCCGGCGTCGCCGCCAAGCGGGATATCCACATAGCCCATTGCCAGGGCAGCCTCTGTGTACATCAGATGCCCGTCGGTGTTTGTCCCGCGCAAATAGCGGTAGCTCTGCTGCTCCGGGGTCAGTGCGGCAAAGGCCGTATCGTCTGTCACGGCGCTGGCCAGCGCCGGAAGAATCTGCGCCGTATCCTCGGCGCTGGCGCCCTGCGGCACCCGGTAGGCTCTCGGGCGCATGGTGTAGAATACCTTCAGATAGTATTGGTGGGTCGTCGTCTTGATGACGTTCCCGTTTTCATCTGTTTCCTGCGTGACCACCGGCTTGAACGCAGATTCGGGATAGTCGCCGCTGAGCCTGGTGGTGATCAGCTCGTCAACGGTCGTCTCGCCGTCGGCGTCCTTGGCCAGATAAAACGTATCGTCTTTGAAGGTGCCGCTGATGATCCCGTCGCCGTTTTTGTCGTAGTAGAGCTCCACATGGTCGATGCTCACGCGCATCGGGGAGATCTGATCGAGATAGTT
>CAMHMK010000065.1 GCA_946186225.1 uncultured Clostridia bacterium
GTGGACCACGGAGGGGTTTTTGGCGGTCTTGAGGGCGTCCATGCTGATCTGGACCTTGACCTTCTGCTCAGGCTCGAGCTCGACGCCGTCCTTGGCGAAGGAGATGTCCGCCGCGCCGAGGACCTCGGCGCCGACCTTGGCAGCGATGGCAGTCAGATCGGTCACCGGGGCGAGCTTCATGGACGTGTTCTCCGGCAGGGCGCCCTCGGGGGCGGAGACGGAGACGCTGATGGCGCCGGCCTTATCGGCAAAGCTCTGGGCCGGACGGGAGGCGTCAGGCACGGGGATGACGGGGGTCTCCGTATCCGAGCCGGGAACCGGGTTCGCATCCGGATCCTGGACGGGATCGGGGTCCTGGGCCGGCACGGGGATGGGCTCGGGATCCACGGTCTGGCTGTGGACCAGCTGATCCAGACGCATGATCATGGTGGCGATCTCCGCACGGGTGGCGGTCTGTCTGGGACGGAAGGAGCCGTCCGTGTAGCCGGAGGCCAGACCGACGGAGGCGACGTAGGCAACATCCTTCGCCGCGTAGGCGGAGATGCGGGCAGCATCGGTGAAGCTGCGGCTCTGCGCGGCCGGGAGCTGGTAGCCCATGACCTTCACAAAGCGAGCAACCATCGCGCAGATCTCCTGCCGGGTGATGCTCTTGTGCGGGGCAAAGTGATGTGCGTCAGTGCCAAAGACGATCCCCTTTTCCGCTGCCCAGGCGACCGCGGCAGTGTAGTACTTGCCGGGGGCAACGTCGTCAAACACGGAGACGGTATTGTCCGCTTCCGCCTTGGCAAACCGGGCCAGGATCGTTACAAACATGGCACGGGTGATCTCCTCGTTGGGCGAGAAGGTGTTCTTGGACGTTCCGGTCATAAAGCCAGCTTCCGAAACGTAGGAAACTGCCTCCTCATACCAGCTGCCGTCGCGCACATCCTTGAAGCCGGTCTCGGCCGCCAGGCCGGGAACCAGGATCGAGGGGAGCAGCATGACAACAGCCAGCAATGCCGCGAGTAAACGTCGAGCATTTCGCATAGTTCTTGTCCTCCTTGGTTTTTCACTTAATGATGGTTTCTGCGCCTCCTGCGGCATGCCGACTTCCAGCGAGACGACGCTACCCCAGGCTACATGATCCCATATTTAGAATTCAGCTTATTTTACAATACGATTGGACAATTGTCAAGAACTTATGAAGATTTTCAGTGGGTTTTTTTGCAAATTTCAAAAGCAGGAATTCCCGGTCAAAATGCGGAAAAATTCCCCATAAAACGTGGAAAACCCGGTGGAAAACCGGGCAAAAACGGTGGAAAACGTTTATATGTCTATGCAAGCCGTCGGAGCAGCCGGGTTTCAGACCGCTGCGGCTGCACGAAAAATGTTTCATGCAGCCGCAGCCGTTTGCCGCCTCCGCGCCGGTTTACACGCCGAACAGGAGGTCGCCGTAGGTCGGGACGGGCCAGACGGACCGGGGCACCAGGAGCTCGGCAGCGTCGCAGGGTGCGCGGAGCGCGGCCATCCGGGTCAGAAGGACGTCCCGGACGAAGCGGCTCTGGGCGGCGCTGTCCCGAAGCGAATCCAGCTCCGAGACCGCTGCCTCCAGGGCCTCCACGGCCTCCCCCGCCTGATCGAGCAGGACAGAGAGCCGCGTCAGGGTCCGGCTCTCATAGGTGCAGGCCAGGGACGGCAGAGCGGCTTTCTTGTCGCAGAGGCTCCGGGCAAGGGCGTCGGTGTGGACCGCAATGGCGGGGATGAGCTCCTGGCGGGCCATGTCCGCCATCGTCAGAGCCTCGATCCGGACCGTCCGGACATAGTTCTCCGTGAGACTCGCCAGGCGGGAGGAGAGCTCGGCGTGGGAGTAGACCTTGAGCCGGCCCAGCATCTGCTCGTTCTTCTCGTCGAGCATCCGGGGCAGGGCGTCGGCGGTGGTCGGGAGGTCGAGCAGGCCGCGGGCGCAGGCCTCCTGCTTCCAGCGCTCGTCGTAGCCGTTGCCATTGAAGACGATCCGCTTGTGCGCAGAATAGGCCTCGCGGACCAGGCTGTGGACGGCCTGGTCAAAGTCCGGCGCGCCCTCAAGACGGTCGGCATACTGGCGCAGGGACTCCGCCACCGCGGAATTCAGCATGATGTTCGCGCAGGCAATGGAATCCGCCGAGCCGACCATGCGGAACTCGAATTTGTTGCCCGTGAAGGCAAAGGGCGAGGTGCGGTTGCGGTCGGTCGTGTCGCGGGGGAGCTGGGGCAGGGTCACGGCGCCGAGCTTCAGCTTCTGCGCCGCGTTCCCGGCGTAGGGTGCGTCGGACTCGATGGCGTCGAGGACAGCAGTCAGCTCGTCCCCCAGGAAGATGGACAGGACCGCGGGCGGCGCCTCGCTGCCGCCCAGACGGCAGTCGTTCCCCGCCGTGGCCACGGAGGCGCGGAGCAGACTCTGATAGTCGTCCACGGCCTGCAGGACCGCCGTGAGGAAGAGCAGAAACTGGGCGTTTTCGTGGGGCGTGGTGCCGGGGTTGAGCAGGTTGAGGCCGGTGTCGGTGGAAAGCGACCAGTTGTTGTGCTTTCCGCTGCCGTTGACCCCGTCGAAGGGCTTTTCGTGCAGCAGGCAGACCAGGTCATGCCGGCGTGCCAGCTTTTTCATCAGCTCCATGACAAGCTGGTTCTGGTCGGTGGCGACGTTGGCCGTGGTGTAGACACAGGCGAGCTCGTGCTGGCTCGGAGCGACCTCGTTGTGCTCGGTCTTGGCGAGGATGCCGACCTCCCAGAGCTCCCGGTTGAGCTCGTCCATGAAGGCCTGCACGCGGGGCTTGACCGCGCCGTAGTAGTGGTCGTTGAGCTCCTGGCCCTTGGGAGGACGCGCGCCGAAAAGGGT
Source organism: uncultured Clostridia bacterium (assembly GCA_946186225.1). GTDB lineage: Bacteria > Bacillota > Clostridia > Oscillospirales > Oscillospiraceae > JAFRPC01. The sequence continues at coordinate 2,855 of CAMHMK010000065.1, forward strand.
CCGGCCGCAGCAGATCAGGTCCCGCCGCTTCAGATACATCTGCCGGTCGATCAGAAAGTACTCCTGCTCGGCGCCGACGTTCGGGGCCACGCGCCGGACGTCCGTGTGGCCGAACAGCCGCAGGATCCGCAGCGCCTGGCGGTTGAGAGCCTCCATGGACCGCAGCAGGGGCGTTTTTTTATCCAGCGCCTCGCCGCCGTAGGAGCAGAAGGCCGTTGGGATGCAAAGGGTTTTGCCCTTCAAAAATGCGTAGCTCGTGGGATCCCAGACCGTGTAGCCCCGGGCCTCGAAGGTGGCCCGCAGGCCGCCGGAGGGGAAGCTGGAGGCGTCCGATTCGCCGCGGATCAGCTCCTTGCCGGAGAAGTCCATCAGCACCCGGCCGCCGCCCTTGGTGATGAAGCCCTCGTGCTTTTCGGCGGTGATGCCGGTCATCGGCTGGAACCAATGGGTGTAATGGGTCGCGCCGCGCTCGCAGGCCCAGGCGCACATGGCCTTGGCCACGGCGTTGGCCACGGAAAGATCCAGCGGCCTGCCCTGGCGGACCGTCTGGCGCAGGGAGGCGTAGACGTCCGGGCTCAGGCGCTCTTGCATCACGCGGTCGTTGAATACCTTGGCTGCAAACAGATCAGGAACGGATTTCATTCAGGTTTCCCCCTTCGATGGAGCCTGCAGCACTCCCCTTTCCGGGCGGCGGAGCAGGCGCGTTTCAATGGGGAAAATTATACACCCGAGGGCATAATCAGTCAAGTAAAAAGAACGGCGCAAATCCGGGTCAGATTCGGTAATGTTTGCCAATCGGCAAGACAAAGCCCGCAGCGCCGATGGGGCGGGCTTGCATTTACAGGGGCGGCGCAAGCAGGTCCGGGGGAGATCTCCCGGAAGCAGGCCGCGCGGTCGCGGTCGTCTTTTTTGCGTGAAATACGTTCCATGGCAGCGCCCCTCGTATGCCCACGATTCTATCACAGTCCCGGCGGATTTTCATTGCGGTTTTGTCAGGTAAGGTTCCACTTGCAATTCGACATGCTTGGTGTTATAATGCCAAGACAAATCGAATCGGTTATAATTCCGGAGGAACCAAATAGAATGAACAAGGATCTAACAGTCGGAAAGCCCTCAGAAGTGCTCTGGAAATTTTGCATCCCGCTTTTTGGCAGCATCATTTTCCAGCAGCTGTATAATATTGCGGATTCGCTGGTTGCCGGAAAGTTTATCGGCGAGGATGCGTTGGCTGCGGTTGGAAACAGTTATGAGATCACATTGATCTTTATTGCGTTTGCCTTCGGGTGCAACATCGGTTGTTCTGTCGTTGTCTCGAAGCTGTTTGGCGCAAAACGATACGGCGAAATGAAGACGGCAGTATCTACAACCGTCATCGCCAGCGGCGTGCTTTGCCTGTGTCTGATGGCTTTTGGTCTGATTTTCTGCGGACCGCTGCTTCAGCTGATCAAAACTCCTGCCGAGCTGATGGATGCTTCGAAGCTGTATCTGAAGATCTATATCTGGGGACTTCCCTTTTTGTTTTTTTACAATATAGCAACCGGAATCTTTTCCGCGCTTGGTGATTCCAAAACGCCCTTCTGGTTTCTTGCGGTATCCTCAACGGGAAATATCGCAGTCGATATTCTCTTTGTCCGCTATCTTCATATGGGCGTGGCGGGTGTGGCCTGGGCCACGTTTCTGTGCCAGGGGATCAGCTGCATTCTATCCGTGCTTACGGTCTGGAAGCGGATTGCCGGGATGCGGATTCGGGAGTGGGCACCTGCATTTTCATGGAAAATCTTAAAGAATATCGCCGCCATCGCGGTTCCCAGCATGCTGCAGCAGAGCTTTATCTCCATCGGAAACATCGTGATCCAGAGCGTCATCAACGGCTTCGGGGCCGGAACGATGGCGGGCTATGCGGCGGCTGTGAAGCTGAACAATCTGGTGATCACCTCCTTTACAACGATCGGAAACGGCATCTCCAACTACGCGGGGCAAAACATTGGCGCAGGCAAGCTTTCCAGGATCAAGGAAGGCTTCCGGGCGGGCGTTCGGATGGTCTGGATCATCTGCGTTCCGATCATTGCCGTCTACATGCTGTTTGCCGGGAATCTGGTCCGGTTCTTCATCGAAGAACCGTCCGAAACCGCCCTGCGCACAGGCGTTACGTTTTTAAGGATCCTCGCCCCGTTCTATTTTGTGGTATCCCTGAAGCTGGTGTCTGACGGCATCCTGCGGGGCGCAGTCATGATGAAGCAGTTTATGGCGGGGACTTTTATGGATCTGATCCTCCGCGTGGCGCTCGCGATCGTGCTTTCGGCAAAGTTTGGAAGCACCGGGATCTGGCTGGCCTGGCCGATCGGATGGCTCGTGGCATGCGTCATGTCGGTAACGTTCTATTCAAAAGGGCCCTGGAAAGCGCGCAGCCCAATTCCATCAAACCATTGCTGAAGGAGGCAGCGAACGGCTGCCGATGAATGCATGGAAAACCAACAACGCACAAAGAAAACATCCTGCTGTCAGAGATTGGCAGCAGGATGTTTCTTTGTGCGCATTGTTCTTTGCCGCTCGATTCTGATTCCGTCGCGGGCAGCTTAAGGATTACGGACGCCGCGAAACTGCAGACCGTGCAGACGTCTGCGCGTTATCCCGTCAGGATGCTTCAGGGGATCAGGAATTCGGAAACAGCTGCCGCCGTGACGGTCTGCTGCTGATCGGCGCTGATGGACGGCGTTCCGTCCCCCTTTTGCGGACCGTAGGAGCCAAACCAGGCGTGGCAGCCGCCTTCGATGGGAAGCTCCGTCAGCCCGGCCGGGAGATTGGCCCGGTATGATTCATACTTGTCCCGCTGCAGCACCCCGTCCTCCGTGCCGTAGACGCTCAGGACGCGGACGCCGCTTTGGCTGAGATCGGCTGTGGAATAGGCGGCCAGGAGCACCAGCGCGTCCACCGCACCCGGGTGACGGGCGGCGAAATCCGCCGCCATGACGCCGCCCAGGGAATGTCCGCCCACGGCCCAGACGTCCACCTCCGGGAATTCTTCCGGGATCCCTTCCGCTGCGTTGCCGTTTAGCACCGCCAGATTCAGCGGCATCTTCACCAGCACGCACAAAACGCCCTTCTCTGCCAGCTTCTGCATCAGCGGGGCGTAGGCGGTGTACTCCACCTTGCCGCCGGGATAGAAGATCAGTCCGGCCTCCGGATCCTCCGGCAGAAACACGAGCCGATTCGATTCCGTGTGCAGCTCCACGGTGGGATGCTCCAGCACGGCCAGGGCCGTTTGATCGGCGTGGTAGTAGTCGCTGACGTAGATGACTGCCGCGATCAGCAGGACCAGCAGAACGCCCAGAAGCACCCGCAGGAGAACGCCGCCCCGCGAGCACTTGTTTCCTTTTGCCTTCATGCGTCAGTCCTTCCAAAAACGAGGAAGAACAGGATCACGGGCACGAAGTCCAGCAGTGCCATCGGGACGCTCATTTTCCCGCCTCTTTCTTGTTCAGGTGATAGATGGGCAGCAGAGGCAGGATGATGGGGGTCTTATCGGCGTATTCGTTGTACTGCTTCAGGTGACCGTACTGCTTCATCTGCCGCTTCTCCATGCGCTGCGCGCCGTTGAACATGATATAAACGATTGCAATATAGGCCACGACGGCAAAGATCCACTGCCCTGCGCCGCGGTAGGTGGTGAGGCCGGCCACAAATACGCCGGTCCAGAAGACGATCTCCCCCAGATAGTTGGGGCAGCGGACCATCTGATACAGGCCCTTGGTTGCCACCATTTTGGGGTTTTCCTTCTTCTGTGCGGACTTCTGTCTGTCGGCAACAGACTCCAGCAGCAGACCGCAGACGGAGACGGCGATGCCGATGAGGGGCAACACCAGATCCGTGGATCCGTTGTGCCAGCGGAAGAGCATGGGGCTGACCTGCATCACATACAGGGCGGCGACGAAGATCCAGATGAACAACAGCACGAAGACGGGCATCTTCTTCTCATCGTTCTTGGCAAGAGACTCCTTCGCCACGCTGGTCTTGCGGAAGGAGGCGTTCTTGAACTCCCGCGCCAGCAGGAAGCCGGAGAGCCGGACGCCGTAGGCCACGAAGAGGAGCATCTGGATCAGTACCAGCCACAGCGGTGTGGCGGTTGGGTGGATCAGATACATGACGAAGACGGTGACCGCGCCGCCTGCCACGGCCAGACCGTAGCCCACGGAGAGGAAGTAGACGAACTTATAAAAGCCGACTGCGCACATCACGGCGCAGACCACATACAGAATGCCCAGCTGTCCCCAGTTCATTTACTTCGCCGCCTTTCCGAAATAGTCCTTGATATAGGCGGCAAAGCTCTTCTCGCCCACCTTGGTGTCGCCCACCAGGTCGTGGCTCAGGGTCCACTTGGAGAAGAGGATGATGTCGTGCTTGCCGGCCTTCTTGATCTTGGGCAGGTTGGCCAGGATGCCGAAGAGCCAGATGGGGGCCCACTTAATCTTCAGCGGCTTTCCCGCCGCGTCGAAGCACAGCTTGGCCATTTCCTCGTAGGTGTAGGTCTCCTTGCCGCCGACGTTGTAGGTGACATTCTTGTCGCACATGTGCGCAACGATGAAGCGGGCGAAGTCGGGGCAGTCCACCACGTTGGCCCGGACCTTGCCATAGCCCTTGAGCAGCTGCATCTCGCCTTTGTCCACGTAGGGCTTAAAGACCTTGGCAATGTCGTAGAAGTAGCCGGTGGGCCGGTAGATGACCCAGTCCATGGGCTGCTGTTTGATCTCCTGCTCCACCAGATACTTGGCATGGAGCATCGGCACCTTCTCGGCGCCGGGCTCGTCGCAGGAAATGACGGAGATATAGTTGAACTTTTTCACGCCGGCGCGTTTTGCCTCCTCATAGAGGTTCAGATTGCCCCGCTGGTCGATGTCGTAGGCCGTAAACCGGGTGGAAGCTCCGGTGAGGCCCATGGTGGTGATGACCACATCGGCCCCGTCGCAAAGGCCCTTCAGGCTTTCAGGCTTGGTGGCGTCAATGCTGCGGAAGGCGTACTCGCCCCGGAGCCCTTCGATCCGACGCTCCTTCAGATCGGCGGCGACGACCTCGTACCCCGCCGCGCACAGTTCCTTCAAAATCTCTGTGCCCAGGTTTCCGAAGGCACCAGCCAATACGATTTTCATGGTGAATCCTCCTCTATTTGTGCTTTTCCTTGGAACGTTTGTCGTTGATGATCTTCATGTGCTCCGCCGTGATCAGCTCCACATTGTTCTCCTTGGCCCAGGACACGCAGCCCTTCAGCACCAGGGGCAGGAACACCCGGGGCACGTTGAGGATGGTCTCCAGGGCGTCATCGGTGAACTTGATCTTGTCATCCACCCGGTCGGCGGCATAGCGCACGGACTCCAGCGAGGCCTTGCGGATCGGCAGCAGCTCGGCGCGCATGCGGCGCTTGCGGTGGAACCAGAAGTTCTTGCTGTCCCGGTAGCCGTAGTCCACCGGCAGAGGCGGGAAGTCGCCGGCCCGCACGCCGTTGATGATGGCGTCGGAATACCGTTTCTTCATCAGGATGCGGTCCACCCGCAGGATGAAGTGGGCGCCGAACTTGGAGGTGATGCCGTTGAAGTCGTGGTAGGGAGGCTCATAGCCGTCCAGCACGCCGGGCTTGTCGTCCTGCGCGTGGTCCAGCTCCCGCATCCAGGTGCACTCGATGGCCTGGATGGCGTCGGTCAGCACCATCGGGCGCTGCTCGCCGGTCTGCTCCTGGATCTGACTCTGTTCCAGCCGGAACTTGCACCTGGGCATCTTGTCCTCCGGCTTGTCGCCGGGCCAGCTCAGCTTGACGCACTCCTTGAAGGTGGCAGGCTTATCGTCCACGAAGTTGATGGCGCACTTGCCGGTGCGCAGAATGTTCTGCGCCGTGTTGGAGGAGTTGCGGCAGCTCAGGAGCATGGCATAGTAGTCCTTGCCTGCCACATAGTAGGGCTGCACCAGAGAGTAGGGACCCAGGGTGGTGGAGCCGTCCTCACACAGGGTGCTGATGACCACCGTGGGCATGGGGAAGAACAGGGAAGTCTGATAAAAGTTGTCAACGATCCGCAGATTCTCAAAACTGCTCATTTTGATTCCTCCTGATTGACAGCGCCTTTGCGCTGAAGATTCCGTGGTTTTCGCCGGGCCTTCAGCCCAGCAGCTTGTGTACGGCCGGCGCGAGCTGCTGCCAGGCGCAGCCGCCGTCGGAGCCCATGCGCAGCACCAGCTCGGCCAGAAAGGGGGCCAGCCAGGGCTCTGCCTGATCCTGTTCGCTTGTCATACTGCGGCGGATCATCCCGGCTAATTCCTCCACCAGGACCCCGTGATAGCGCCGACGAATGGGCAGGGCGTCATCCGCGGGATACTGGGTCCAGGACTTGGCGTAGCGCTCGGCAAAGGCGCGCACCAGCGCAAAAAGGCATTCCACCGTCTCGCCGACGGGCCGTCCTCCCTGCTTCGAGACAAAGGTCTCTATCTGGCGCTGCCAATCCTCCAGCATGACGCTGGCGGCCAGACTCTCCTTGGAGGGGAAGTAGTTATATAGTGTGGCAGGGGCGATCTCCAGCGCCGCAGCGACCCGGCGGACGGTCATGGCGGTATACCCCTCCCGAATGAGCAGCTCTCTGGCCTGTGCAATGGCCCGCTGCTGCACGTTTTCTATGACTTTCGGCATGGTTCCCTCTCATTATGAACATGTTTATATAAAAATTATAGGACATCGCGGTTTGATTGTCAAGCCCGGTGTTCCGACAAGTTATTTGATATCGGCAGCCCACTTTCAATGTGTGTACGAATCCCGTAGAAGCGAGGTGAACAAGGTTTTACAACTTTTTTACATGAAACCATTCGCTTGATAAAGTGTTATCTGCTATAATGCGGAGGGGAGG
>CAMHMK010000066.1 GCA_946186225.1 uncultured Clostridia bacterium
CCTATGATGACAGTGTTTTCTTTTTTCACTGTCTCTCATAGAGGGAGCATATCAAAACGCAGCACGTCCGTTTTTATGGGTACGCAGAGCTCAGCTCCAGCCGGCGTCCTCGATTTCCTTGCCCTTCTTGCGTCCCATCAGATTGTGCATCACGTCTCCCACCCGGGAGCCGCCGTAGAGGACGTTGTAGGCCGCATTGGTGATGGGCATCTCCACGCCCATTCGGTCGCCCAGCAGCTTGACGGCCTGGGTGGCGTAGTAGCCCTCCACCACAGCGCCGACTTCCTTCATGGCCTCGTCCACAGACTTGCCCTGGCCGATCAGGATGCCGGCCCGCCGGTTGCGGGAGTGCATGGAGGTACAGGTGACGATCAGATCGCCGATGCCGGTCAGACCGGCGAAGGTGTCCTTGCGGGAGCCCAGCTTCATGCCCAGGCGGGCCACCTCGGTCAGGCCGCGGGTCATCAGCAGGGCCTTGGTGTTGTCACCGTAACCCAGACCGTCGCAGACACCGGCGCAGAGGGCGATGACGTTTTTCATGGCTGCGCCGAGCTCCACGCCGATGGGGTCAGAGGAGGTGTAGACCCGGAAGGTCCGGTTCATAAAGACCTCCTGCACGATCTCTGCCAGCAGCTGATCCTCGCAGGCAGCCACCACGCCGGTGGGCACCTCGCGGCTGACCTCCTCCGCGTGGGAGGGGCCGGAGAGGACGACAACCTTCTTGCCGGTGATCTCGTGGATGATTTCGGACATCCGTTTGCCGGTGTCGGCCTCGATGCCCTTGGTCGCACTGACCAGAATGACATCTTGGCGCAGGTGCGGCGCAATCTTCTCCACGGTGGAGCGCACCGCAAAGGAGGGCGGAACCACGACAACGAGACTGGCGCTGGCCACCGCCGCAGGATCGCTGGTATAGTGCAGATCTGCAGGGAGCTGGACGCCGGGCAGGAAGGGGTTTTCCAGCTTGGCGGCGAGGTTGTCACTCTCCTCCTTGGAGTAGGAGATCAAGGTGACCTCGTGGCGGTTCCGATGGAGCAGCATCGAGATGGCTGTACCCCATCCGCCGCTGCCGACGACTGCGATTTCCATGATAGTGGTTTCCTTTCTATTGCTTATTGGATGTATTTGTATCTGATTTTCCGGCGCGGTGGAAGCTGAATTTCCGTTCCGTTCCATCTCGCAGACGTTTGATGTTCCCATGGTGCAGATAGACGGCCATTGCCCCCAGGCAGAAGGCCATGATCGTCATCATGATCGTGCCCTCCTCGATGTTCTTGTCGATGGGATAACGGATCCAGAACAGGAAGGGATAGAGGATGGCGCAGATGATGGAGCCCAGGGAGATGTACCGGGTCAGGATCACAATGGCCGCAAAGACCACCAGCAGGATCATGATGATCCGCCAGTCGATGAAGGCCGCCAGCGTGCCGCAGGTCAGAATGCCCTTGCCGCCGTGGAAGCCGAAGTAGAGCGGGAAGGCGTGACCGACGACGGCCAGCCCGCCGCAGAGCATCGCGCCCTCGTCGAACCAGACGGGGTCGTAGCTCGACATGATGGCCCTGCCGATGAAGCAGGCTCCCACGGTTTTGCCGATGTCGATGAGCAGGACCAGCAGGGTATCCAGACCACCGTAGTTCCGATAGAAGTTCGTCAGGCCGGCATTGCCGCTGCCCTTTGTGCGAATGTCCTCTTTGTGCAGCCAGCGGGAGACCAATATGGCCCCGTTGAAGCTCCCCAGCAGATAGCCGATGAGCGCACAGAGCGCAAACCGCAGTACGATCATCCCTCCGAATCCCCCTTCTGCCGAATCGTGATCCGAATCGGGGTGCCCTCGAGACCGAAGACCCCGCGGATCTGGTTTTCGAGATAGCGCTGATAGGAAAAGTGGAACAGCCGCGCATCGTTGCAGAAGATCACAAAGTGCGGCGGCTTCACGCCGGTTTGGGTCATATAGTAGATCTTCAGCCGGCGGCCCTTGTCGGTGGGGGGCTGGACTCTGGCCGTGGCGTCGGCCAGAATGTTGTTGAGCATGCCGGTGGTGACGCGCAGCGCGCTCTGCTCGCTGACGTAGTTGATCAGCTCGTACAGCTTGTCCACCCGCTGTCCGGTCTTGGCAGAGATGAAGAGGATCGGCGCGTAGGGCATATAGCTCAGATCCCGTCGGATCTCTTCGGTCTTTTTGTCCATCGTGTGGGTATCCTTGTCCACCAGATCCCACTTGTTCACCACGATGATGCTGGCCTTTCCGGCCTCATGGGCCAGACCGGCGATCTTGGTGTCCTGCTCGGTCACGCCCTCCTCGGCGTCGACCAGGATCAGGCAGACGTCGGCGCGGTCGATGGCGGCGATGGAGCGCATGTTGCTGTATTTCTCGATGGCGTCGTCCACCTTGGACTTGCGCCGCATGCCCGCCGTGTCGATGAACAGGTATTTGCCGTGCTCGTTTTCAAAATAGGAGTCGATGGCGTCCCGGGTGGTGCCGGCCACGTCGGAGACAATGACCCGTTCCACACCCAGAATGCGGTTGAGCAGACTGGATTTGCCCACGTTCGGCTTGCCGACGATGGCGACCTTCACGGTGTCGTCCTCGGGCTCGGCCAGGGCGTCGTCGGGGAGGTGGGCGGTCACGAAGTCCAGCAGATCGCCGGTCCCGTGGCCATGGATGGCGGAGGTCTCCACCGGGTCACCCAGACCCAGGTCGTAGAACTCATAGACCTCGGGATTGACCGGGCCGATGGAGTCGCACTTGTTGACGGCCACAACCACGGGCTTGCGGCTGCGCTTGAGCAGGTTGGCAACGTCCAGGTCTGCCGCAGTCACGCCGACCTTGACGTCGGTGACCATGATGATGACGTCGGCGGTCTCGATTGCAATCTCGGCCTGCCGCCGCATGAACTTGAGCATCTCGCTCTCCTCAGACGGCTCAATGCCGCCGGTGTCGATCAGCTCAAAGGTTTTTCCGTTCCACTCGCACTCGCCGTAGATGCGGTCGCGGGTGACGCCGGGCGTATCCTCCACAATGGCGGTGCGTCGCCCGGTGAGCTTATTGAACAGCATGGACTTTCCCACGTTGGGTCGGCCCACGATGGCAACGTAGTGTTTTGACAAGGGAATCCCTCCTCTCGGAAGTTCAGTATCATTATGCCATAGATGGCTTCGGTTTTCAATCGCTATTTGAAAATAAATTGTGAATATTCAGGCGCAAATAATAAAAGTAGAGAGGAAGGCGGCTCGACGCGCTTCCTCTCAACTTTTCTCAGTTCGGGAATTATTCCGCAGCAACTTCGACAACCTGACGGCCATTGTAGTAACCGCAAGCTCTGCAAGCTCTGTGGGGCAGACGGGGCTCGCCGCAGTGCGGGCAAGCGACCACGCCGGGAACGCTCAGCTTCCAGTGGGAGCTGCGTCTCTTGTCGCGTCTTGCTTTGGAAACCTTTCTCTTGGGAACAGCCATGGTGACACCTCCTCGGTCTTAATGCCTGTCGGCAATCAAAAAATTACTTTTCCAGCAGCTGTTTGAGTACAGCCAGTCTCGGATCGACTTCCGGTTGACAGTCGCAGGGACCGTCGTTCAAGTTTTTTCCGCATCGGGGGCAAAGTCCCTTGCAGTCCTCGCTGCACAGGAGCTTGCTCTCCATGCTCAGGACAAAGGTGGTGGTGACGATGTCGTCCATGTCGGCGCAGTCATCTTCCAGCAGGAACAGCCAGGGGTCCTCCTCACCGTCCACACCGGTGAATTCCTCGGTCAGAATCGCGTGGAGCGGATACTCGACCGGGCGGACCACGTCGCGGGCACAACGGTCACAGACGCCATGCAGGACGGTCGTGACCTTGCCGCTGACGATCAAAACGTCGGCAGTGTTGCGGACCTCGCCCACAGCCCGGACGGGCTCTGTGACGGGGAAGCAGCCACCAAATGCAAAGGTATGCAGATCAAGAGACACCTCAAAAGGCAGGGTGCCGCCGGGTTTGTTTTTGAGTGCAGAAACATTCAGCAGCATCGTTTTCTCCCAATCCCATAGTCATGCGGAACATATTATAACGGTACAGGCGGGTTTTGTCAAATGGTTTTTTGGGTTTTTTCAAAGAATTTTCTGTTCTTTTTCGTTCCCTCCGGAACGCGGCGCGCCGAGCCTATTCCGGGTCCGGGTCCGGATGCTCCCGGTGCAGGATCCGGTGCAGCAAGAAGAGGGCGAAGGCCGCGCCAAGGGCCTCGCCCACGGGGAGGGCGGCTGCCAGACCGTTCTCTCCGAAGAGCTTGTCCAGCAGGATCATAATGGGGATGTAGAACACCAGCTCCCGCACCGCAGCGTGCAGGAGGGTCGCCTTGCCGTTGCCGATGGCCTGCATGCAGAAGGAGGTGTGGTAGTTCGTGAACTGGAAGGGGGAGGCAACGGCCCGGATGCGCAGGAAAAGGGCAGCATAGCCTACGGTCCGGACTGCGTCGGCTGCGTCCTTGCCCGAGGTGGACAAGAACAGGTTTGTGACCGGCCTTGCGAAGACCTCCAGCAGGACGATGGCAATTGCGGAGACGACCATCCCATAGAGCCGCGCCGTGCGGATGGTAAGCTTCATCCGCTCGTGGTTGCCGGAGGAGTAGTTGTAGGCCACAATGGGCAGCATGCCCTGACACAGACCGACGTTGATGGCGTTCGGGACGCGCTCGACCTTCATGACGATGCCCATGGCTGCCAGGACCAGGTCGTTGTGGGCCGCGGAAAGGATGTTGACGGAGATGCTCGCCAGGTCAAACAGACCGGTCAGCATCGCGGAGGGAACGCCCACGGTGTAGAGGCTTCGCACGTGGCCCCGGTCGAGTCCGCGGGCCAGGCGGAGATTCAGGCTCAGCGGAGCCTTTTTCTGCGCCTTGAGGAAGGCAAACAGCAGATAACCGCAGCCCACGACGTTGGAGATCAGCGTGGCCAGGGCTGCGCCGGTGACCTCCTGCCCCTTGGGCAGGAGCACAAACATGAACAGGGGGTCGAGGGCCATGTTCAGAACGCCGCCCAGGCTCAGACCGAAGCTGGCCTGGCTGGAATAGCCGGTGTTGCGCAGCAGGTGGGCCAGGGTCAGCGAGAGAATGGCCGGCGTGCTGCCGATCACGATGACCAGGATCGAATACTGCTTGGCAAATTCCAGGGTGTTTGCGCTGGCTCCGAGGACGCGGAGGATCGGCTCCTGAAATACGCCGATCACGACCGACCAGCTCACGCTCAGCAGCAGGCAGCCGCGCAGACTGTAGGCGCTGACCTGCTTCGCGTCGTCCTCCCGGCGGACGCCCATCAGCCGCGCGATCAGCGAGCCGCCGCCCACGCCGAAGAGGTTCGAGAAGGCGACGTTCATCATCGTCAGCGTCAGCGTGACCGTGGTCGCGGCCATCATATAGGAATTGCCGGTGCGCCCGATGAAGAAGGCGTCCACCATGTTGTAGATCAGATTGATCAGCTGGCTGATGATCGTGGGGATCCCCATCGCCGCCAGCGCCCGCGGCACCGGCACCGACTCGAACAGCTCAGCCTTTGTGTATTTCTGCATATCGAAGCACTCCGTGGATTCTTTTTTTGCAACCCGATTATTATAGCACGTTTTTTTCAAAAAGGGAAGGGGTGATCGCCGTTTTTTCGATCCAACATATCGAAATCAATTCTCAATGACAATTGGAACCGCAATTGTATTGTTCTTTCATTCTCCGACAACCGCCCTTCGCAAATCCTGATTCCCTGCTTGACTTCTGGGCGGTTCCGTGCTATAATCGCACGGTAAAGACTAAATAGTGGAGGCTATCCCATGATCCAGATTAAGACCATCGAAACTCGCAACCTCTGCGACAGCGCGAAGAACGGCGGCTGCGGCGAGTGCCAGACTTCCTGCCAGTCCGCTTGCAAGACCAGCTGCGGCATTGCCAACCAGAACTGCGAGAACGAGAACAAGTAAGTTCCCGGTAAAAACGCCGCCAGGAATGGCGGCGTTTTTCTGGCTCTTTTCACAACCTGAGAGGATTCATCTATGACTCACTGCTACCAACTCGGCGGCTATCACATTGTCCTGGACGTCTGCTCCGGCTCCATCCACATTGTTGACGAGGTCGCCTATGACTTGATCCAACACTACAAGACCACCCCGCACGACGTTCTGATCGCTGCGGTCCATGACCGCCACCCCGACCAGGCGACCGTGGAGGAATTGGAGGAGGCATGCGGACAGATCGAAGCCCTGCGCGAGGCAGGCAAGCTGTTCACGCCCGACACCTATGAGCCCATTGCCGGTCAGCTCAAGGCTAAGACTGCCGGCGTCGTCAAGGCCCTTTGCCTGCATGTAGCTCACACCTGCAACCTCAACTGCTCCTACTGCTTTGCCAGCCAGGGCAAGTACCACGGCGACCGCGCCCTGATGTCCTTCGAGGTCGGCAAGCGGGCGCTGGACTTCCTGGTGGAGCACTCCGGGACCCGCCGGAACCTGGAGGTGGATTTCTTCGGCGGCGAGCCGCTGATGAATTTCCAGGTCGTCAAGGACCTGGTTGCCTACGCCCGCTCCATCGAGCCCCAGACCGGCAAACACTTCCGCTTCACCCTGACCACGAACGGCATGCTGGTGGACGACGATGTGATCGACTTTGCCAACCGCGAGTGCTACAACGTGGTCCTGTCCCTGGACGGACGCAAGGAGATCCACGACCGCTTCCGCGTAGACTATGCCGACAACGGGAGCTGGGAGCGCATCGTTCCCAAGTTCCAGAAATTCGTCCGGGCCAGGGGCGACAAGAGCTACTACATGCGCGGCACCTTCACCCACGCAAACCCGGACTTCCTGAAGGACATTCAGGCCATGCTCGATCTCGGCTTCACCGAGCTGAGCATGGAGCCCGTGGTCTGCGCCCCGGAGGATCCCTCCGCGCTGACCGAAGAAGACAAGCCCATCGTCATGGAGCAATATGAAAAGCTGGCAGAGCTGATGCTGCAGCGCCGCCGCGCGGGCAGGCCCTTCACCTTCTATCACTATATGATCGACCTCAAGGGCGGTCCCTGCATCTACAAGCGCATCTCCGGCTGCGGCTCGGGCACCGAGTACATGGCGGTCACCCCTTGGGGCGACCTCTACCCCTGCCACCAGTTCGTGGGCGAGGAGAAGTTCAAGCTGGGCGACATCTGGAGCGGCGTCACCAACACCGCCGTCCGTGACGAATTTGCCGCCTGCAACGTCTATGCCCGTCCCGAATGCCGGGACTGCTGGGCCAGACTCTACTGCTCCGGCGGCTGTGCGGCCAACGCATACCATGCCACCGGAAAAATCACCGGAACCTATGCCTACGGCTGCGACCTCTTCCGCAAGCGCATGGAATGCGCCCTGATGCTGGCCGCCGTCAACCAGCTGGAAGGCGCGCAATGAGGACCCCGATCGCAGATTTCGCGACCGAGTATCTGGCTTCCGACCCGGTCCGGCTCCACATGCCCGGCCACAAGGGCAGCGGTCGGCTGGGCTGCGAGGCGCGGGACCTGACCGAGATCCCCGGCGCGGACAGCCTCTATGCCGCCGCCGGCATCATCGCCGAGAGCGAGCAGAACGCATCCCGGCTGTTTGGCTGCCCAACCTTCTATTCTGCCGAGGGCTCGTCCCTCTGCATCCGTGCCATGCTGCGTCTTGCGGCGCTGGCAGCGGAAGGGCAGGGGAGAAGCCCCAAGATCCTGGCCGCCCGAAACGTCCATTCCACCTTCCTCTCCGCCGTCGCCCTGCTGCGTCTGGCGGTCTGCTGGCTCCAGGATGAGACACCGACCTATCTCTCGGCCCGTCCGACCCCGGAGGGGGTGGAGCAGGCCATTTTGGCGGAGCGGCCCACGGCCCTCTACCTGACAGCGCCGGATTACTTAGGCGATCTGCCGGACCTCGGCCCGATCGCCGCCGTCTGCCGCCGCCACGGCGTTCTGCTCCTGGTGGACAACGCCCACGGGGCCTATCTCCGGTTCCTGCCGACCTCCCGGCATCCGATGGACCTCGGCGCGGACCTCTGCTGCGACTCCGCCCATAAGACCTGCCCCGTCCTGACCGGCGGGGCCTGGCTCCATGTTTCCGAGCGCCTCGGCCTTCCGTCGAACGACGTCCGCGAGGCACTGGCCCTCTTCGGCTCCACCAGCCCGTCCTATCTGATCCTGCAATCTCTCGACCTCTGCAACCCCTGGCTGGAGGCGCTGCCGGGACGGATGCCGGATTTCCTGGCCCGGGTCGACGCCTTAAAGGCAGACCTCTCCGCTGCGGGCTGGACCCTCTGCGGCAGCGAGCCCTGGAAGCTGACCCTCCGGCCCCGCCTGCGGGGCATCTCCGGAACCAGGCTGGCCGAATTTCTTTCCGGGCAGGGGATCTACTGTGAGTTTTTTGACCCGGATTTCGTGGTCCTGATGCTGACGCCCAACAATCCGCCAGGCGATTTTGCCCGGCTGCGTGCCGCTTTGGCATTGATTCCGCCCCGTCCGGCTCTCCCGGAGACCGAGGTCCGACCGACGCTGCCCGTTGTCGTCTGCCCGCCTGCCGCGGCCATGCTGATGCCCGCCGAGCGGATCCCCACAGCCCAAAGCCTGGGCAGGGTCCTGGCCCGCCCCGGTGTGAGTTGTCCCCCTGCGGTCCCGATCCTGATGCCCGGCGAGCGAATCGACGAAGCTGCCTGTGCGGCCTTCGCCGCTTACGGCATTGAGACCTGCGCTGTCCTCTGTGAACCCATCGCACCTGTATGATCCTGCTGTTTTCATTCTGATCGGAGGCGATTCTTGTGAAACTTCTGAGACTGCTTCTCCCTGTTCTGCTCCTTGCCGGATTGCTCTGCGCCTGTACCGGCCCCACAGCGGCCGGGAAATGGTCCGCAGCCGTGGACTGCGCCGCGCTGAGCGAGCGGATGGGAAACCTGCCTGAGACCTTTGACGCCGGCGGCCTGGAATTAAAGCTGGATCTCACCTGCGCCGAGAACGGCACCTACACCCTCCGAGTCAATGAGGACTCTCTGAACGCTATGCTGGAGGCCATGCACGAGCCCTTGGCAAGGGCGGCCCTGCAGACCGTCCGGGACACCTATGACCTCACAGAGACCGAGGCCATTGCCCGCCTGTCCGAGCAGGGCGTCACCGTAGACGCACTGGTCGACGAGTTCCTTGCCTCGGTGGACCGGGATGCAGTGCTCCGTCCTGTAAGCGGAAAATGGCGCTGGACGGAAGGAAAGCTCTATCTCTCTGACAAAACCGACGGGTATTACGAGGCAGTCCTGGAGGGCGATGAGCTCCGACTGACCGCCTGCCGCGGGACCGATGCCGCTCAGCTCGCCGACCTGCTGCCGCTCACATTTCGGAGGTAAGATGAGATGGATCAGGAAGCCGATCTTCGCTTCCTCCGGGAAGCCATCGCGCTCTCCCGCGCCGCAGCCCAACACGGAAACGAGCCCTTCGGGGCCGTCCTGGTGAAGGATGGGCAGATCGTGATGACGAACGAGAACCGGATCTTCACCGAGCATGACCCGAGCTTCCATGCGGAGCTTGGTCTGCTCCGCCGCTTCAGCGCCGAGACCGGGATCACAGATCTGAGCGACTATACGCTGTATTCCTCCTGCGAGCCATGCTTCATGTGCAGCGGGGCCATGGTCTGGTTCCGCCTTGGCCGCCTGGTCTATGCCGCCTCCAACCGGGACCTGAACGCCTG
>CAMHMK010000067.1 GCA_946186225.1 uncultured Clostridia bacterium
ATCGAAACGCCGGGCTTTCTGCCGACCTGCGGCGGGATGGAGAACCTGAAGCTCCTGGCAGCGATCCGAAAGAAGGCAAAGAAACCGGACCTCGTCCGTGCGATGCAGCGCGTCGGACTGGATCCGATGCTGAAAAAGGCCGTGGGAAACTACTCTCTGGGCATGCGCCAACGCCTCAGCCTGGCTCAGGCCATCATGGAGGACCCGAAGCTGCTCATCCTGGACGAGCCCTTCAACGGGCTGGACCGACGCGGCGCAGCGGAGATCCGTGCGCTGCTGCTGGCGCTCAGGAGCGAGGGGAAGACGATCCTAATCACCAGCCACAACCAGACGGACATCGATACGCTATGCGATACCGTATTAGAACTGGATGCCGGAAAGATCATTCTTCATTCTGCTTCATCATCGAATCAATGAATCTATGACTGCGATGGCCACACTGATTACCGGTTTGCGCTTGGACTGCGTCTTGACAAATGGGCCGGACAGAATTATAATTAAAAACCGCTTGATGCAGATTGGCGGTCTGAGCGATCAGGCTGTCGGTCTGCCAATTGTTTGCGGGGCGCTGCCTCCCGGAAAGGAAAGAGGAGATTTCGCTTGAAGAAAAAGGTACTCAAGGTTCTGCAGATCCTGTTTGGCAATTTTGTCCTCTCCATCTGCGCATCCCATTTTATTGTGCCCGGAAAGGTCATTTCCGGCGGCATCACCGGTCTGTCACTGGCCGGACACTCGCTCTTTGCCGGCGTCCCGCTGGACGTGTTTATCTGGGGCTTCAGCCTGTTGTTTTTGCTGATCGGCCTGATCTTTTTGGGCAAGGAGTTTTTCTTTTCCACCCTGCTCTCCTCCGTGGCCTACCCGATGTTTTTCTCGCTGATGACCCGCGTGGGACAGGCCTATCTGCCCCTGACCAATGACATCGTGCTGAACATGGTCTATGCCGGACTGACCTTCGGCCTCGGCGTGGGCATTGTGGTGCGGACCGGCGCTTCCACCGGCGGCGCGGACGTCTTTGCCATGATCCTCAACAAGAAATTCGGCCTGCCGGTTTCGCCGATGGTCTACGTCACCGAAGCGCTGATCCTCCTGAGCCAGACCCCCTTCTTCTCTGCCGAGCAGATCCTCTACGGCCTGCTGATGGTCCTCATCTACTCCATCACGATGGAGAAGACCCTGATCTTCGGCACGGGCAAGATCCAGATCATGATCTATTCCAAGGAGCATACGGCGATCAACGCCATGATCCTGAAGACGATGAACCGCGGCAGCACCATGTTCCACGTTCAGGGCGGCTTCTCCGGCGAGGAGACCGAGGTCGTTTCCACCGTCATCCCCAAGCGCTCCCTGTTCAGCATGCGGGAGCATATCCTTGCCATCGACCCCAAGGCCTTTGTGGTCGTGACCCCGATCTCCGAGGTCAACGGCAGAGGCTTCACAATGAACAAAAACGCATAGCGGCGCCGCTTTCCAAGCTTCCCGCCGCACGCATCGCCCGACAGGCGATGAGGAGGTTTCACGCGCCGCCCCGTCGCCCGCCGGGCAATTCTTTGTTCCGGGGGCACCGCTCCTTATCCGGACGGGAGCGGCGATGGAAAATCCTCCGGAACTTTTCATTTTTTGCTGGCTTTTTCCCAGACTTTATGCGATAATGGAATCAGAATTACATGGGAGTCGAATCCATGAGAACACCGCCGAATCAGGTCTGTGACAAACACCGACCGCAGAAAGAAAGGAAGCCTATGAACACAAATCGTGCCGCTGAGATCCTATCGGACATCCAATCCAACATCTCCAAGGTCATCGTAGGCCGGGAGCAGACGGTTGCGCTCCTGCTGACCGCCATCTGCTGCGGCGGACACGTCCTGCTTGAAGACGTGCCCGGCACCGGCAAGACCAAACTGTCCAAGGCCCTGGCTCGCTCCATCGACGGCGAATTCCGCCGCATTCAGTTCACCCCGGATCTGCTGCCCTCGGACGTCACCGGGCTCAACTACTACAACCAGAAGGAGGGGGAGTTCGTCTTCCGGGCCGGCCCCGTCTTTACCAACATCCTGCTGGCCGATGAGATCAACCGCGCCACGCCCCGCACCCAGTCCAGCCTGCTGGAGTGCATGGAGGAGCGGCAGGTCACGGTCGACGGCGTCACCCGCCGTCTGCCGCCCCCCTTCCTGGTCCTGGCGACGCAGAACCCCATTGAGACCGCCGGCACCTTCCCCCTGCCGGAGGCTCAGCTTGACCGCTTCATCATGATCCTTTCCATGGGTCTGCCGACCCGTGAGGAGGAAATCGCCATTCTGGACCGCTTCCTGACCGTGGACCCGCTGGACGACCTCAAGCCGGTCTGCACCCGGGAGGAGCTGCTGGAGCTCCAGGAGCTTCGCAAGACCGTTTACGTTCACCCGCAGCTGCTGGGCTACATGACCGATCTGGCCCAGGCCACCCGGGAGAACGGCTCCGCCATTCTCGGCGTCAGCCCCCGCGGCACGCTGGCCCTGCTCAACGCGACGCGGGCCTATGCCATGCTTAAGGGGCGGAGCTACGCCGTCCCGGAGGACGTCAAGCAGCTGGCGGCCCCGGTTTTCTCCCATCGCATCACCCTGGAGCACGGCTCCTTTGACCGGGTCGGCGGTGCGAAGCTGGTGCAGGAGATCCTCGACCGCGTCCCTGTCCCGACGGAAATCTGGCGTCAGTGAGCCTACGCCCCGCGAAAGGAGGCGATTTCCCCTATGCTGATCTTCTGGAGCCTGCTTGCCGCCCTGCTGCTGTTCGTCGGGCAGAGAATGCTCTACAATCATCGCTGGTTTCGAGCGCTCAAGGTCTCGATCTGCTTTGACAGCCCCACCATTACGGAGGGGGAGACCGTGACTCTGACCGAGCGGTTTGAAAACCGGAAGCTGCTGCCCCTCCCCTATTTTTCCTATCGCTATTTTGTCAGCCGAAACTATGCCGTCGTGCGGGAGGCCCGGGGCGGCGAGGCAGAGGTCCAGCGAAGGATCGCCCTGCCCGCAAGGCGCAGCGTCCGCTGCAGGACCCGGCTGAACGGCCTCACCCGCGGCGTCTACGGCCTGACCGACGTGACCGTCAGCACTGCCGACCTGCTGCACACGGTCCATCCCTATGAACAGGTCCGGAGTGATGCGCGGCTGATCGTCTATCCGCGCAAGGTCCCTGTTCAGAAGCTCTCTCTTCCCTGTCAGCAGCTGCTCGGCGACGTTCTGACCAGACGGTACGCCCAGGAGGACCCCTTTCAGCTCAGAGGGATCCGGCAGTATGAGATCTATGACAGCATGCGCGACATCAACTGGAAGGCCAGCGCCCGAACCGGCGAGCTGAAGGTCAATCAGCACGAGTATACCACCAACGAGGCCCTGCTGATTCTTCTGGACCTCGGCGCGGGGACGGACCCCCAGCGGGAGAAGCTGATCTCTCTGGCTTCCTCCCTGAGTCGGTTCTTCCTCCACCGCGGCGTCATGGTGGCCCTCCTGTCCAATATGCGCAGCTGCGTGACCGGCGCGGCGGTCCGGGTCCTGCCGGGCGGCAGCCTCCGCCAGCAGGCCATGATCGACACGGCCCTGGCCCAGATCAAGCTGGCGATGGACCCGGTCTCGGACTTCCCCGCCTTTCTGCGGACCGTGCCCGTCTCCACGCTGCGCCGCAGCGCCACCGTCGTCCTTTCAGCGGATCCGACGGACGGCCCCATGACCGCCTACCGCACCCTGCTGGGCGATCAGCACGGCTATCTGATCAGCACGGCCAACGAGAAGCTCGCAGAGGCCCCCGGCGTGACCATCTACGTCTGGGACGAGGAGAAAGGAGAGGTGCGCGTATGAATCCCGTTAAAAGCCTTTCCCTTGGCATGCGGATCGCAGAAAAGGTCTGGCTGGCCCTGCTGCCCCCCTGCATTTCCCTGCCCTTTGCCTGTATCTTTGAGGACGGCACCCCCGAGGCTCTGGCCTGGGCCTTTCTCACAATCCTCCCGGTCCAGGCCATCTGCCTGGTCTGCGAGAAGCTTGAGAAGAAGCTCCACCGGTTTCTGGCCTCCTTTGCCATTACGGTCGCGGCGTTCTTCCTCGCCACGACGGACCTGCGCAGCTTTTACTTTGCCCTCTGCTGCCTGCCGATCCTGGTCGCCGGCGTGTGGGTGGGCAGACCTGGGGGAAAGATCGTCCTCACGGTCCCGAAGCTCTATCATCCGCTGTTTTCCCTGCTTCCCTACGGCTGTGCCCAGATCTCGGGCAACGCGCTCCTGCGCTGGATTTCCGTGGGCCTGGCCGTCGCCATGCTCGTCGTCCTGATTCTGCACCGCGCCCAGGGCCGCCTGCTGACTGAAATCTCCCTGGAAAGCAAGGCCCCGGCCGCCGCCCGCAGCATGGTGCGCGAAAGCCGCAGGAGCACGCTGCTGTTTGTCGGAATCCTGGTGGCGGTCATTGTTGCCGTACCGCTCCTGCTCTCTTTGCTTCCCGGCCGGAAGACGCCGGAACGGCCGCCTCTGTCCACTGCCGTGATCGAAACGCAGGAGCCTGTGATCGAAACCCACCAGGCCAGGCACGGAACCCCGCTCCCGGAGGGAAAGCCGATCCTTCGGTTTGTGGAACCAGTGATCATTGTCGTCGGGATCCTCGCCGTCGGATTTGCGTTTACGGTCCTGATCATTGGCATCATCCACTTTCTGCGCAGGATCCGGGACGACAAGGACAGGATCCGGAGCCAGGGCGAGGAGGATCTGGTGGTGGAGGCGCTGGACGTCCCGCCTCGCGCCGAAAAAAAGAAGCAGGAGCCGGAGCCCAAGGGCTACAGCAGGCGGATCCGCCGCCGCTTCCGGAAGCTGATCCGGTCTCGCGCGGATCCGGAAGTCGATCTCAGTCCGCTGACGCCGGCAGAGCTGGCACGCAGCGCAGGCATCCCGGAGGGAGAACCAGCCGCGCAGATCCATGCCGTCTATGAGAAGGCGCGCTATTCCCCGGACGCCGTCGGCAAGGAGGACTATCTGGCCCTGAAGGAGGCCATCGAAGCCATCGAAACCTGAGAACCGCCATGCGGCAAAAACGACGTCGGCCATTTCCGCGCAGGAAATGGCCGACGTCGTTTTTGAGTCATTCGTTCAGTTTTTCTTTGCCTTATAAACCCAGGCGTTCGGAAGATAGCGTCCGTCGGGGGTGCGGGGGTTGGAGCAGCGGTTCAGGATCTCACCGCGGTACCACATAATGGCCGTCGTACCGCCGTCAACATTTATGGCGTTGATGCCGTCATACTTCAGCATCAGATCGGCGATTTTGCTGACCGGGCAGCCCGGGGAATCCCGGTAGCGGCCTTCCACAACCACCATCAAAAAGTCCTTATGGCTGTTCTGGCCGATGGCTGCTCTGGGATCGATGTCGTCCCAGAGGCCGCCGCTCTGCTTCACGCCGTCGATCAGAATGGCCGGCTGGAACTCCATGCAGTCGGTGGTTGCCCGGGCGGCAGGGCCGTCTGCGTGGGATACGATAGCCCAGTTGTTTTCGAGCAGCTCAAAGCGGGAATAGTTCCAGCCCATCGGGCTGCCGTAGCTTCTGCCGCTGCACATGCAGTAACCGGCGAGCGCGCCGCCGTTGCCGTTGCCGTTCCGATCAATGAAGCCAGAGCCGGTCATGGCCAGCACCGCGTTGTTGCGTTGGGCAATGGACGCGATCCGCTCGCCGTAGGAGCCGATGTGGGCTGCCTCGCAGAGGTGGAGCCGTCCCGGCCGCTTGGCAATGGCCATCACGGTGTTGCTGTGGTTGATCTGGGTGCGGATGATCAGAATGCCGTTTTCGGCGTCGAGCGCCACCACCTGATCGCCCTGGATGGTATAGAGATCCAGGCCCTTGTCATAGATGCCGGCCTCGTTGACGTAGACGCCGGGATAGCCGTCCTCCAGCGCGTCATTTTCTTCCAGCCATTTGTCGGTCTGCTCGGGATCCAGCTCCCAGAATTCGTCATAGAAGTCCAGACGGGCCAGCTCCTCTTCTGAAAGGGGCGGCTCGGTGGTGGTCTCCGGGGCGGCGGTCGTGGGGACCTCCGTGGTCGGGGGCTCCGTGGTGACCGGGACCGTGGTGGGAGCCCCCGTGGTCAGAATGGGCAGGCTAGCAGTGACCGGTGTGGTCGTCGTGGCTGCATCCTCCGTGCCTGCCGTTTCCGGCTTTCCGCAGCCGGAAAACATGGCAAGCAGGACCAAGAGGACCAGCATGACAGAGATCGTGCGGAATTGTTTCATGGAATATGCGCCTCCATCCGATGGTTCAGGATGATTCTATTATATCACCATTTCATCAAATTGCAAGCCGCTGTTAGCCATTCCTGCAAGACCGCCGCCCGGCTTTACCGGCTTCGTCCGGCTCACACCGGAGGACGATCTGCCTACGGCATAGAATCCGTGAAGCAGCGAAAAAAGTGCTTGACTCTCACGTTACGTGATGGTTTATAATACGCGTGAGAGGAGATGAGCTGCCATGATGACGGTGCGCGAGGTCAGCAGGCTGACCGGGGTTTCCATTCGGGCGCTGCAGTATTATGACGAAATCGGGCTGCTGCCGCCCGCGCGATACACCGAGGCCGGCTATCGGCTGTACGACGACGCGGCCCTGGAGCGGCTGCAGCAGATCCTGCTGTTCCGGGAGCTGGAGTTTCCGCTGAAGGAGATCAGAAGGATCCTGGAAAGCCCGGCCTTTGACCGGAACATGGCCCTGGAGCAGCAGATCGAGCTTTTGACTCTGAAACGGGAGCACATCGACAATCTGATCCGCATGGCGCGGACTGTGAATCTGACAGGAGGGGTTTCTGTGGATTTTGAGGCATTCGACAAGAAGAAGCTGGAGGAATATGCGGCCCGGGCTAAGAAAACCTGGGGCGCGACTCCGGAATACAAGGAGTACGAGCAAAAAAACAGCGGGAAGACCTCGGACGAGATGAAGCAAACCGGCGACGGTCTTATGGCGCTGCTGGCGGCGTTCGGCCCCATGAAGGACGGCGACCCCGCGAGCACCGAGGCCCAGACCCTGGCCCGCCGGGTCCAGGACTACATCACCGAGCACTACTACAGCTGTACGAACCAGATCTTCGCTCAGCTCGGCAGGATGTACGGCAGCGGCGGCGCGTTCACCGAGAACATCGACAAAGCCGGCGGCCCCGGCACCGCGGCCTTCGCCTCCGAGGCGATCCGGCGCTTCTGCGATGCAGAGTAGAAAAAATGCAAATCATTCCACGAGATCATGACCGGCTTTCCGAAATCGGAAACGGCTATGATCTCGTCGTTTTTTCGATCAGACCTTCGCAGCCCTGAAGCACGTCCTGCCAGGTCGCCTCAAAGTCGCCGGTGTACCAGGGGTCTGCGACCTCCTGCCCGGTGCGCTCCGTGAAGTCCAGCAGAAGGCGGATCTTGTTCCGCGGGTCGCCGCCGGCGATCCGGGAGGCGTTTCGCACGTTCGCCCGATCCATGCAGACGATCCAATCGTAATCGTCGTAATCGGACTTCGTCATCTGCCTGGCCTGATGCCCCGCGCAGACGATTCCATGCTCCGCCAGCTTTCGCAGGGCGGGGGGATAGACGGGGTTTCCGATCTCCTCCCGGCTTGTGGCGGCGGAAGCGATCTCATACCGCGATTCCAAGCCGCGCTTTTTCACCATGTCCTTCAGGACAAACTCCGCCATCGGACTGCGGCAAATGTTCCCGTGGCAGACGAACAGGATCTTTTTCATTTTCCCACCTCGGATCCCCGGTCAGACCGTTTTTGATTTGGGACGGAAACAGGGCCCGGAGCCTTCGTTTCGCGTCCTTCTCTGTGAAAAAAATAACCGAGGTTGAATCGGACCTCCCTGCGGCCGATATCATTGTTGGAATAGCAGCAGGTATCAAAACCGATCAGCTCAAAGCCTTGATGAAGATAAAACCCGATTGCATTCGTATTGCAGGATTGGGTCTCCAAAATGATGGCTCGCCTCTGCTGACGGAGGGCGATTTCCTTTGCCAGATCCATCAGCCTCTTTCCGATGCCCTTCCCCCGGAGGGCGTCGCTCACCCATAGCTCTGTCACCATGAGTCTGTTCGACCACTCCTCCGGGCAAACTTCTATGCAAGCCAGCATTTCACCGGCCTCACTCACGACCCCGTAGGCCTCCGCCCCTTCCCAATGATCCTGATACAGGGAATCCGGGAAGCCGTATTCCTCCGGCGTATGAACGATCTCCGGTTCTGCCGCTTTCCGGACGATGGAAACCGCACATCCTTCCCGGCTGAACGGGCTCAGCGCAAGGTCATAATAGCTGTCGCTTCTGATGGCCAGGGGGATCACGGTGCCCTTCCACTGCTCTTTTGGCAATGCAGCGATTTCATAGCGCATGGTTTGTTCTCCTTTGCAAATCCCGTTTTCCGGGCTCATAGTTCCAATGGGTTCCAAATCATGAATGAAATTATCGTTTTTCACGTCCTTTGATCAGAGGGCAAAGCTCCAAAAGCCCGTCCCGGTTTCCGGATCATATTTGCGTTTGATCTCGCCGCCTTGAACGGGACGCAGCTCGATCTCCGCAGTATATAGGACCGTAATGGATTTCATGTGCCCCGCCGCCATGCGGTGCTCCGCGACGTCCTTATAAGAGAATACCGCGTGGGTGTGATGGTAGTACTGCCCGGCCTCGTCCGTCACTACGTTTCCGTTCAGGGAGACCAGCTCCAGCATCCCGGCCAGGGTCCAAGTTTCGAAGCGTCCGGACTCTGGCAGGAAGGTCTGAATCTCCGCCCTGCTGCAGCCCCCGATCCCGCTGAAAATCGCGGACCCAAGCTGCTCCCGCCTGCATACGTCCAGAATGCCGCTGATAATCTCATCTCCCCGGTCCAGCCGGAGATAGATCGTATCTCCATACTTTCTGTATTCCATGTTATTTCTCCGTTATTTCAATTTGGTTTTTCAATCGGGAAGCTGATCCACCGCTTCCCCGTGGACGCAAACCCTGCCGCCGTCCGGGCATCTGGCGTCAAAGACCTTCGCCTTGCCCTCTCCGCAGTCCAATGCCGCCCCGTTTTGCAGGGCAAAGACGTAGGGATAGACGACGTTCCACAGCTCGTGGCACAGCGGCGGGCACAGATCCCCCACCACAAAGCTGTCTCCCGCCTTGTGATACGCGCATCTGCAGTTGCTTTCTGTAATCGTCAGCTTTACGTTTCGCGTCATAAGCGTTCCGCTCCTTAGATCAGGATCCCGTTGCAGTGGTCGATCTCATGCTGGATGATCTGCGCCGTCCAGCCGGTAAAGGTCTTCAGACGGGTTTGCAGCTGTTCATTCTGGTACTGCACCTTGATGGAGCGGTACCGTTTTGTTTTGCGCACGCCCTCCAGCGACAGGCAGCCCTCCTCGGTCTCATACAAGCCGGAGGCCTTCACGATCTCGGGATTGAGCATTGCCATAGCCGTGCCCGCATTGTCAAAGACAATGATCCGCACCGCCTGCCCGATCATGTTCGCCGCCATGCCGACACAGCCGTCCCTGTGCGCAGCCAGGGTGTCCAGCAGATCCTGTGCGATCGGCAGATCCTCCGCAGTGGCCGCTCTCGATTTCCGCCCGAGAAAAATCGGGTCCTTTACGATTTCTTTTACCATGCTACCATCCTCCCGGTGACGACGTGTGGAAAAGCGC
>CAMHMK010000068.1 GCA_946186225.1 uncultured Clostridia bacterium
CTGCCGGCGCGGACATAGCGCGTCAGCGCGGCATAGTTCTCAAAGCCCGGAAAAGAGACGCCCAGCGCCGCCATCAGCGCATCGCCGTAGCAGGCGCCGACCGTCACCTGCGGCGTTGAGATCTCCTTGCCGAGAATGTCGGCGATGATCTGCATCCACAGCGGATTCTGCGCGCCGCCGCCTACGGCGATGATCCGGTCGATACGCGCCTCGGGATGGGATTCCATGATACGGATCTGCTGGTTGACTGAGAAGCCGACCGCCTCCAGCGCGCTGCGGTAGAGATGCGCACGCGTATGCTGCAGCGTCAGGCCGAAGAGCACGCCGCGGGCGTCGGGGTCGTTGATCGGCGTCCGCTCCCCGGCAAAGTAGGGCAGCGTGATCAGCCCCTCGCTGCCGGGCGGGATCTCCGCAACGCCCTCCAACATGCGCTGATAGGCGTTTTCTCCGCCCGCGCGCTCGGCGGCAAGGGCGTCCGGAAACAGCTCGTCGCGGAACCATTTGGTCAGGCTGCCCGCCGTGTTGGTTCCGGCCGAGATATCGCATAAGCCGGGGACGATGAACTCCTCGCGCCAGAGCCGCTCGTCGTCGATCAGGCTGTCTGTGCCGAGGATCATGTAGACTGACGAGCCCAGCTGCAGCATCATTTTCCCGCTCTCCACGACGCCGCAGCTGATCGCCTCGGCGCCCGAATCGTCCGTTCCGGTGATGACCGGCGTCCCCTCGGCAAGCCCCGTCTCGGCGGCGGCCTCGGCCGTCACGGTGCCTGCGACCTCCGCCGCCTCGAGGATTTCGGCAAGCTGGTCCGGTCGGCAGACCGGCGCGCAGTACTCCGGAACCGGCTTGCGTGTCTGCGGATCATACAGCGGATTGAAGCTGGCCAGGCCGAGAAAACGGTCCACGACATAGCGGCCTGTCAGCTTGGCGGTAATGTAGCTCGATCCCGTGAGAAACTTGTGCGTCCTGGCGTAGACCTCCGGCTCCCTGCGCTTGATCCACAGGATCTTCGGCATCACGTCGCTGGAGCAGAGCGGACGGCCGTACCATTTCAGGATCTGCTCCTCCCCGTAGAGCGCGGTCAGTTCAGCCATCTCATCCGTGGCCCGCGCGTCGATGCCGTAGAGGATCGCTTTGCGAAGCGGGCGGCAATGTTCGTCCACCGGAACGCAATCTGCGCCGAGCGCGCTGATCCCGACGGCCTTGACGTCCTTCGCGTCCACGCCGCTCTTGCGCAGCAGTTCCCGACTGATCGTACAGAAATCACCCCACCAGTCGCGCTCGGCGTCATGCTCGTAGTAACCGGGCTGGGGATTTTCCATGCTGTGCTCCGTGCTGTGCAGGGCGAGAATCTCGCCCTGCTCGTCGATGAGAGCGCCCTTGCTGGAATTGGTGCCGGTATCGATGCCGACAAAATAAGCTTTTCCCATCGCGCCGCCCTCACAGCGTTTCACGGAAGCGATAAACCACTGCCATGAACTCCCGCACGCGCTCAATATCGACACGGACATTCTCGTGGCGGCTGTTTTCCAGCTTGCCGTTTTCCTTGAAGTAGGTCCCCACGACGGCCGCGTCCCCCGCCTGCAGCTTACGGACGATGGTGTCCGGCCGGCAGCCGGTGTTGCACAGGACGACGACCTCGGGATTTGCGGCCTTGACCGATGCGATCAGCTCCTCGTCCACATCCATGCCCGCCGCGTTGGCCGAGATACACAGCCCGTCCGGGGCGGCCTTGGACATCGTAGAAGCCGCAATATCCGCCAGCGGCCGCGTATCCAGATTGCGATCGGATTCGGGATTGATGAAGTACAGCATTTTCAGATCGTCGAGCGGCAGGGCGGCCTTGCGGCGCAGCAGGGCGGAGAAGTCATTGTTGTACAGACCTCCGTCTCCTACATAGACGCCGGAGAAGGTTCCCCGCACATAGCTTGCTCCCACCGCAGCGGCAAGCTCGAGACAGGCTGCGCCGTCGGAGATGGCGTCCACGCCGAAGGGGACGCGGATCTCACTGCGCAGCGCGCCGATGATATAGGCCATCGCGGCGGGCGTGACCATGTCCATTTTGCGCTGATAGGGAAAGCTGAACTCGTTAGAGAAGATGATCCCGTCCACGCCCCCGTCCTGCAGGGCGTGCAGATCCGCGCGGGCGTGCTCCACGATCTCGCCGAGCGGAGTGCCCCTGCGAAAACGCGGATCTCCCGGGAGCGCGTCGAGATGCAGCATTGCAAGGATGGGTTTTTTGACGCCGAAGAGTTCTTCAGTCCAGAGCATGATGATAATCTTCCTTTCTATGTTGTACTACAGATTGTTGGAGGCAATGGGAAGCCCGCGTTTCCAGCGTCTGCCGCAAAAGCGGCTGAACAGCAGGAAAAACCGCGTCAGGTTGTCCGCGACCATGCAGCACCAGACGGCCTCCAGGCCGAGACCGAGTCGGAACACGCACAGCGCTGTCAGACACAGCCTCACACCCCACATGGAAAAGAGCGAGAACAGCAGCGGCGCACGCACGTCACCCACCCCACTGAAGACACCCTCGAGAATAATGACCACGGCAAAAAACGGTTCGGACACCGAGACAATGCGAAGCACCCTCGCGCCAAGCGCGATCACGTCCTCATCCGGCGTGAAGATGCGCATGAAAAACGCGGGAAACAAAAACAGGAAAAGGCTCAGCGCGCTCATCAGAATAACCGCCAGCAGAAGAAGCGAGGCGGAATAGTCCGTCAGCCTCTTTTCATCTCCCGCGCCGTAATGAAAGCCCGCCAGCGTGGAGGCAGCCGTCTGCATGCCGTAGCCCGGCACATAAAATGCCTGCTCGGCGGTAATCGCAATCGAATGCGCAGCCACGGCCACCATGCCAAGCCGGGCGATCAGCGCCGTAAAAACCACCTGTCCGAACATGGAGATCATACGCTCGGCCGCCAGCGGCATGCCGATAGAAAGGCAGGCGCGCATGGCCGCACGGTCATAGACGGCCCGCGCGCTTCGGCATTCCTCAACACGCCAAGCGGCAAGAAACATTCCGATACCGCCGAAGACGAAGGAAGAGGCGGTGGCGATCGCCGCGCCGGGAACGCCGAGGCCCGCGCCCCAAAGCCTCAGCCCTATGCCGAAAAAGGAAATCTCTCTTGTCGGCATGATCAGAAGCGTGTTGAGCACGATGTTCATCAGGTTCATCCCCAGATGAATCCACATCGGCGTTTTGGTATCTCCCGCGGCACGCAGGACAGCGGAAAAGATGATCCCGGAAACGCGGAAGAGCATGGGCGCGCAGATGATACCGAAATACAGCGCCGCGTCCCGCCGGATCGCCGTCTCCGCCCCGAGCCAGTCCGGGAGATGGGGACTGATCGACAGCGTCAGCACCGTCATCACGACGCCGAGTATCCACACGAGCAGCTTGGCCTGCCCTGCGGCTTTTATCATCCTCTCCCGGTCTCCTGCGCCTCTGGCCTGAGAGATACAGGCCAGAATGCCGGTCGAAACCGCCCAGAGCGGCGCGTTAACAAGCCAGGTGGTCGTGGCGCTCAGTCCCACGGCTGCAGAGGCGGCTGCTCCCAGCTGGCCGACCTGCGCGGTATCCACATATTGAACGACCGTCTGCAGCGCGGTCTCTGTTATGGTGGGCCAGGCCAGACGCAGAATGTGTCTCTGCATCCCCCGGTCGCGCAGCAAAAAAAGGGGGGAACGTGCCATGCATCCTCCTAAAGCGTTTTTCTACTCTTCCGGCAGGAAGTCGCGAAGCACCTCGCAGCTGCGGCGGATCGACTCGTGCGGATCCTCCCAGTAGATCGAGTCGTTGATCTCGAGATCGAGACCGTTGGCAAAGTCGTGCTTCTCCAGGATCCGCACGTACTCCTCCAGCTTCTCACGGCCGAAATCCCCGTCGCCGAGGATCAGGTGATGGCTGTCGGAATAGTGCACCCATTCCAGCTTCTCTCCAAAACGCTGGCAATAGTCCTCCAGCCGCTCCCCGGCCACCTCCATCGCGACAAGATCGACGCAGACGCGAAGCGCAGGCGAATCCACATCCCGCAGCATCCGCGACACGTCCTCGAGCGTGATGACGAGATTGCTCTCATAGGGCTGGAGCTGTTCGAGCACGAGCAGCACGCCGCGCGCCTCAGCCTCGTCAGCAAGTGCGCGGAAGCTCTCGACCGTGCGTTTCCAGCCCTCTTCGCGCGGCAGATCGCGCGGGTGGCAGCCTGTGTTCAGGAAGACGCGGTTTGTGCCGAAGCCAAGCGCGTCGTCCATGGCGGCCTTCATAAAGTCGACCGTGCGCCCTCGCAGCCGCGTGTCCGGCGCAGAATAGCTGAAGGGATAGCCAAGCGTTTCCGGCGTGTAAATGACGACCCGCATCCCCCGATCCTCGATCTGATGCCGCAGCTCTTTAACGCGGCTGCCGGCCTCGGCCGCGGAGGAGTAGTCGAGTCGGCAGTAGTGCGGCGCTCCGCCCCAGAGATCGACCCGGCGAAGACCGCAGCGCTCCATGGAATCCAGATAGTAGTCAAAGCTGTGCTGAACATACTGCACACTCATTACAGCCACGTCCTGCATGGTAATACGGCTCATAAAACCTCTCCTTCAGCTCATCGCATTGTATACTTCTTCTCCGTCAAGCAGTGTCAGCACAACGCGCAACGTGCGCGCCGCGGACGGCGGCACTGCGAAAAGATCACCCGAGAGGACCGTTATATCCGCTTTTTTTCCCGCCTCAAGCGTACCGAGCTTGTCTTCACAAAAAAGGTTGTAGGCCCCGCCGCGCGTCCATGCCGTCAGGAGTTCGGCGGCGGTAAGCGTGTTCTGTCCGTTGAAGGGCTCGCCGCCCTCCGGGAAGAAGCCGCCCACGGCGTGATAGACGGATTCCGGGATGTCATCGATCAGCAGCGGGAGATCGGTGCCGCAGCTCAGGAGAACGCCGCTGTCGGCCATCTTGCGCCGGTTCCAGTAAAAGCGGCCGCGCTCTTCGCCGATCTTTTCGCGGATCATGGCCAGCTTGCTCTCCCGCTCAGCGATGGACTGGATCTGCGGATAGATCTCCGCAATCGCGCCGAGCGCTCCCATGCGCTCAAGATCCTCCGGGTCGCTGAACTCGAGATCCGTGATGCTGTGACGGTTGATCAGCCGCCCATTTTCGTCGCGACGGCAGCACTCATAGAGATCCAGTACCTTTGCGATCGCCGCGTCTCCCTGCGCGTGGAGGGAAAAACGGAAGCCGTTCTCGTCCGCCGTACGCAGTTCCCCGGCGATAGCGTCCCAGTCGATGGAGATCGCGCAGAGGCAGTCCGTACCGCAGTATGCTTGTTTGAGAGCGCCCTCCATCTGGCTGATCGAACCGTCGGTCATGCGGTTATAGCCTGAAAAACGCAGATAGTCGCTGTGAAAGCGAGCGCTCATCTCTTTGCCGAAAGCGAGGTCGAGCGGCCTGTCGAAAGGCTGGCTCATAAAGCTGACACGCAGCGTCAGCTCGCCCTTTTTCTCCAGCTCTTCCAGCAGCGCGGGAAAGCCGTGGAAGTCGTCAAAGCCCATTTCCTTGACGGAGGTGACACCGCGGCTGTTGAGCAGGCGCATGTAGTCGCGAAACAGCGGCAGGATCCGCTCGCGGTCGCGCAGCATGGCGTCCTGCTGCGCGCTGTTTTCGGCATCCAAACCGAGCTTCTGCGCAGCATAGCCGGTAAAAAAACAATGCACGTCGAAAAAGCCGGGACAGATCGTGCCGTCGCCGCAGTCGAGAATGCGGCAGTTGTCCCTTATCAGCGCGCTCTCCGGTTCCCCGTGCCCGACGGCGAGGATATGACCGCCGCCCAGCGCAACGTAGCCGGCAAAGGGCGGCTCACCGGCTGCGGTAAAAACACAGGATGATTTCAAAATCAATTCCGCTTTCATGACGTCCTCCTTTGATGTTTGTCGTGAAAAAGTGCAAAAACCGCACCGCTTTCTAAATAAGCGGCGCGGCTTCCGGCTTTGCATCACAAGAAGAGAGAATAGAAAATGAGCTTCCGGAGCGCCTGCACACAGCGTTTCCGGATATCTGTGTTAAGCCTATCATTTTGGTCCAAAATTTTCAATAGCTTGAATGTTTTTCGTCTACTTGCTCGGAATTGCACCATCAAAACTGTCGTTCCTGCTGAAAGTGGTATAAAATATAGGCATTTTCTCCCTTCGGATCGGGATAAAACAATCAAACAGAACGAAAAATTGTTCCATGAACTCGGTCTTTCCTCTTGACGAACAGCCCGATCCTTTTTATAATAGGGCAAAAGTGGTACAATACATACAGTTACTTATCTGTCAAGGAGGCGCTTGCAATGAAGGCTGCCATGATCGGAGACAACTGCATCGACGTCTATCGTTTCATCGACGGAAAGGCGCTCAATCGGCGCTACCCCACCGGCAATGTGGTGGACACCGGCGTCAATCTGCGCAAGCTCGGCGTACCAACCGCGATCATCAGCACCACTGGCAGCGACGACAATGGCCGCTGGATGGTCGAGACCCTGGAAAAGGAAGGCCTTGATCTGTCTCACTTTAAGATAGGCGACGGGGCGACAGCCATCACCTATATGGATATGAACGGCACCGACCGTGTACACGGCGAATATGTGGAGGGCGTACTCGAGCACATCGTATTCGATGAGGAGGACGTCGCCTTTGCCGCGGCGCACGATCTTGTGCACACGGCGCTCTGGGGCAAGGCTGACGGTGTGCTCGGTGTGATCAAGGCGCACAATCCGGCGGTCCTCATCAGCTTTGATTACTGCGACCGCCTGAGTGATCCCATCATCGAGAAGACGCTGCCCTGGGTTGACGTCGGTTTCTTCTCCTGTCATGACGAGTCCGACGCCTTTGTGAAGCAGTTTCTGCAGGACAAGGTGCAGCGCGGCATGAAGCTCGCCGTGGCCACCTTCGGTGAAAAGGGCAGCCTCGCCTGGGACGGAAAAGTCTGGACCGCCTGCGGGATCTATCCTGCGGGCAAAGTCGTGAACACCGTCGGCGCGGGAGACAGCTATATCGCCGGCTTCCTCTCCGGTCTGCTCAGGAACGAGCCGATCGACGAATGCATGCGCATCGGCTCGCGTGTGGCGGCGCAGGTCGTATCCGTATTTGAACCCTGGGTCACGGAAGAATCTTAACATATAAAAGGAGTAAGGCCATGAAGATCGGAATGTTCACCTCCGGCTACCAGCGCAATCCGCTGGAGCACTGCTTTCAGGATGCGAAGGAATACGGCTACGATTATATCGAACTCTGGGGCGGACGGCCGCATGCCTACGCCCCTGACCTTAAGGCAGGCGAGATCACGCAGCTGCGGCGCCTGATCGACCTCTATGAGATGCCCGTCGTGGGGTATACGCCTGAGCACAACGCATATCCGTACAACTACATGATCGGCTCGGAAGCACAGCGCGAGGACGCCGTGGCCTATCTCAAGCTGTGTCTTGACATGGCCAAAGAAATGGGCGCCTCCTTCATGCTGACCAGCCCCGCCAACGGCGGGTATCTGGCCACCTATGACGAGCTTTGGCCGAGGCTCGAGA
Organism: uncultured Clostridia bacterium; assembly: GCA_946186225.1. Taxonomy (GTDB): domain Bacteria; phylum Bacillota; class Clostridia; order Oscillospirales; family Oscillospiraceae; genus JAFRPC01. Next base: position 7,536 of record CAMHMK010000068.1, read on the forward strand.
AAACCATCCGTGAGCTGGGCGACTACGCCGCAAAGTGCGAGGTCAAGCTCACGGTCGAGGCGCTGACTCCCTATGAGTCCAATTTCTTCACCCGCGCCAACGATTTGGTCGAGCTGTTTCGCCGTGTCGACAATCCCTGGATCGTAGGCATGTGCGACCTTGTCCCCCCCTTTGTGCAGCACGAAAGCATCATGGCCTATTTCGACAAGCTGGGCGCGAAGATGGATCATCTGCACATCATCGACGGTGAGCAGGGCACCGACAGCCACATCCTTCCCGGCGAGGGGAGCATGCCGCTGGGCGAACTCTTCTGTGAGCTGAAGCGGATCGGCTACGAGGGCACTGCCACGCTGGAGCTGGTCACCGGTTACATCAACGAGCCGCGCTTTTATGCGCGCCGTGCCGTGAACAATGTCCGCGCCATGATGGCTGCCGCGGGGATCTGAGGCAAGGTATGACGATCGATATCCACGTTCACCCGGCTTTTTACGAGCCGATCAATGCTGACGCCGCGCGCGAGGAGCTGCGCCACCGCGAGCTGGACATTCACCGCAACGGTCTTGCGCCGCTGGAGCACGTGTTCAATCAAATGCGCTGCGCCTCTCTCGACCGTCTCTGTCTGCTGGCTCAGGACTATTCAACTCAGATGGGCGAGACTCTGGTGAGCAACAAGGAAGTTGCGCAGCTCGTCTCCCTCGCGCCGGACCGCTTTTGGGGGTTTGCCTCGGTCGATCCGCTCGACAGCGAAGCGCCGGACAAGCTGGAAGACGCTTTCTCCCGGATGGGACTCAAAGGCTTGAATCTCCACCCGGGGCGTTCCCGCTTCGACCCGGCCGATCCTGCGCTCGAGCCGCTCTGGGCCGTGTGCGAGCGCCACGACAGACCGGTGCTGTTTCATGCGGGACTCTCCTGGGAAAAAGATACGCTTGCGGAATACGGTCATCCCCTCCGCTTCGAGGCGCTGGCGCAAAAGCATCCCCGTCTGAGGATCTGCCTGGGGCACTTCGGCTGGCCCTGGATTCGGGAGACGGCGATGCTGCTGCTGAAATATCCCAATGTTTACGCGGACACCGCCGCGCTCTACTTCGACAACGCGCGGGAGTTCTATACGCAGTGCTTCACACGCGATATCCCGCTCACATGGATCGACCGGTCGCTTCGCCATCAGGTGATGTTCGGCTCGGACAATCCGCGCTTTGAGCAGATCCGCATGGCTGAAGCGCTGGGCACGCTGGGTCTGCGCGATAGTACGCTGGAACTGATCCGCGGGGAGAACGCCCTTGTTTTTCTCGGTGAAGGAGACGGTGCATGATGTTTGTCAGGACGCTGGTGCTCTGCACCAAAAGCTATAACGAAATGACCGTGCTCACCCCGCGTGTAGAGGAGATCGTCCTCGAGAGCGGCGTGCAGGAGGGCATGGTGACGGTTCTCACGCGCCACACGACGACCGGCGTGACCGTCAACGAAGCGTTGGAATGCCTTGAGAGCGACATCCAGACCGCGCTGGCGCTCTTCGCGCCGGAGGAGCGGTCCTACTGTCACGCACGCATGCTGCGCGACTACGGCTCGACGGCAGGCAACCCCACCGGGCATCTCAAAGCCATGCTGACCGGCAATCACTGCCATTTCCTGATCCACGGCGGCGTGCTGGAAAGAGGCGGCGCGCAGGACGTATATTTTTGCGAATTCGACGGCCCCGCACGGCGGGAGATTCTGGTCATAGTGGAGGGGGAATGACGGAACCATAAAACAGCGCGAAAAGCGCGGGTCTTTCCTGTAAGAAAGCGCCTGCGCCTTTGACGGCGCCCGGGCAAAGCGGACGCCTCAGCCCCAGCATACTGTATCACAAGAAGCAAGAGAAGACCGATGAGCTCCAATTAAGAGAGGATACGCGCGGTGTGCACAGCCGCACGAAATTCAAAGGAGGATCATCATGTCAGAATCCAACAAAGAACTGGG
>CAMHMK010000069.1 GCA_946186225.1 uncultured Clostridia bacterium
ACGGTGCCGTCGCCGCCCAGACCCCAGAACTTGCACTCGATGGTGCCTTCCGCGGCGGTGGCGGGAATCTCCTCGCGCACGTCGAGGCTGAGGTTGGTCACGTCATCCACGATGCCGATGGTGAACTCGCGCTTGGGCTGATCCTTCTTGAGCTCGTCATAGACGGAGAAGACAGAGGCAGGAGGCGTATCCTTGGAGCCGAGGCCGTAGCGGCCGCCGATCACGGTGATGTCGTTGCGTCCGGCGTTGGCCAGCGCGGTCACGACGTCAATGTAAAGAGGCTCGCCCTGAGAGCCGGGTTCCTTGGTGCGGTCGAGAACCGCAATCTTCTTGCAGGTGTCAGGAATGGCGGCAATCAGCTTGTCCGGGCAGAAGGGACGGTAGAGGCGGACCTTGATCAGGCCGACCTTTTCGCCGTTGGCGTTGAGGTAGTCGATGACTTCCTCGGCCACGTCGTTGATGGAGCCCATCGCGATGATCACGCGATCAGCGTCGGGCGCGCCGTAATAATTGAACAGCTTGTAGTCTGTGCCAAGCTTGGCGTTGACCTTGTCCATGTACTCTTCCACGATGGCGGGAAGGGCAGTGTAGAACTTGTTGCAGGCCTCGCGGTGCTGGAAGAAAACGTCGCCGTTTTCGTGGGAGCCGCGCATGGAGGGACGCTCAGGGTTCAGGCTGTGCTCACGGAAGGCCTTAACGGCGTCCATGTCAACCATTTCCTTGAGATCATCGTAATCCCAGATAGCGATCTTCTGAATCTCGTGGGAAGTGCGGAAGCCATCAAAGAAGTTGATGAAGGGAACACGGCCCTTGATGGCGGCCAGGTGTGCGACTGCACCAAGGTCCATGACTTCCTGCGGGTTGGTCTCGCAGAGCATGGCAAAGCCGGTCTGACGGCAGGCGTAAACGTCGGAATGATCACCGAAAATGTTCAGCGCATGGGTGGCAACTGTTCTGGCGGAAACATGGAAGACGCCGGGAAGCAGCTCGCCCGCGATCTTGTACATATTGGGGATCATCAGCAGGAGGCCCTGGGAGGCGGTATAGGTGGTGGTCAGGGCACCGGCAGCAAGAGAGCCGTGAACTGTGCCGGAAGCGCCAGCTTCAGACTGCATCTCAACGACCTTGACGCGATTGCCGAAGATGTTTTCCCGACCCTGCGCAGACCACTGGTCAACATAGTCGGCCATGGGGCTGGAGGGGGTAATCGGGTAGATACCAGCTACTTCCGTAAAGGCGTAGCTGACATGAGCGGCAGCGGTATTGCCGTCCATGGTTTTGAATTTTCTTTGCAAGGGAATTACCTCCTAATCAACGGGATTTGGGTCCCATAGTTTTGCCGTTCCATCATAACATTTTTTTTCGACTTTGTAAACTTAATTTTTGATTTTTTCCGGAATCTTACAATATTTTTTCGAAGACGCATCGTTTTTCTGGACAAACTTAAAAAAGTATGATAGATTAAAAAGGTCTAATCTGATGTGAAAGGCAGGGCAGGATATGAAGCTCGATGTGCTTGGCCTGCAGTTTGATAACCTGACAATGGACGAGGCGCTGGCCGCAGGCGAACACCTTTTGGAGGGCGACCGTCCAGGCATTGTGGTCACGCCCAACGCGGAGATCGCCTATGACGCCTGCAAGAATGCAACCTTTCGCGCATTGCTGAACGGGGCGGATCTGATTCTCCCCGACGGAGCGGGCGTCGTTCTGGCTGCGAAGATTCTCGGGACCCCGCTCAAATCGAAGGTTGCCGGGATCGACTTCGCCCGGAATATGCTCTCCGTCTTTGCCCGGCGCGGCACGAAGCTCTATCTGCTCGGCTCCAAGCCCGGCGTTGCGGAGCAGGCGGCAGAAAAGATGAAGGCCATCGCCCCGGGGCTTGTGATCTGCGGTACAGCCGACGGCTATTTCAAGGATGAAGCGCCTGTTGTCGATAAAATCAATGCTTCCGGCGCGGAGGCTCTTTTCGTCTGTCTCGGCGCGCCAAAACAGGAGCGTTTCATGTTCGCTAACAGGGATGCGCTGACCACTGTCCGTCTGATGGCCGGTCTCGGCGGAAGTCTGGACGGCTTCGCCGGAAACGTCAAGCGGGCTCCGAAGTGGATGATCCGCCTCCAGCTGGAGTGGCTCTACCGTCTGATTAAGGAGCCCAAGCGCCTTGGGCGGATGATGCGTCTGCCGAAATATGTTTTGCTTGCCTTCCGTGCACGGAGAAAGGGCTGAAGCCATGGGAAAGCTGATCGTTTTTGAGGGAACCGACGGTTCCGGCAAGTCCACCCAGTTCTCTTTGCTCACCGAGCGTCTGCGCCGGGAGGGGACCGACTTCCGCACCATTGTTTTCCCACAGTATTCTGAGCCCTCCTCGTCCCTGATCCGGATGTATCTGGGCGGGGAGTTCGGCACATCGCCGAGCGACGTTAACGCCTATGCTGCCTCCACCTTCTATGCGGTGGACCGCTATGCCTCCTACCACAAGGTCTGGGGGGAATATTACCGGTCCGGCGGTCTGGTAATCTCCGACCGCTACACGACCTCCAACGCCGTGCATCAGGCATCCAAGGAACCGCCGGAGCGCCGCGGGGATTTCTTCCGGTGGCTGTATGCGCTCGAATACGACCACATGGAACTTCCCAGACCGGATCTCGTCTTATATCTGGATGTTCCCACCGAGCTCACCGAGCAGATGATGCGCCGCCGTGAGCACGACACCCACACCCACGCCGATATCCACGAAACCGATCTGGATTATCTGCGTCTGTGCCGCCGTACCGGTCTGGAAGCCGCCGCCTTCTACGGCTGGACCGTTGTCCACTGCGAGCGTGACGGGAAAATGCGTTCTATTGCAGACATTCACGCTGAGATTTACCGGCTTGTCAAAAGCTGTATGGAAGAATAGGAGCCTTTTATGTTGGTTGATATCTTGTTGGCAAACGGATTTGAGGAGACTGAGGCCATTGCGCCATGCGATGTGCTGCGCCGCGCCGGCGCAGAGGTACGCTTGGTGGGCGTAAACGGTCCTCAGATCGAGAGCTCCCACCATATTCTCCTGGTTGCGGATACAACCATCGATGCGTTGGACGACCGGCAGCCCGACATGGTTGTGCTGCCCGGCGGCCGTCGCGGGGTTGAGAACCTGCTTGCCTCAGAGGCTGCGCTGGAACTGGTCCGTCGCGCCTGGGCGGCAGGGAAGTACGTTGCCGCGATTTGCGCCGCCCCCACAGTCCTGGCCTACCTGGGCATTACCGATGGCCGGAGTGCCGTCTGTTATCCCGGCATGGAGACGCACATGGGAAGGGCCGAAATGAAAGACGAGCCTGTCGTCATGGACGGCAGGCTGATCACGGCCCGCGCCGCCGGAAGCTCCATGGCCTTCGGCTTGGCGCTGGCGCAGGCTCTGTTCGGTGCCGAGATCGCGCAATCGGTTGCCGACGGCGTCGTCTATGCCCGCGCCTGATATCTTTACGAGAGGAGGGACCGCACGTGTCCAATCAGGAAAACAATGAAAACCGGCAGTCCGTGGACGAGCTGATTGCATCTGCAAGAGAGGTATTACCATCCGACCAGGCTACCGACAATGCAGACAGCTTCGAGCCGGATTTCGGTCATGCCTTTGACGACTACGGCGAATATGAAGAACCCAAGCCCCAGCCTGTCGTCCGCCGCATCCGAAAGCCCAGTCTGATCAAAAAGGTCCGTTTTCCGCGGCTTCTGATCCTGGCGATCTATTTTGCCCTGGTGGTCGGCTTGGGGCTGCTGCTGGCAAAGGTCGGCTGGAACCTGGCCGACGACGTGCTGGCGCTGACTCGCCCTGATGATCTGGCTGAGATCTCCATCTCCGATAACGACACTCTGGATACCGTGACCGCCAAGCTCAAGGAGGCTGGTGCCGTCAAGTATGAATGGCTCTTCAAGCTCTATTGCAAGGTCAGTGATAATGAGGAGTTCTTTGACTCCGGTGTCTACAACATCAAGCTGTCCTACGACTATCACGCCCTGGTCAACTATCTGATGGCCAGCGCCGGCAACCGCCAGACCATCACGCTGATGATCGCTGAGGGCGAGAACTCCTATGAGATCTTCGATCTTCTGGAAAAGAACGGCGTGTGCTCCCGTGAGCAGCTGGAGGACGCGGCTGCCAACTATGAATTTGACTACGACTTTCTTAAGCGCCGCCCCTACGGCGAGAGCAACCGCCTCGAGGGCTACCTCTTCCCGGATACCTATGAGTTCTATCTCAAGGATGAGCCGCAGAACGTGCTGGGCAGACTGCTCCGCAACTTCAACGCCCGTCTGGACGAGAAGGACCTGAAGATGATTCAGAAGAGCGGGTATACGATGCATCAGATCCTGACCATGGCCTCCATCGTCGAGGCCGAGGCTGGTCACGACGACGAGCGCGCCAAGATCGCCTCTGTCATCTACAACCGTCTGAACAACTGGGAAAAGCCGCTGCTCGGAATGGACTCCACGGTATACTACGGCGCTATGCTCCTGGGCGAGGGCTTCACCATCAAGCTCGACAGCCCCTACAACACTTATAAATATGCCGGTCTGCCCAAGGGCCCGATCTGCAATCCCGGTCTGAACTCCATCCGTGCCGTCCTCCACCCTGAGGAGACAAACTATTACTACTTCGCCACCGGCATCGACGGCCTCAACCACTTCTTTGAGACCGAGGACGAATTCAATGCCTTCATCAACAGTGACCAATACGAGGATATCATCCCCGGATCGTAAGGAACTATGAAAAAACCAGAACTGCTCTCCCCGGCGGGGGATATGGAAAAACTGAAAATGGCCGTGTGCTACGGAGCCGACGCCGTGTATCTGGCCGGCACCAGCTTCGGTATGCGTTCCTTCGCCGGAAATTTCACCCCGGAGGAGCTGCGGCAGGCCGTTGCCTTCGCCCACGCCCACGGCGTCAAGACCCATGTGACAGTCAACACCCTGGCCCGGAACGACGAGCTTCCCGCCCTGCCGGCCCATCTGGAGCTGCTCAACGACTGCGGCGTGGACGCCCTGATCCTTGCCGACCTCGGTGCCTTCCGCCTCGCCGAGCAATACGCGCCGCGCTGTGAGCGCCACGTCTCGACCCAGGTCTCGGTCACGAACTACAACACCGCAAACGCCTGGTTCGACCTTGGCGCGAAGCGGGTTGTGCTTGCCCGCGAGCTGTCTTTGGACGAGATTGCGGAGATCCGCCGCCGAACGGACCCGGATCTGGAACTCGAGGTCTTTGCCCACGGGGCGATGTGCGTCTCCTGGTCCGGTCGTTGCCTGCTCTCCAACTACATGACGGGTCGGGATTCCCAGCGCGGTGCCTGCGCTCAGCCCTGCCGCTACCAGTATGCTTTGATGGAGGAAAAGCGGCCTGGTGAATACTTCCCGGTTTTTGAGGACGAGAAGGGGACCTTCATCATGAACTCCCGCGATATGTGCATGATCGACCACCTGGACGATCTGATGGCCGTGGGCGTGGACTGTCTGAAAATCGAGGGCAGAGCCAAGTCTGCCTACTATGCTGCCATCGTGACCGGAGCCTACCGCCACGTGCTCGACGATCTGGCAGCCGGCAGACCGGTGGACAAGGTCTGGCGCGACGAGGTGGAAAAGATTTCCCACCGCCACTATTCCACCGGCTTCTTCTACGGCCAACCGGGGCAATTCTACGCCGACGCCCGCTATATCCGCGACTGGCAGGTGGCCGCTATTGTCACCGACTGTGATGAGACCGGTCTTGCCACGCTGAGTTTGCGCAACAAGTTCGCCGCAGGGGATGAGATCGAGCTCGTCGGTCCGGATCGCAAGCCATTTTCCATGACAGCACCAGGATTTTTTGACCTCGACGGCCTACCGCTCTCCGAAGTCCGAACCCCGCAGATGATCTTCCAAATGCAGCTTCCGTGCCCTGTTCCGGCGCTCTCCATTGTTCGTCGCTGCGTCTCTCAGCCCGCCTGATATTGCCTCTGACGGACCCTGGCCTGTTCGAACGGCAGCCCGACATTCTTCACAGGAACTCCGTATTACAAACTTGCCATTTTATTGACAATTTCCTGTGGACTTGATATAATATATTAGGTCGTTGCGCAAACTGTTTGAATCTATGTTAGGCAGGTAATCTTGTCGATGTATCAAAAAATCATCAAGCGCTTTCTGGATATTGTTCTCTCAGCAATCGGCCTGGTATTGCTCAGCTGGCTCTATCTGCTCCTGGCAATCGTGATTCTGATTGACGATCCTGGCCCCATCCTCTTCCGACAAAAACGGTTCGGTAAGGGCAAGCGCTTCTTTTATCTTCATAAATTCCGCAGCATGAAGCGGAATGCGCCTCATGACGTACCCACGCATCTGCTGGAGAATCCGTCTCTTTACATTACCCGGACAGGGCGATTCCTTCGTCGGTTCAGCCTGGATGAGCTTCCGCAGATCTGGGATATTTTTGTCGGTCACATGAGCATTATCGGACCGCGGCCTGCGCTGTGGAATCAGGAGGACCTGATCGCCGAGCGTGACCGATTCGGGGCCAACGACCTCCGGCCCGGTCTCACCGGCTGGGCCCAGATCAACGGGCGCGACGAGCTCTCCATCGAGGAAAAGGCCCGCTTTGACGGCGAATACGCCGCTGCCATACAGGCCGGCGGCTGGAAGGCCTTCTCAATGGATCTGCGCTGCTTCTTCGGCACCTTCCGCCCGGTCTGCACTGCGGAGGGAATTGCGGACAGTTATACTCCTTCCAAGCCAAAAAAGTAATCCTGAGACCATAAAACTTGTTCAGGAAAGAAGGATTTAGGCTTGCGTGTGATAGCTGTGACCGGTGCCTGCGGCAAATCCGGTCAGTCATTTCTGCAGTGTCTGGCGGACCACCCCGAGACCGTATCCGGGTTCCGGTTCCGGTTCCTGCTGCGTCCGTCTCACTTTGCAGCACAGAAAAAGGCTCTGACCGATCAGCTTCGCGGCGTTCAGGCAGAGTTCTTTTCTGCGGATCTGGACGCTGATGACAGCTTGGACGGTCTGTTTCGCTGTGACGACGGGGCCGCTGTGGATACCCTTCTGCACATTGCCGGCGTCAACTGGACGCCGAAGCTGGCTCCCGCTGCGCTCTCGGCCGGGGTGCAGCGGATGATCCTCGTCCACACTTCGGGCATTTATTCCAAATACAAGGCTGCAGGGGAGACCTACCGGCAGATCGAGGCCGACCTCGCACGAATGGCTGAGGGCCACGATGTCTCCATCTCCATTTTGCGGCCTACGATGATCTACGGGACGCTCTCTGACGGTAATCTCAGCGTATTTCTGCGCATGACGGACAAGCTCCGTCTGCTGCCGGTCATTAACGGCGCCCGCTATGCGCTTCAGCCGGTCTGGTGCAAGGACCTGGGGGTTGCCTATTATCAGATTCTCCTGCACCCGGAGCAGACCGATGGAAAGGACTACATCCTCTCCGGTGGCGCGCCCATCGAGCTGCGGGAGATTTTCTGCGAGCTTGGACGTCAACTCGGGGTCAGGAATCATTTTGTTTCCTGCCCATATCCGATTGCGATCACCGGAGCCTGGGGGCTATATCTGCTCAGCTTTGGCCGGAAGGATTTCCGCGAGAAGGTCCAGCGCATGGTCGAGCCCAGAGCATATCCCCACGACGCCGCAACCCGCGACTTCGGCTATGATCCCGCAGTTTTCCCTTTGGGCATCCGGGACGAGGTGGCCCAATACAAGCGCGCAAAGCAGGAAGCCGCAAGGAAACGGTAACACACAAGGCAGGATCCCTATGAATATCTTAGCGGTTTGTCAATACTATACGCCCGAGCCATTTAGCTTCCACGACGTTTGCGAGGAGCTGGTTCGCCGTGGTCACAGGGTTACGGTCCTGACCGGCGTCCCGAATTATCCGATGGGGAAGATCTACCCGGGCTATGAACACAAACAGCGCCGCACCGAAACGCTGGAAGGCGTCTCGGTGCTTCGTTGTGCCACCCACCCTCGCGGAACCGGCTCGTTTGATCGACTCCTGAACTATTTCAGTTATGCAGTTTTCGCCTCCCGGAAGGCTTCCAGGCTCCCGGGAGATTTTGACGTTGTGCTGATCAATCAGCTGTCTCCCATTATGATGGCCTGGCCGGGGCTGCGCTACGCGAAAAAACACGGCTGCCGGACGGTCCTCTACTGCATGGACCTCTGGCCCGCCAGCCTCAAGGCCGGCGGCTTAGGGGAGCGGTCGCTGATCTACCGGCTGTTTGGGCGAATCTCCGCACGGGTCTATCGCAGGGTCGATCTGCTCATCAACTCCTCTCGTCAATTCGCAGACTATGAGCAGAGCCGGTTCCAGATCACGCCGGAAAAGCTCTTCTGGCTGCCGCAATATGCAGAGTCCCTCTATGACCCCGCCCAATGCCGCAAGAAGCCGAATGAAACCGTGGATTTGATGTTCGCCGGAAACGTCGGCAAAGCCCAAAGCCTGGATACGGTCATTGCAGCGGCGAAACTCGCCAAAAATCCGCGGTTGCGCTGGCACATCGTTGGTGACGGCTCCGACCTTGCCCGGCTCAGGAATCTGGCAGCCGGAATGGAAAACGTCGTCTTCCATGGCAGACTTCCGGCCTCTGAGATGCCTGCGTGTTACGCGATGGCCGATGCAATGCTCGTCACGCTCACGCGCGACCCGGTCATCAGTCTGACTCTCCCCGGCAAGGTCCAAGCCTGCATGGCGGCAGGGAAGCCGCTGCTCTGCGCAGCCGACGGCGAGACAGCCCGAACCGTTGCCGAAGCCGACTGCGGCGTTTGCGTCCCCGCGGAAGACGCAGCCGCTCTTGCCGCTGCAGCCGACGCCTTTGCCGAACGTACCGACAAGGATCGCCTGGGCCAAAACGCCCTGGCTTATTCCAAGGCGCACTTTTCCAGAACCGGCTTCATGGAGGCCCTTGAGGGCCTGCTTGCCGCGCACGTGAAGGGCAGGGAAGAGGCATGAGAGTTCTGATGATCAACTCCGTCTGCGGCATCCGCAGCACCGGAAGGATTTGCACCGACCTGGCGCATGCCCTGGAGGCTCAGGGCCATACCGTTAAGATCGCCTACGGGCGCGAGACCGTGCCCGAGCAGTATTCCCGTTATGCTGTCCGCATCGGAAGCGACCTCGGCGTAAAGCTCCACGCGCTCAAGGCCCGCGCGATAGACGCCTCCGGATTTGCCAGCCGCGTCGCAACCGAGCGGTTTCTCGACTGGGTTCGTGAATACGACCCTGACGTCATTCACCTGCACAATCTGCACGGCTACTACCTCCATGTCGGCCTGCTCTTCGACTACCTACGCACCTGCGGCAAGCGTATTCTGTGGACACTGCATGACTGCTGGGCATTTACCGGCCACGCGGCCTACTGTGAGCTTGAAAACTGCGAAAAGTGGAAGACCGGCTGCTCGCGCTGTCCCAAGGACTGGGATTATCCCAAGAGCTTCA
>CAMHMK010000070.1 GCA_946186225.1 uncultured Clostridia bacterium
TGATCGAAAAGGTCGTTTACCTGAACCGTGTCTCCAAGACCGTCAAGGGCGGCCGTGTGGCAAAGTTCTCCGCGCTCGTCGTGGTGGGTGACGGCAAGGGCACCGTCGGTTACGGCCTGGGCAAGGCCGCCGAGGTTTCTGAGGCCATCCTGAAGGGCATTGCCAGTGCGAAGAAGAATATGGTTACCGTCAGCCTGTCCGGCACAACCATCCCCCATGAGGTGATCGGTGTCTACGGCGCCGGCCGCGTGCTCATGAAGCCCGCTGCCGTTGGTACCGGCGTCATCGCCGGCGGCGCTGTCCGTGCGGTTATGGAAGCTGTCGGCATCACCAACATCCGTACCAAGTGCCTGCGTTCCAACAACCCCCAGAACGTTGTGAAGGCAGCCATGCAGGGCCTGATGTCTCTGCGGAGCCCCGAGCAGGTGGCCGCCGTCAGAGGCAAGACCGCTGAAGAAATCGTTGGCTAAGGAGGATTTTGATATGGCAAAGTTACAGATCAAGCTTGTCAAGAGCCTCAATGGTCGGCTCGAGAAGCAGATTCTGACTGCGCAGTCCCTCGGCCTTCGCAAGATCGGCCAGAGCACCGTGCAGCCCGACAACGAGATGACCCGCGGCAAGATCGCCAAGATCGGGTTCATGCTCGAAGTCAAAGAAGTTGAAGAATAAGGAGGAGCTATAATGGAACTTCATGATCTCGCTCCCGTTCTGGGCTCCACCCAGGTAGGCAAACGCAAGGGTCGCGGCACCGGCACCGGCAACGGCAAGACCGCCGGTCGTGGTCACAAGGGCCAGAAAGCCCGCTCCGGCGGCAAGGTCCGCGTCGGCTTCGAAGGCGGCCAGATGCCTCTGGCCCGCCGTATCCCCAAGCGTGGTTTCAACAATATTTTCGCCAAGCCCCTGACCGCTGTCAATCTTGCGGCTCTGAATGCGTTTGAAGACGGTGCTGTGGTTGACGCCGCTGCACTGATTGAGAAGGGTATTATTCACGAGTGCCCCAACGGCCTGAAGATCCTGGCCAACGGCACCCTCACCCGGAAGCTGACTGTCAAGGCTGCTTCCTTCTCCGAATCTGCAAAGGCAAAGATCGAAGATGCAGGTGGAAAGGCCGAGGTGGTGTAAGGTGCTTACAACCATCCGCAACGCGTGGAAGATTGTCGATCTCCGCAAGAAGATCCTCTTCACGTTCGCAATTCTGCTGCTTTACAGACTGGGTAACGTAATTCCTGTTCCCTTCGTCAATACGGAGCAGATGACGGCCTGGTTTAAGCAGTCTGAGCTCCAGAACGGTATTCTCGGCTTGTTCAACATGATGTCCGGCTCGGCTTTCTCCAGAGCGACCCTGTTCTCTCTGTCCATCCAGCCCTACATCAACGCATCCATCATCATTCAGCTGCTGACCATCGCCATCCCGGCTCTGGAGAGACTCTCCAAAGAGGGCGGCGAGGAAGGCAAGAAGAAGATCGAGCAGATCACCCGTTATACCACCGTTGGCCTGGGCCTCCTGATGGGCTTCGCCTACTGGATGATGCTCCGCAACGCCAACAGCACGCAGTACCCGATCATGGTCCAGGACAACGCTCTGTCCGCTGTGACCATCATCCTGTCCTTCATGGCCGGCTCCACGCTGGTTATGTGGCTGGGTGAGCAGATCACCGAGTTCGGTATCGGCAACGGCATCTCCATGATCCTGTTCGCCAATATCGTCGCGCGCCTGCCCGATATGATCCTCGCCATGGGCAACGGTCTGATCCACCATTTCAAGGAGACCTGGTACGTGGCCCTCATCGCCATCGTCGGCATGGTCGCCCTGATCATGTTCATCGTCTTCATCACCGCGGCCGAGCGCCGCATCCCCGTCAGCTATGCGAAGCGTGTCGTGGGCCGTAAGGTCTACGGCGGCCAGAACACCTTCCTGCCCATCAAGGTCAACATGAGCGGCGTTCTGCCCATCATCTTCGCCCAGTCTGTCGCCAGCCTGCCCGCGACCATCGCGGCCTTCGCCGGCAACACCAAGACCTGGCGGTACGAGCATCTTTGGAGCAACACTTCCGTGTTCTACCTCGTGGTTTACATGATCCTGATCATTGCGTTCAGCTACTTCTACTCCACGATCCAGTACAACCCGGTTGAGGTTTCCAACAACCTGCGGAAGAACGGCGGCTTCATTCCCGGCTATCGCCCGGGCCGTCCGACCTCCGACTTCATCAAGCGGGTCATCAACAAGATCACCCTCTTCGGCGCCATTTACCTCGGCATCGTTGCCATTCTCCCGATCGTCCTCGGCATGATCAAGGGCTTTGAGTCCTATGCCATCGGCGGCACCTCCGTCATCATCGTTGTCGGCGTTGCCCTTGAGACGGTTCAGGCGATGGAAGCGCAGATGCTGATGCGCCACTACAAGGGCTTCCTCGAATAAGGAGGAACTCGGCATGAAGCTGATTCTGCTGGGAGCCCCGGGTGCCGGCAAGGGCACGCAGGCGGAGACCATCTCCAAGGAGCTGGGCATCCCCTCCATCTCTACCGGCAACATCCTGCGGGAAGCCATTAAGAACGGCACGCCGACCGGTCTGAAGGCCAAGAGCCTGATGGACCGGGGGCAGCTCGTCCCCGACGATGTCATCCTTGACATCGTTCGGGAGCGGGTGGCCCAGGCGGACTGCCAAAACGGATTCATCCTCGACGGTGTGCCCCGCACCGTTGCCCAGGCCGAAGGCCTGGAGCGGCTCGGGGTCAGCATCGACCGGGTGGTTTCCATCGAAATCGAAGACGCTGTGATCGAGCAGCGCATGACGGGCCGCCGCGTCTGCGGCACCTGCGGCGCCAGCTATCACGTCACGGCGAACCCGCCCAAGCAGGACGGGATCTGTGATTTGTGCGGCGGTGCGCTGGTCGTTCGCAAGGACGATCAACCCGAAACAGTCCGTCAGCGGCTGACCGTCTACCACAATCAAACGGAAGCGCTCAAGGGCTTCTATGAGAACCTCGGCAAGCTTCGGCTTGTGGAAGGGAATCAACCCATTGAAGCGGTCCATCGCGACATCATGAATGCCTTGAGGTAAGCGTATGATTTCCATCAAAACGCAGCGAGAGCTGGATGTGATGCGTCAGGCCTGTAAAATTACCGCGGCAGCCCGTGCTTTGGCCGGGAAAATGGTAAGGCCCGGCGTCACGACCGGTCAGATCGACAAGGCGGTTCACGACTTTATCGTCTCTCAGGGGGCCAAGCCCTCCTTCCTGCACTACCAGGGCTATCCCGCGAGTGCCTGCATCTCGGTCAACGAGGTCATCATTCACGGAATCCCCGGAAATCGGGAACTGAAAGAGGGAGATATCGTCTCAGTTGACGTAGGAGCCTACTACAAGGGGTTCCACGGCGACTGCGCCGCCACCTTTGCCTGCGGTCGGATCTCCGACGAGGCGCAAAGACTGATTGACGTCACGAAACAGAGCTTTTTCGAAGGCATAAAATTCGCACGTCAGGGAAACAGAGTCTCTGACATCTCCCATGCGGTCCAAACGTATGTGGAGGCAAACGGCTTCTCCGTGGTTCGCGCCTTCGTAGGTCACGGCGTAGGCGAGCATCTGCACGAGGAACCGTCCGTACCCAATTACGGAGCGCCCGGCAAGGGCCCGAGACTGGTCAAGAATATGACCATCGCGGTGGAGCCCATGGTCAACATGGGAACCTATGACGTCCGCGTCCTCAAGGACGGATGGACGACCGTGACGGCCGACGGCAAGCTCGCAGCCCACTACGAGAATTCGATCCTCATCACCGACGGCGAGCCGGAAATCCTCACCGTCTCCGAGGAGCTTTGATCCATGAACGGGATATCCGTTTCGGACATCATCGTGTCAACCGCCGGCCACGACAGGGGCAAACTGTTCTACGTGATAAGAACGGAAGGTGCGTACGCCCTGCTCGTGAACGGAAAAGACAGAAAGCTCGAACACCCGAAGCGCAAGAGCTTCAAGCATCTGCGCCTCGTCACTCGGATTGCTTCCCCGACCGCCGCAAAACTGATGCGCGGCGAGAAGGTTTGCAACAGGGAATTACGAAGGGACCTGGCGTCCTGTCAGGCCCTGTGTCAAGACCAAGGAGGTTAAAATAGCTTGGCAAAAGACGATGTAATTGAACTTGAGGGCATCGTAACCGATGCACTGCCGAATGCTACGTTCTCTGTCGATATCGGCGGCGGGCATACCATTCTGGCACACATTTCCGGCAAGCTCCGTATGAACTATATCAAGATCTTGCCCGGTGACAAGGTGACCGTTCAGATGTCACCTTATGACCTGACGTTGGGTCGCATCACATGGAGAAGTAAATAGACAAGCTGTTGTCAATTGGAGGTTACAACACTATGAAAGTTAGACCGTCCGTGAAGCCCATGTGCGAAAAATGCAAAGTCATTAAACGCCATGGCCGCGTTATGGTAATTTGTGAAAATCCCAAGCACAAGCAGAGACAGGGCTAAATAGGAGGTGCTCGAAAAAACATGGCAAGAATTGCTGGTATTGACCTGCCCCGCGAGAAGAGAGTCGAGATTGGCTTGACCTACATCTACGGCATCGGCAGAAAGAGCGCGAACGACATTCTCAAGGCCGCCAACATCAACCCTGACACCCGCGTCAAGGACCTGACCGAGGCCGACGAAGCCGCTCTGCGTGACATTATCGATAAGAACTACACCATCGAAGGCGACCTCCGTCGGGAGTACGCCATGAACATCAAGCGGCTGACCGAAATCGGCTGCTACCGTGGCATCCGCCACAGAAGAGGCCTTCCCGTGCGTGGTCAGAGAACCAAGACCAACGCCCGTACCCGCAAGGGCCCGAAGAAGACCATCGCCAACAAGAAGAAGTAAGGAGGGGAACAAGATATGGCAAAAGCTGCTGCTAAGAAGGTCGTCAAGCGCCGTCGCGAGCGCAAGAACATTGAAAAGGGTGCTGCGCATATCCGCTCCTCTTTCAACAACACCATGGTCACCATTACCGACCTGAACGGTAATGCGCTGTCCTGGGCCTCCTCCGGTGGACTGGGCTTCCGCGGAAGCAGAAAGTCTACTCCCTACGCCGCGCAGATGTGCGCCGAGACCGCTGCCAAGGCCGCGATCGACAGCTGCGGTTTGAAGACCGTTGCCGTCTACGTCAAGGGCCCCGGCCAGGGTCGTGAGGCTGCGATCCGCGCCCTCCAGGCTGCCGGCCTGGAAGTCGTCTCCATCAAGGACGTCACCCCCATTGCCCACAATGGCTGCCGTCCTCCCAAGAGACGCCGCGTCTGATGTGAAGGAGGAATTATAAAATGGCTAAGAATACCCAACCCGTTCTCAAGCGCTGCCGCACCCTGGGCGTCTCGCCCGCGGCCATGGGCTACGCCAAGAACTCCAAGAAGAACCCCGGCGGCCAGAGAAGAGCCAAGAAGTCTGAGTACGCCATGCAGCTGACCGAGAAGCAGAAGGTCAAGTTCGTCTACGGCATTCTCGAGAAGCAGTTCCGTGCTTACTACGAGAAGGCTTCCCGCGCCGGCGGCAACACCGGTGAGGTCCTGCTGAGCCTGATCGAGCGCCGTCTGGACAACGTGGTCTACCGTCTCGGCTTCGCCAACACCCGCCGTCAGGCCAGACAGCTGGTGAACCACGGCCACTTCACGGTCAACGGCAAGCGCGTCAACATTCCTTCTTACTCCGTCCGTACCGGCGACGTCATTGCCGTCTGCGAGAAGAGTGCCCAGAACAACTTCTATAAGAAGCTGAAGGAAGACGATGCTTTCATCGCCGCTCCCAAGTGGCTCGACCGCGACAAGAATACCCTTCAGGGCAAGGTCCTGGCTCTGCCCGCCAGAGACGATATCGACTTCGAGATCGCTGAGCACCTCATCGTCGAGTTGTACTCCAAGTAATCATTGCCCTCGATAGATTGGGAAGCATAATAACTGACCGAATCGCAATTAAAACGCAAATTTTAATAGGAGGGTATTAAGTTTCATGGTAGAAATTGAAAAGCCGCGTATTGAGTGTATCGACTCTCCTGAGGATGGCTCCTACGGCAAATACATTGTTGAGCCGCTGGAGCGGGGCTACGGCATCACGCTGGGCAACAGTCTGAGACGGATCCTTCTGTCCAGCCTGCCCGGCTGCGCCGCGACCTCCATCAAGATTGCGGGCGTGCAGCACGAGTTCTCCACGATCCCCGGCGTCAAGGAAGACGTCACCGAGATCGTCCTGAACATCAAGCGTCTGCTGCCCAAGCTGCACTGCGACGAACCCAAGACCGTCTACATCGACGCTGTCGGCCCGTGTGAAGTCACCGCCGGCGACATCAAGGTGGACGGCGAGGTGGAGATCCTGAATCCCGAGCTGCACATCGCCACCCTGGGTCCTGACGCCAGCCTGAATATGGAGATCAACCTGAGCCATGGGCGCGGATATGTTCGGGCCGATCACAACAAGACCCCGAACATGCCCATTGGCGTGATCCCCGTTGATTCTATCTATAGCCCGGTAACCAAGGTCAACTACACGGTGGAAAACACCCGTGTCGGCAACATGACCGACTTCGACAAGCTCACCCTTGAGGTGTGGACAAACCGCATCCTCTCCGCCCGCGACGCGGTATCTCTGGGTGCCAAGATCCTCACCGATCACCTGGCCCTGTTCACCGATCTGAGCGAGGCCGTGGCGAACAAGACGACGGTCGTGGAGCATGTGGGTGATACCCATAACAAGATGCTCGAGCTGACCATTGAAGAGCTGGATCTGTCCGTCCGCAGCTTCAACTGCCTGAAGCGCGCCAACATCAACACTGTCGCCGATCTGATCGCCAGAACGGAGGAGGATATGATGAAGGTTCGCAACATGGGCCGAAAGAGTCTGGAAGAGGTACAGAATAAGCTGGCAATGATGGACCTGTCCCTGGCGACGGAAGAATCCGCCAACAACAATTAACAGAACCTTTTTTCAAGGAGGATAACCTGAATGTTCGGAACTCGGAAACTCGGCAAGACCAGCGAACAGAGACGGGCGATGCTTCGCCAGCTGACGACCGACCTGCTGGAGCACGGCAAGCTGGAGACCACCTTCACCAGAGCGAAGGAAGTTCAGCCGGTCGTTGAGAAGATGATCACCCTTGGCAAGAAGGGCGGCCTCGCAAATTACCGCAGAGCCCTGTCCTTCATCACCAAGGAAGACGTTGCCAACAAGCTGTTCAAGGAAATTGCCCCCGGCTACGCCGAGCGCAATGGCGGCTACACCCGCGTGACCCGCATCGGTGTTCGCCGCGGCGACGCTGCCGAAACCGCTCTGATTGAGCTGGTGTAATATCAAATTTGCGCCCCGCTGTGAGAGAACTCGCAGCGGGGCTAATTTTCTTCTGTCAACTGCCGCCTTTCCCGCATTTTTTTCCTTCTCCCCCTTTACTTTTGAAACTTTTGTGCTATACTGTAGATTGGATCGGGATGCAATGCTTCTATTTTGGACATTCTCACAATGCCCGGTCGATACCATGTGTTTTAAGGAAGGAGTTCTTCTATGAATCGCTTAATGGACGCCATCGTCAAACCCATTGCGGGTCCAGGTCTCGAGCTTCGCAAGGTTCCTGTCCCCGAGCCCAAGGCCGGAGAGGTCCTGATCAAGATCCACAAGACCGCCATCTGCGGCACGGACGTACATATCTATAACTGGGATCCTTGGGCAGCGGAGCACATCAAGCACCCGCCCATGACCATCGGCCACGAGTACGTCGGCGAGATCGCCAAGCTCGGTGAGGGCGTCACCGGTCTCCAGGTCGGCCAGCGCGTTTCCGGCGAGGGCCATCTGACCTGCCACCGCTGCCGCAACTGCCGTTCCGGCAACATCCAGTGGTGCAAGGACACGGTTTCCGTCGGCGTGGACCGCGACGGCGCGTTTGCGGAGTATGTCTGCATCCCCGCCACCAACGTGATCCTGATCGACGAGTCCATTGACGAGGACGTGGTCGCCTTCTTTGACGCCTTCGGCAACGCCACCCATACTGCACTGATGTTCCCCCTGATCGGCGAGGACGTCCTGATCACCGGCGCCGGTCCCATCGGCATCATTGCCGTCGGCATCTGCAAGTTTGCCGGCGCCCGCCGCGTCATCATCACCGATATCAACGACTACCGCCTGGGTCTGGCCCGCAACATGGGCGCGGACGTGGCTGTCAACACCGCCAAGGAAGACCTGACGCAGATCATGCGCGAGCAGGGGATCCGGGAAGGCTTCGACGTGGGCCTGGAGATGTCCGGCAGCGAGATCGCCTTCAAGCAGATGCTCTCCGTCATGCGCACCGGCGGCAAGATCAGCTTGCTGGGCATTGGCAATAAGCCCTTCACCCTGGATATGAACTCCATCATCGGCAAGGGTCTGACCCTGCAGGGCATCTATGGCCGCAAGATGGACAACTGGCACCAGATGCTGAGCATGGTGCAGGGCGGGCTGGACGTTTCCCCTGTCATCACCCACCGCATGCACTACACCCAGTTTGAGGAAGGCTTCGCTGCCATGAACAGCGGCAAGTCCGGCAAGGTCATTCTGGACTGGACCACGAAGAAGTAATCAATCATAGGAGGATTTATCAATATGAAATCTGCTTACGCTGCATTTGAAAACGAGCTGGAAGCCATCCGCAAGGCCGGCACCTGGCGCGAGGAGCGCATCATCAAGACCCCGCAGTATTCCCGCATCGACACCACCCAGGCCGACGGCGTCGTCAACTTCTGCGCCAACAACTACCTGGGTCTGTCCACCAACAAGGAGCTCATGGAGGCCGCCAAGGCCAGCTATGACCGCTGGGGCTTCGGCCTGTCCTCCGTCCGCTTCATCTGCGGCACCCAGGAGATCCACAAGGAGCTCGAGCGCCGGATCGCCAACTTCGTCGGCATGGACGACGCCATCCTCTACTCCTCCTGCTTCGACGCCAACGGCGGCCTGTTCGGCACCCTGCTCGGCGCCGAGGACGCCATCATCTCCGACGAGCTGAACCACGCCTCCATCATCGACGGCGTCCGCCTCTGCAAGGCCAAGCGCTATCGCTATCTGAACAACAACATGGAAGACCTGCGCGCCAAGCTGCAGGACGCCCGTGACACCGGCTGCAAGAAGATCATGATCGCCACCGACGGCGTCTTCTCCATGGACGGCTACATCGCCAACCTGAAGGCCATCTGCGACCTGGCCGACGAATTCGACGCCCTGGTCATGGTGGACGACAGCCACGCTGTGGGCTTCATGGGTGAGCATGGCCGCGGCACGCCCGAGTACTGCGGCGTGATGGGCCGTGTCGATATCCTGACCGGCACCTTCGGCAAGGCGCTCGGCGGCGCCTCCGGCGGCTACACCGCTGCCAAGCAGCCCATCGTGGATCTGCTCCGCCAGAACT
>CAMHMK010000071.1 GCA_946186225.1 uncultured Clostridia bacterium
ATCCCGCATCCTCCGTCGCGCCTGCCGATTCCGACCTTTTCTCCGATCGAGACCTTTCCGGCGCCTGGGACGAGAGCGAGGCCGTGCCGATCACCCTCAACGGCGATTCCGCCGTCAGCTCCGGCAGCGGGGTCAAAATCAGCGGCTCCGTGGTCACGATCACTGCCGAGGGCGTCTACGTTCTGTCCGGCACCCTCAATGACGGCTCGATCATTGTCAACGTGACCAAGGATGAAAAGGTCCAGCTCGTCCTGGACGGTGTGACCGTGACCTCCTCCACCTTCGCGCCGATCTATGTCAAACAGGCGGATAAGGTGTTCATCACCCTTGCAGAGGGCTCGCTCAATACCCTGACCAACGGCGGGACCTTCACCGCCGTCGATGAAAACGACGTGGACGCCGTGATCTTCTCCAAGGATGATCTGACCCTCAACGGCACGGGCAGTCTGATCGTCAATTCTCCCGCCGGCCACGGTGTCGTCGGCAAGGACGAGGTCACGATCACCGGCGGCAGCTATGAGATCACCGCGGCCAAGACTGCGATCTCCGCCAACGACGTCCTCGCCGTGGCGGACGGAACCTTCCAGATCACCGCCGGGACCAACGGCATGCGCGCGAAGAACGACGACGCCAGCCTCGGCAACATCTATCTGGCAGGCGGCTCCTTCAAGGTCACCGCCGACGGCGACGGCGTCTCGGCCACCGGCGCCCTGACCGTGGCGGGCGGCTCGTTCACCGTGATCTCCGGGGCCTCCGGCAGCGATTCCTCCACCAGTCAGAAGGGCCTCAAGGCCGGCGGTGCGCTCACGATCCTGGATGGGACCGTCTGGGTGGTCAGCGCCGACGACGCGATCCACAGCAACGGCAGCGTCACGATCACCGACGGGACCCTGAACCTCTCCTCCGGCGACGACGGCATCCACGCCGACGAGACTGTGGCGATCTCCGGCGGCAGCATCGTCATCAGCAAGAGCTATGAGGGCATCGAGGGCCTGGTCATCCGCATTTCCGGCGGCGAGATCGACCTGGCTGCCTCCGACGACGGCCTGAACGCGGGCGGCGGAGCAGATTCCAGCGGCTTCGGCGGCTGGGGCGGCGACCGCTTTGGCGAGAACAGCAGCGCCAGCCTCGAGATCTCCGGCGGTGTGCTCCGCGTCAACGCCGACGGCGACGGCCTGGACTCCAACGGCAGCTTCACCCTCTCGGGCGGCGAGGTTTACGTCTCCGGCCCGACCAACGACGGCAACGGGGCCCTGGACTACAGCAGCGGAACCGTCACCGGCGGCACCTTGGTTGCCACCGGCTCCGGCGGAATGGCGCTGAACTTCAACACTGCCGAGCAGGGCGCGCTCCTCCTTTCCGTCGGCAATCAGGCCGCCGGCAGCACCGTGACCCTGCTTGATGAGAGCGGGAACGTGATCCTGACCTACACGGCGGAAAAGGCCTTCAACGCGGTCAACCTGACCAGCCCTGCGCTGCTTCAGGGCGGAACCTATACCGTCACTGCCGGCACCTACAGCGAAACTGTCACCCTGACCGAGCTGATCTACGGCTCCGCCTCCGGCATGGGCAGCAGAGGCGGCTTCGGCGGCAACATGGGCGGCGGCCGCGGCAATCCCTGAGCCGTCGGCGGCGATCTGCTCCGGCGCAAAAGAATCGCCGGAGCAGATCGACCGTAACGGTTCAGCCCTGCGGGAGGACAGTGGTCAGTGGACACGCAAACCCTCCCCTGACAAGGGGAGGGGGACCGCAAAGCGGTGGAGGGGCAGGCTGCCGACGAGTGCGTGTTGAAAAACAAGGCAAATCCTGCAGCCTGCTTTCGCAAAAAAACAAAAAATAAATGTTGACAAATTCAAATTCTGTGCTATAATTACAACCGTTCCGCGGGTGTAGCTCATCTGGTAGAGCGCGACCTTGCCAAGGTCGAGGTAGCGAGTTCGAGCCTCGTCACCCGCTCCATAAAAGTGCTTCTTTTGTTTTCGTGCAAAGGAAGCGCTTTTCTTTTTTCCTGCGCCGGCCCTCGGGCAACAGTTCAGCGCTGCGGAACGTGGGAGGAGAGCGGCGCGGTTCAGCAGAGGCAGGGACGAAGCGATACGCGAAGATCCCTCCCCTGGAGGGGAGGGTGGCATCCGGCGTCTCCCGCAAGCCGGATGACGGGAGAGGTGTCCTTCGTTCCGCTTTTGCATTCGTCGGAACGGACTGCGCGCGAAAGATCCCTCCCCTGGAGGGGAGGGTGGCATCCGGCGTCTCCCGCAAGTCGGATGACGGGAGAGGTGTCATTCGTTCTCCCTTTGCGTCCGTCGGAACGGACCGCTTCTCGGTGCGCCACCTCTTCCGTCGCCTGCGGCGACACCTTCCCCTCAAGGGGAAGAACTTCGGGCTGAACGGTTACTCCCGCGGCGCGATTTTTCACCTTTTTTCCATGAAACCCTTGCTTTTTTGTCGCGATGCCGATATAATATATGGGTGGTAATTTGTGCCTGATTTCGTTGCTGAATCAGAGCGTTCGAAATCAATCGGCTTTCTGCGGAGGTTGCGATGCGCGGCTTTGTCAAGGTGATGAGTTATCTGGCCTGGCTGACGCAGCTTGGGCTGACCGTCGCTGGCCCGCTGGTGGGCTTCATCCTGCTGGCCGTCTGGCTCCACCGGAGCCACGGCTGGGGCGGCTGGGTGATCCCGGCCGGGATCCTCCTTGGCCTGATGGGAGCAGTCGGCGGCCTGTATTCCGGCTTCAAGACCCTCCACCGCCTCTCCGGGGAGGACGAACCGCCCGCATCCAAGGGCTACAATGACCACGAATAAGCCGATGAGGATCGATATGGAACCATCCAAAGTCAACGATAAACGGCAGACGCGCCGCGAGCTGCTGGTCTACGCAATCCTCCAGGTCGTCTGTTTGGGACTGACCTGCGGGGTCTATGCCCTGCTCCACAGACTGACCGGAAAGGTCCTGCTGGGCGGAGCGGTGGGCTGTCTGACCGCCACAGCAAATTACGTTCTCACCGCAGTGGGCGTCTTCCGCGCGGCGGACAAGGCCGAGGCCGGAGACGTCGTGGGCGCCCGGCGGGTCATCACGACCTCCCAGACCCTGCGCTACCTGGGCATGATCGCCATCCTGGTGATCGGCGCCAAGAGCGGGTACTGCGATGTGGTCGCCATGCTGATCCCGCTGCTTTTGTCCCGCATTCTGATCTACGTCGGCGAGCTGTTCCGAAGAAAGGAAGGTTGAGCGCATGGAAATAAACGGCCCGAAGATACTCTTCACCATCCCGATATTCGGCGGGATCGCCGTCACGCAGACCCTGCTGACCTCATTCCTGGTGACGGTCATCCTCTGCGTCGGCGCTGTCCTGCTGGGCAGGAATCTGAAAAAGCGTCCCGGCAAGCGGCAGGTCCTGGTGGAGAAGGCTGTCACAGTCGTCACCAACATGGTCTCCGAGGCCATGGGCGAGCATAACGCCCACTGGACGCCCTTCATTGCCACGATCTTCCTCTCGTCTCTGCTGGGCACCTTCCTTGGCATGACGGGCATCCTCCGCTCCTCCACCGCGGACATCAGCACCACGATGACCTGGGCGGTGGTGGTCAGCTTCATCTGCTGGTATCAGGCCATCAAGAACAACGGCTTCAAGGCCTGGCTCAAGGGCTTCACCGAGCCCATCGCCGTCATGACGCCGATGAACATCATCTCCGAGATCGCCCAGCCCGTCTCCCTGGCCTTCCGTCATTTCGGCAACATTGCTGGCGGCAGCGTCATCACGGCCCTGATCTACTGGGCCCTGGGCGGCGCGTCTGCGGCGCTGATCCGCCTGGTCTCATCGAGCCATATTGCCGTGACCCTTGCCCTTCTGGCAGCCGGCCTGGTTCTGGTGCTGGTCCTGTCCAGACGGAAGGACGGCGGCAAGCGCCGCAAGCTTCCGATGCTGGTCGGCGCTCTCTGCCTTGGCCTGTCGACTCTGAGCCTCATCAACTTCCTCTGGGGTCTGACCGGTCGGGCCTATCCCGCTCTCTCCGCCGGGACCTATGGCCTCCTGTTCTACGTATGCCTTGCCTTGCTCGTGGCCGGCCTGGTCCTGGGTCTGAGCAAGGGGGGCCGGACCCGGAAGCTCCTTGGCTGGCTGCTGGCCGGACTGAGCTTCGTTGCCCTGGTCCTGATCTCCGACGGCCCGCTGGGCGTGCCGCTGCTGACCCTGGGCCTGCCCGCCGTTTTGTCCCTCTATTTTGACGTCTTCTCCGGTGTGATCCAGGCCTTCGTCTTCAGCCTGCTCACCATGATCTACATCTCCGGCAACTGCCCGCCGCCCGAGGAGACCGCAAAGCCGGAAACCCCGTGAATCACTGGCAGAAACCATTCAGAATATCAACAACCACCAATAATACTTAGGAGGAAAACACAATGGAACTCACTCAAGCGATCGTCAAGGCAGCCTGCGCCCTGGGCGCCGGCCTCTGCATGGGCATCGGCGCGATCGGCCCCGCCATCGGCGAAGGCAACGCCGTCGGTAAGGCCCTTGAGGGCATGGCCCGCCAGCCGGAATCCACCAGCAACCTGCGTACCAACATGCTTGTCGGCTGCGCCGTTGCCGAGACCACCGGCATCTACTCCCTGGTCATTGCGCTGCTGCTCCTGTTCGTGTTCTGATGGAGCCTTCCGAAGCCGCAAAATCCGCAATAGAAAGGGAGGGATCCGCCCATGTCGGGGTTTGAAAGCTTTATCGGTTTTAATCCCTGGACCGCCCTGTTCACGCTGCTGAACATGGTGCTCACGTTTCTGATTCTCAAAAAATTCCTGTTCAAGCCTGTCAGCAAGATGATCGACGACCGCCAGAAGGAGATCGACGATCTCTATGCCGGCGCCGAACAGGCGCAGACCGAGGCCAAGCGTCTCCAGGCGGACTATGACAAGCGCATCTCCCAGGCCGAGCAGACCTCCGCAGAGCTGATCGCCTCCGCCAAGCAGGAGGCCCTCCGCCGCGGCGACGAGATCGTGCGTCAGGCCAAGGCTGACGCCGACGCGCTGCGGGAAAAGGCAGCCAACGACGCTGCCCTGCAGAAGAAAAAGGCCGTCAATGACGCGAAGGACGATATCTCGAAGATCGCCCTTGACATCGCCGAGAAGGTGGTGGGCAAGGAGCTCAGCGCGGCCGACAACGACCGCCTGATCGAGGAATTCCTCCGCGACATGGGGGACTCGGTATGACGCAGACCGCCAAGAACTATGCCGACGCCCTCTATGACCTGGCACGGGACGAGGGCCTGGACGAGCGGATCGGGCAGGAGCTGACCGGGGTCAACGCCCTGTTTGCCGCCAACCCGGATTACATTCGCCTGCTCAGCGCCAGCAACGTCCGCCGGGAGGAGCAGCTTGCCGCTCTGGACGAGGCCTTTTCGGGCCGGATCCATACCTACTTGTGCAGCTTCCTCAAGCTGCTCTGCGAGCGGCATCACATTCGGGAGCTGCCCAATTGCGCGCAGCGCTTCCGCCGGCGCTTTAACGCCGACCACGGCATTCTGGAGGCCTCCGCCGTCACGGCCAGACCGCTCACGGAGGCCCAGCGGGAAAAGCTGGCCGCCCGCCTGGCCGCACTGACCGGCAAGCACGTGGATCTGGAAAACCGCGTGGACCCGAGGATCCTGGGCGGCATCCGGCTCGAGTATGAGGGCGTGGAATTGGACGGCACCGTTCGAGCCCGTCTCGACGGACTGAAAAAGACGCTTTCCGACACCGTACTATGAAAGCAGAAAGCAGGTAAGCCATGGAATTTAGACCGGACGAAATTACGAAGATCATTCGATCTCAGATCAAAAACTACGAAACCAAAATCGAACAGAACGAGGTCGGCACCGTTATCACCGTCGGCGACGGCATTGCCCGGGCCGCAGGTCTGGAAAAGTGCATGGTCAACGAGCTGGTGGAGTTCCCCAACGGCGCTTTCGGCATGGCCCAGAACCTGGAGGAGCATTCGGTCTCCCTGGTCATTCTCGGCTCCGACGCCGGCATCCGCGAGGGCGACACGGTCCGCAGGACCGGCAAGGTCGTCTCCGTCCCGGTGGGCGAGAACCTGATCGGCCGCGTGGTCAACGCCCTCGGCGAACCCATCGACGGCAAGGGCAAGCTGACGGCCCAGCAGTACCGCCCCGTTGAAATGCCCGCGCCCGGCGTCATCGAGCGCCGCAGCGTTTCGGTACCCCTGCAGACCGGCATCAAGGCCATCGACGCCATGATCCCCATCGGCCGCGGTCAGCGCGAGCTCATCATCGGCGACCGTCAGACCGGCAAGACGACCATTGCCACCGACACCATCATCAACCAGAAGGGCAAGGACGTCATCTGCATCTACGTCTCCATCGGCCAGAAGCGTTCCACCGTTGCCCAGATCGTCAACACCCTGACCCTCAACGGCGCGATGGACTATACCATCGTGGTCTCCGCCACGGCCTCGGAGCTGGCCCCCATGCAGTACATCGCACCCTACGCGGGCTGCACCATGGGTGAATACTTCATGGCCCAGGGCAAGGACGTCCTGGTGGTCTATGACGACCTCTCGAAGCACGCAGTGGCCTACCGTGCCATCTCCCTGCTGATCCGCCGTCCGCCCGGACGCGAGGCCTACCCCGGCGACGTCTTCTATCTGCACTCCCGTCTGCTGGAGCGCGCTGCCCGGATGGCCCCGGAATACGGCGGCGGCTCCCTGACGGCCCTGCCGATCATCGAGACCCAGGCCGGCGACGTTTCGGCCTATATCCCGACCAACGTCATCTCCATCACCGACGGCCAGATCTTCCTGGAAACCGAGCTCTTCCATGCGGGCGTCATGCCGGCCATCAACCCCGGCATCTCCGTCTCCCGCGTCGGCGGCGCGGCCCAGATCAAGGCCCTCAAGAAGGTGGCCGGCTCTCTGAAGCTGCTCTACTCCCAGTACCGCGAGCTGCAGAGCTTCGCCCAGTTCGGCTCCGATCTCGACCAGGACACCAAGGACCGTCTGGCCCAGGGCGCGCGCATCGTGGAGGTGCTCAAGCAGCCCAACAACGAGCCGGTTCCCGTGGAGCAGCAGGTCTGCATCATCTACGCGGTCATCAACGGCTATCTCAAGGATGTGCCCGTCGATCGGGTCCGCGAGTTTGAGAAGGGCCTCTACCGCTACCTCGATACCAACGCCCACAAGGTCCTGCGCGCCATCGCCGAGACGAAGGTGCTCGACGAGCAGACCGAGGCCGGCCTCAAGGCCGCGCTGAGCAGCTACCTGAACGAATTCAAGTCCCACTGAGAGGAGGCATGACACATGGCTGGCGTTTCCATGAAGGATATCAAGCTCCGCATCAAGAGCATGGAAAGCACCAAACAGATCACCAAGGCCATGGAAATGGTTGCCACCTCCAAGCTTCGCAGAGCGCAGGAGCGGATCCAGAACTCCCGCCCCTATTTTGAGATCCTCTACGATACGCTGAACACCATCGCCAACAACACCGAGGACTTTGCCTCTCCCTATCTGGAAAACCGTCCGGTGGGGAAAACCTGCTACATCGTCATCGCGGGCGACCGCGGTCTGGCGGGCGGCTACAACGGCAACGTCCTGAAGCTGGCCTGGGAGAAGATCGCAGGCACCTCCGCCTGCGTGGTCCCCATCGGCAAGAAGTGCCTGGAATTTTTCCGCCGCCGCGGGACCGAGATCCTCACCGACGTCTATGCCGAGGCGGCCGAGCTCCACGTGGGCGACTGCTTCACGGCGTCCAAGATGATCTGCCGCGGCTTCCTGAACGGGGAGTACGACCGGGTGGAGATCATCTACACCCGTTTCATCTCCATGCTCTCCCAGTCTCCCGATCAGCTCTCCCTGCTGCCGCTGGAATACACCCCCCAGCCCGGAGACACCGAAACCGACGCTCTGACCCTCTATGAGCCGGACAGCCTCTCGGTCTTCGACGCCATCATTCCCGAGTATCTGGGCGGCGTCCTCTACGGCGCCGTCTGCGAGAGCGTGACCTCTGAGCTTGGCGCGCGGCGCACCGCGATGGATGCCGCCACCAAGAACGCCGAGGAAATGATCGGCGATCTGAGCCTCAAGTACAACCGGGCCCGCCAGGGCGCCATCACCCAGGAGATCACCGAGATCGTCGCCGGCGCGGAGACGTAGTCCGGCACACCGTCGCCAAACCACGCATCCGGAACGCTGAACTCTGAACAAGGAGTAACGAATATGACAACCAAGAACGTAGGCACCGTGGTCCAGATCATGGGACCCGTCCTGGATATCCGCTTTGAAAACGGCAATCTGCCGTCGCTTCTGAACGCCATCGAGGTCTATCACGGCGAAGACAAGATTACCGCCGAGGTCGCCCAGCACATCGGTGACGACGTGGTCCGCTGCGTCGCCATGAGCTCCACCGACGGCCTGCAGCGCGGCATCGAGGCCGTCGACACCGGCAAGCCCATCACGGTCCCCGTGGGCGAGGAATGCCTGGGCCGCATGTTCAATCTGCTGGGCAAGCCCATCGATAACATGCCCGCCCCCGTCACCATCGAGCGCTGGCCCATCCACCGTCCCGCCCCCAGCTATGACGAGCAGGAGAGCACCACCGAGATCCTGGAAACCGGCATCAAGGTCGTGGACCTGATCTGCCCCTACGCCAAGGGCGGCAAGATCGGCCTCTTCGGCGGCGCCGGCGTCGGCAAGACCGTCCTGATCCAGGAGCTGATCTACAACATCGCCACCGAGCACAACGGCTACTCCGTCTTCACCGGCGTCGGCGAGCGGACCCGTGAGGGCAACGACCTCTATTACGAGATGAAGGAATCCGGCGTTCTGTCCAAGACCGCCCTGGTCTATGGCCAGATGAACGAGCCGCCCGGAGCCAGAATGCGCGTCGGCCTGGCCGGCCTGACCATGGCGGAATACTTCCGCGACGTCAAGCAGCAGGACGTTCTGCTCTTCATCGACAACATCTTCCGCTTCACCCAGGCCGGCTCCGAGGTCTCGGCGCTGCTGGGCCGTATGCCCTCCGCCGTCGGCTACCAGCCCACCCTGGCCACCGAGATGGGCGCCCTGCAGGAGCGCATCACCTCCACCAAGAAGGGCTCCATCACCTCCGTCCAGGCCGTCTACGTCCCTGCCGACGACCTGACCGACCCTGCCCCGGCCACCACCTTCGCCCACCTGGACGCCACCACGGTCCTGGACCGCGGCATTGCCTCCCTGGGCATCTATCCCGCCGTCGATCCGCTGGATTCCACCTCCCGCATCCTGAC
>CAMHMK010000072.1 GCA_946186225.1 uncultured Clostridia bacterium
AACATCATTTCAAATCCGCAAAACGGGGATGGCCGCAGGGCCATCCCCGTTGTCTCATACTGATATTCAATGAACCGGAAAACCTTCTTTTCTTTTTCTGCGCCGGACCTTGCAATTTCCTTCCCGGAATGATATAATATAACGAAAGGCGTGCTGATCCTATATCAAATGAAAAGGTTCATTGAGAAAAAGGAACCTTTCTGTCAAAAGACAGTATGATCTGTCACGCTGTAAAGCTTCGTCGATTTTTGACGAACCGGAGCGGCGGGCGAGACATAGGATAGAACGGCGGGGGAACATCCCCGCATCGGCGGCTGTGCCGCCGTTCCGGACATTTCCGGATGAAGGAGTCACCCATGCGGAAAGTTTTAAAATTTGGCGGCAGCTCGATGGCGAGCGCCGCGCAGTATGCAAAGGTCAAGTCCATCGTGGAGTCCGACCCGGCACGATCGGTTGTCGTCGTCTCTGCGGCGGGCAAGCGGAATTCGGAGGACCACAAGGTTACCGACCTGCTCTACCTCTGCCACGCCCATATGCGCTACGGGGTCTCCTGCGACTCCGTCTTCTCCATGATCAGCAGCCGATATCTGGAAATCCGGGACGATCTCGGCCTTTCCACCGATCTGGAATCGGAGCTGGCGGTCATACGCGCGGGTCTTGACGACGATATCTCTGAGGACGCCTTAGTCTCCCGCGGCGAGTATCTCTCTGCCCGGCTCATGGCCGATTATCTGGGCTTCGACTTCGTGGACGCCACCGAGTGGCTGCGCTTTCGTATGGACGGGACGGTGGATAAAGACTACTCCTACGCCGCCCTGCAGCGGCTGGCGGAGGGCCGGCGGATTGTCATTCCCGGCTTCTACGGCCTGGGCGCGGACGGTAACATCCACACCTTTTCCCGCGGCGGCTCCGATATTACCGGTGCGCTGGCCGCGGCGGCCCTGGACGCGGAGATCTACGAAAACTGGACCGACGTCTCGGGGATTCTGATGGCCGACCCCCGGATCGTGGAAAACCCCGAGCCCATCCCCCGCGTGACCTATGCCGAGCTCCGCGAGCTCAGCTATCTCGGCGCACAGGTCCTGCATGAGGACACGATCTTCCCGGTGGCCGAAAAGAATATCCCGCTCAACATCCGCAATACCAACGACCCCGCCCACCCCGGCACGATCATCATGGAGCGCTTTGACGACGACCCCGACGTCGACCGCCGTTTCATTACCGGCATCGCCGGCAAAAAGGACTTCGCCGTCGTCAGCATCAGCAAAAAAGGCCTGTCCTCCCAGGTGGGGACGATGCGCAAGGTCTTCGAGGTTTTCGAAACCCACGGCCTGGCGGTGGAGTACACCCCGAACGGCATCGACACGGTCTGCCTGGTCGTTTCGGCCAAGCAGCTGCAAAAGCGCTCGGCCGCCATTGTCGCTGGTCTGCAGGAGGCGCTGGAGCCGGACCGGATCGAGATCGCGGACGGCATTGCCATCGTGGCCGCCGTCGGACGCAAGATGGCCCGTCGCCCCGGTATTGCCGGCCAGATCTTCTCTGCGCTCGGCGACGAGGGCATTAACATCCGCCTGATCTCCCAGGGTCCGCAGGAGGTCAATATCATCGTGGGCGTGGACAGTCAGGACTTCAACGCCGCAGTGCGTGTGTTGTATAACAGCTTTGTCAGATAAGGAGGTACTATCATGAAGCAGTACAAGGTCGGCATTCTCGGCGCCACCGGCGCGGTGGGCCGTGAAATGATGAAAATCCTGCTCGAGCGCAATTTCCCGATCAGCGAGCTCCATCTCTACGCCAGTGAGCGCAGTGCGGGCAAGGTCGTGGCCTGGAACAGCGGCCCGATCCAGATCGAACTGGCCGAGGAAGGCGCCTTCGAGGGCCTGGATATCGTGCTCGGCGCGGCCTCCGGCGAGGTCGCCAGACAGTTTGCACCGGACATCGTCAAGGCCGGCGCGGTCTTTGTGGATAATTCCTCCGCCTTCCGCCTGAAGGACGACGTGCCTCTGGTGGTTCCGGAAATCAACCCCGAGGACGTGAAGGGCCACAAGGGGATCATTTCCAACCCGAACTGCTCCACGATCATTGCCCTCACAGCGATCAACGCCCTTCGTCAGCTCTCGCCCATCGAGACCATGGTGGCTTCCACCTATCAGGCGGTCTCCGGGGCCGGCGCAGGCGGTCCGCTCGAGCTCAATGCAGAGATCGCCGCCCTCTACAAGGGCGAGACCGTCGAGCCGAAGGTTTTCCCCTATCAGATCGCCTTCAACCTGATCCCTCAGATCGGCTCCGAGCAGGAGGCGGGCTACACCTCCGAGGAGATGAAGCTCCAGTATGAGGGACGCAAGATCCTCCACCTGCCCAACATGAAGGTGAGCTGCACCTGCGTCCGCGTCCCGGTCTCCCGCAGCCATTCCATCTCCTTGCAGATGCGCTTCCAGCGGAAGATCAGCGCCCGTGAGGCCCGCCTGGCCCTGCAATACGCTCCCGGCGTCAAGCTGGTGGACGATCTGGCAAAGAACCTCTACCCGATGCCGTTGGATACCTCCGACCAGGATCTGGTCTTCGTCGGCCGTATCCGCGAGGATCTGACCGACGAGCGGGGCCTGTGCCTGTGGTGCTGCGGCGACCAGATCCGCAAGGGCGCCGCCACGAATGCGATCCAGATTGCCGAGCTGCTGATCGACAGGGGAGAAGAGGCCTGAGCCACGCTCCAAAACAGAAAAAACCGCCCGGCGGACGGTGGAGGAATCGCTGGATCCCATCCATCGCCTGCCGGGCGTTCGTTTCTGCCGGCGGTCAGTATTGACCACCGGTCGGGGGCAGGGTGGTTCCGCCGGTCGGCGGGACGGTGGTGTGCGCATTCAGGGCTGCGGCCTGTTCCGCCGCCGGGTGGTTCCGTCGGTAGGCCAGATAGCCCTCCAGGATCAGGCTGGCGGCCACGGCGTCCACGGTGTTTTTCCGCTTCTGGCCGTGGTAGTTATGGGCTGAGAGGATGTTGTGGGCCTCCACGGTGGTGCGGCGCTCATCCCAGAGACGAACCTCCATCCCAAGCGCCTCGCCCAGGGCTGCGGCAAAGTCCCGGTAGAGGTCGGCACGGGGCCCCTCAGAGCCGTCCATATTGCGCGGAAAGCCCATCACGACCTCCTCGGCCTGCGATTGCAGGACCATGCGGACGATCTCTGCGATCACCCGCTCCCGGTTCCGGCCGTGAATGACGGTCGTGGAGCCGACGATGGAGCCGGTCAGGTCGGAGACGGCGATCCCGGTCCGGGCGTCGCCGTAATCGATTGCAAGTATTCTCATGAGATCTCTCCTTTTTTGCAGGCCGCTTCGTTTTCTCCATCCTACCCGCTCCCGGCGGAAAAGTCAACCGGAAAACCTGCAAAAATTCCGAAAAAAACGCAAAATTTTCATTGACAAGCCGCCCACGCTGTGGTAGAATGACTGCACCTGTGAAAAAAGGTGCTTTTTTTGTGCGCCGTTTTTTCAGCCGCGGAGGGGAGCACTGCTCCCGCTAAATCTGATATAGCCGCGGTGATACAGGGAGGCAATTAAGGAGGTGCCGTAATGCGCGTCAAAATCACCCTCAGATGTTCCGAGTGCAAGCAGAGAAACTACAACACGATGAAGAACAAGAAGAACGACCCCGATCGGCTTGAGATGAAGAAGTACTGCAGATTCTGCAGAAAGCACACGCTTCACACTGAGTCGAAGTAAGCGAAGGGAGTACGACAATGGCTGAAGTCAAGAAGGAAAACTGGTTCAAGCGTACTGCCGGCCGCATTGCCAAGTGGTTCCGCGGTATGAAGAGCGAGCTGAAGAAGGTCGTCTGGCCCAGCTGGTCTCAGGTTTTGAACAACACCCTGGTGGTCATCGTTGTTTCCGTGATCTTCGCAATCGTCATCGGCTTGATCGACAGCCTGGCTTATAAGGGCATTCTTGCTCTGCTGGACCTGATCGGGTAAGCGGACATGGCAGAAGAAGCCAAGTGGTACGTCGTACAGACCTATTCCGGCTACGAGAATACGGTCAAGGCGACGATCGAGAAGACCATTGAAAACCGCTCTCTCCAGGACGTGATCTGTGAGGTTGCCATCCCGATGGAGACCGTCACCGAGGTCGGCGAGAACGGACCCAAAACCTACGAGCGGAAATGCTTCCCGGGCTACGTACTCATCAAAATGGTGATGAACAGCGATACCTGGTACATCGTCCGCAACGTGCGCGGCGTGACGGGGTTTGTAGGACCCTCGAGCACGAACCCGCCTCCCCTGACCGAAGAAGAGGTCTATCAGTGGGGCGTGGAGCGCCGCGAGATCGTCGTGTCCTTCCAGGTGGGCGACACCGTCCGCATCGTGGATGGACCGCTGACGTCCTTCACCGGGCGTGTGGATGCCCTGGACGTCGAAAAGAACAGCGTTCGCGTCGTAGTTTCCATGTTCGGACGCGAAACGCCGGTGGAGCTGGAGCTCGACCAGGTCGAATCCATCTCCGAGTGAGACCCGGCCGCAGCCAGCGGCCAGAACGTGGGAGGGGCTCCGTCCCCGCCAAACTACCACATTATTTCAGGAGGTGCTTGAAATGGCACAGAAAGTTACTGGTTATATCAAACTGCAGATTCCGGCTGCAAAGGCAACCGCTTCCCCTCCGGTCGGCCCCGCTCTGGGCCAGCACGGCGTCAACATTTCCCAGTTCATCAAGGAGTTCAACGAGCGCACCAAGGATCAGGCTGGCTTTAAGATCCCCGTCGTCATTACCGTCTACGCGGACCGCAGCTTCACCTTCGTGACCAAGACTCCCCCGACCCCGACCCTGATTCTCAAGACCCTCGGGATCGAAAAGGGCTCCGGCGTTCCCAACAAGACCAAGGTTGCTACCATTACCAAGGCCCAGGTCAAGGAAATCGCCGAGCGCAAAATGCCCGACCTCACCGCCGCCACCATCGAAGCTGCGATGAGCCAGGTTGCCGGCACCTGCCGCTCCATGGGCATCACCGTCGTTGACTAACTGCTGACTGAGACACCGTCTCAAAATGTGGGAGGATTTTTCCGCATCACCACTTTAAGGAGGACATTAAATTGTTTAGAGGTAAAAAGTATAAAGACAGCGCGAAGCAGATCGACCGCTCCGTGCAGTATGATCCCGCGGATGCTCTGGGCCTTGTCTGCAAGACCGCTTCCGCCAAGTTCGACGAGACCGTTGAGATCCACATCCGTCTGGGCGTGGACTCCCGCCATGCTGACCAGCAGGTCCGCGGCGCCATCGTTCTGCCCAACGGCACCGGCAAGACCCGCCGCGTGCTGGTGTTCGCCAAGGACGCCAAGGCTGACGAGGCCAAGGCAGCCGGCGCCGACTACGTCGGCGGCATGGACATGGTCGAGAGAATCCAGAAGGAAAACTGGTTCGACTTCGACGTCGTCGTCGCTTCCCCCGATATGATGGGCATTGTCGGCCGTCTCGGCAAGCTCCTCGGCCCCAAGGGCTTGATGCCCTCTCCCAAGGCCGGCACTGTGACCCCCAACGTCGCTGCCGCCGTCAAGGAGATCAAAGCCGGTAAGATCGAGTACCGTCTGGACAAGACCAACATCATCCACTGCCCCATCGGCAAGGTTTCCTTCGGCCCCGAAAAGCTGGCTGAGAACATGGACACCCTGATGAACGCTGTCATCAAGGCCAAGCCCGCCGCCGCCAAGGGTCAGTATATCCGCTCCTGCGTCATCGCCTCCACCATGGGCCCCGGCGTCAAGGTCAGCACTGCCAAGTATTGATCGAACGGAGCAAGCAAGAATCCCGGCTCGGATCATCCGAGCCGGGATTCTTGCGTTTGGGATCAGAGCTTTTCCAGGATCCGCGTCATCAGGGCGGTAAACTGCTCCTTGCAGGCCTCGCCGGTCTCCAGGACCTCTGCCTCGGTGAGCGGCTGCTTGAGGATGCCTGCCGCCATGTTCGTCGCCAGGGAGAAGCCCAGAATGTCCATCCCGCAGTGCCGGGCCGCGATGACCTCCGGCACCGTGCTCATGCCCGCGGCGTCCGCGCCGAGCAGACGGGCGGCGCGAATCTCCGCCGGCGTCTCATACTGGGGTCCGGGGAAGAACATGTAGACGCCCTCGTTCAGATGGACGCCGGTCTCCGCGGCGGCCTGCTTTGCCAGCGCGCGCAGGGCAGGCGTGTAGGCCGTGGACATATCCGGGAAGCGGGTGCCGAAGCGCTCGTCGTTCTCCCCGGTCAGAGGCGTCATGGGGAAAAGCAGGATGTGATCCGAGATCAGCATGATCTGACCGGGCTTGTAATCCAGGTTAACGGCGCCGGCGGCGTTCGTAACGATCATCGTCTTTACGCCCAGCAGCTTCATCACCCGCACGGCGTAGGCGGCGTCCTCGGGGGAATAGCCCTCGTAGAGGTGCATCCGCCCCTGCATCACGGCGACCTTCTTTCCGGCCAAGACGCCGAAGACGAAGCGTCCTTTGTGGCCCGGCGCAGTGGAGTGCTTGAAGTGGGGGATCTCCGGATAGGGAACGAAGATCGGATGCTCGACCCGATCGCCGAGCTGCCCGAGCCCGGAGCCGAGGATCATGAGGATCTCAGGCTGGAAACCTTCGAGCTTTTCGCGCAGATACGCTGCGCTCTTTTCATAGTGTTCAAAGGGAATCATTGGGTGCGCCTCCTATTATCAGGTTTTGGGGAATCTTCAACGGGTTCGGGTTCCGTTGTTCTCTCGATTGGAAAGGGACAGAAGACCACGGAGTATCCGGCGTTCCGCTTCACAAATTCTGTCTCAGATTCGGACAGCTTTCCGCCGCGTCTCCTATTGCCTGTTGCCTCTTGCCGATTGCCTGTTTTTGTTCTGCTCCAGCCAGATGAGCAGCACCGCTACGTCGGCGGGGCTGACGCCGGAGATGCGGCTCGCCTGACCGATGCTGACCGGACGGATGCGGGCCAGCTTCTCGCGGGCCTCCGCCTTCAGAGCCGGGATCGCCTCGTAGTCGATGTCCGCCGGGAGCCGGGTGTCCTCGGCCTTGCGGAACTCAGCCACCTGCTTTTCCTGCCGGGCAATGTAGCCCGCGTATTTGACCGTGATCTCCACCTGCTCCTGCACGGCGGGAGGCAGGTCGGGCCGGTCAGGGTCGAAGGGAGCCAGATCTGCATAGCTGAGCTGGGGTCTGCGCAGCAGGTCCGCCAGCCGCGCCGAGGTCTCCACGGGCTCCGAGCCCCGGGCCGCCAGCATTGCGTTCAGCTCGCCGCTTGCCGCCGCGCCGCAGTGCTCCAAACGCTTGACCTCGCGGTCCACGGCGGCGTATTTTTCCTGCACGGCTTCGTACTGCTCCTTCGGGATCAGACCGATCCGGTATCCGATGGCGGTCAGCCGTCCGTCTGCGTTGTCCTGGCGGTGGAGCAGGCGGTATTCGCTGCGGGAGGTCATGATGCGGTAGGGTTCCTCGGTCCCCTTCGTCACCAGATCGTCGATCAGAGTGCCCACGTAGCCGTCCGACCGCCGCAGGATCATTGGCTCCTCGCCCTTGCGCTTCAGGGCCGCGTTCACACCGGCTACGAAGCCCTGGACCGCGGCCTCCTCATAGCCCGAGGAACCGTTGAACTGACCCGCCCCGTAGAGCCCTGCGATCTTCTTGCACTCCAGGGTCGGCAGCAGCTCTGTGGGGTCCACGCATTCATACTCGATGGCGTAGGCCGGACGCATCATCTCCGCGTGTTCCAGCCCGGCCACGGAGTGGAGCATGGCCAGCTGGACGTCCTCGGGCAGGGAAGAGGAGAGCCCCTGGAGATACAGCTCCTCGGTGTTCAGCCCGCAGGGCTCCACAAAGAGCTGATGACGGTTCTTGTCCGCAAACCGGACGATCTTTGTCTCGATGGAGGGACAGTACCGCGGCCCGACGCCGGAGATGGAGCCGTCGTAGAGG
The DNA here is from genome assembly GCA_946186225.1 of uncultured Clostridia bacterium. GTDB lineage: Bacteria > Bacillota > Clostridia > Oscillospirales > Oscillospiraceae > JAFRPC01. The sequence continues at coordinate 7,917 of CAMHMK010000072.1, forward strand.
GGGCTTCGGTCCAGATTCTCGCGGATGATCCGGTGCGTCTCCTCGTTCGTCCAGGTCAGATAGCAGACCGCCTGATTTTCCGGCGGCGTCGGGGTGGAGAAGGAGAAGGGGATCACGGCCTCGTCTCCCGGCTGGCACTCCATCTTCGAGAAATCCACGCTCCTGGCGTTGATCCGGGGCGGGGTTCCGGTCTTGAAACGGCGCAGAGTCAGTCCCAGCGAGCGCAGACAGTCGGCCAGACCCTCGGCGGCATGCATTCCGTCCGGACCGGAGCGCTCCACCTGTTCGCCGGTGATCACCGTGCTGTCCAGATAGGTCCCGGTTGCGATCACAACAGCCTTCACGCCGTAGACGGCCCCGAGCCGCGTCGTCACGGAGCAGACCGCCCCGTCCTGCGTCTGCACGGAGACCACCATCGCCTGCTTGAGATCCAGGTTCTCCTGCACCTCAAGCGTATGCTTCATGTATTCCTGGTATTTCCGCCGATCCGCCTGGGCGCGCAGAGAATGGACGGCCGGCCCCTTGCCGCGGTTGAGCATCCGGTACTGGATGCAGCAGGCGTCGGCTGCCTTGCCCATCTGACCGCCCAGCGCGTCCAGCTCCCGGACCAGATGGCCCTTGCCGGTCCCGCCGATGGCGGGGTTGCAGGGCATATTGCCCACGGCGTCCAGATTGATTGTAAAGACGACGGTTTTCTGCCCCAGCCGGGCGGAAGCAAGCGCGGCCTCAATGCCCGCGTGCCCCGCGCCAATGACGGCGACGTCGTAGTCGCCCGCATGATAGGTCATAAGCTTCTTCTTTCCTCCGGCCTCGCCGGATGTGATTTCCTATATTATAGCGGATCGGGAGACGCTTGGCAATGAAAAAATATAGAATTCAGGATTAAGTCTTGCATAAGGTTCATCCGGTAAGATGGCCTCAATTGAAGCAAGGAGATGATTTCCATGAAAAAGATTCTGACGGTTCTGGCCCTGCTCCTGGCGGCGCTGATGCTGTTCTCCGCCTGCACCCGGGAAACCGGGACTGCGGCGACCTCCGGC
>CAMHMK010000073.1 GCA_946186225.1 uncultured Clostridia bacterium
GGCCACGGGCGGCGTTCTTGCGAGCGTCACGGCAGGCCTTGCAGCGCTGGGGCTCATTCTGGAAGCCGCGCTCAGCGTAGAACTCCTGCTCACCGGCGGTGAACACAAATTCCTTGCCGCACTCTTTGCAAACTAAGGTCTTGTCTTCGAACATGTGGTTATACCTCTCTTTTGATTGCCTGTCCATTGATCAGGGCAAAATATATGCTAAACGGTTTGTCCGTTTTCGCCAAGAATTTTGATCGCCTTCCGGCGGATACGCTGGACCGTGTTGTCCACCGCCTTATTCGTTTTGCCGCAGGCCGCGGCAATCTCGGAATAAGAAAGGCCCTGCAGATACAGAGAAAGAACCGCTTTTTCCGTTGTGGAAAGTAAAAAGCACAGTGCATCCAAAAACTCGCCTGCGCCTACCCGACCGATTACCTCGGCTTCCGGGTCGGCTCTCATGCTCTCCGGGACAGTTTCGTCTTGAGAGAAGGTATGAAAGGAAACGGAGTCATTCAGCGGTGCGTGTTTGCTTGCCGCAGCAGCACGGACAGCAGAAATCAGCTTATTACGAACACAGACAAGGGCATAGGACCGGAATGGGGTCCCAACCGACGGAGCATAGTTGCGAACTGCATAGAGCAGACCGATCATGCCTTCCTGAAACAGGTCCTCGTGGTCGCCGCCCGCAAGAAACAACGGGCGCGCGCAGGCACGAACCATACGGCTGTATCGGGAAATTAAGGTCTCCGTTGCCTCCGCCGATTCATTCGACAATGCAGCAAGCATTTCATCTGAACAGTCGGAGAAGCATTGTTCATTTTTCGTTTTATTCTGCATGGTATTCATTATACCACGGAAAAGCAATCTGTCAACAAAACATTTTAAAAAATTTTTAATTTTTCAAGATTTGTTGAATATTTACAAAAGAGGTGCAGGAAACTGTAGTTCAAATTACATTTTAAACTGCTGCTGTCCCGAAAAGTGAATGCCAAGATGATCGTAGGCAAGCTGCGTCACACAGCGGCCGCGGGGCGTTCGCGTCAGGAAACCGATTTGCATCAGGTAGGGCTCATAGACGTCCTCGAGGGTGACGGCCTCTTCCCCGATCGTTGCGGCCAGAGTTTCCACACCGACCGGGCCGCCGCCGTAGTTCTCAATGATGGCACGGAGCATCCGGTGATCGATGCGATCCAGGCCCAATTCGTCGATCTGGAGGCGCTCCAGCGCGTGATTGGCGGCCTGTTTGGTAATGATTCCATCATAATACACCTGCGCAAAGTCGCGAACACGGCGAAGAATGCGGTTTGCGATTCGCGGCGTGCCGCGGCTGCGAGATGCGATTTCCGCCGCCCCGTCCGGGTCGATCTCCATGCCGAAGAGGGTGGCGGAGCGGGTGACAATCCGCTTGAGTTCCTCAGGTTTATAGAGCTCCAGCCGCAGAGAGACGCCAAAGCGATCGCGCAGCGGAGACGAGAGCTGACCTGCTCGGGTGGTGGCTCCGATCAGGGTAAACCGGGGCAGATCCAGGCGAATGGAATTGGCGCTTGGCCCTTTCCCGACGATGATGTCGATTGCATAATCTTCCATTGCCGGATATAATATTTCTTCCACGACCCTGTTCAAGCGGTGGATTTCGTCGATAAAAAGGATGTCCCCGGTGTTTAAATTTGTAAGCAGTGCGGCCAAATCTCCGGGTTTTTCGATGGCAGGTCCGGAAGTGATCCGAATATTCACTCCCATTTCATTTGCGATGACACCGGCAAGCGTTGTCTTGCCCAGACCCGGAGGACCGTAGAGCAAAACATGGTCCAGCGGCTCGTTGCGGCGCTTTGCGGCTTCGATGTAGACGGCGAGGTTTTCCTTTGCCTCCTCCTGTCCGGTGTAGTCCGCCAGGGTCTTGGGGCGGAGGGAAACCTCCCCTTCGTCCATCGGCGTGACGCCGGCGGTCACGATAGGGGCTTCGTAATCCTGCGAAAAGTCAATGCTCATATTGCCTCCTTACTTGATCACCATTGCCCGCAGGCCGTAGCGAATCAGTTCCTCCACCGAGAGATGCTCGGTATCCGCGCCTTTGAGCGCTGCGGCGGATTCCGCCTGGGAATAGCCGAGCTCGGACAGCGCCGCTGTGGCCAGAGCGACCTTGTTGTTCCCCTGGGGCAGGATCGGGCCGGATGCGGCCGCACCCGCAGAGAAATCCACCTCGCCGCCGATCTTGTCCTTGAGCTCCAGAATGATGCGCTTGGCGGATTTCGCACCGACGCCCTTGGCCCGGGTAATGGACTTCTCATCTCCGGTCAGAATGGACAGCGTGAGCTGATCCGGGCTCAGCACCGAAAGAATGGCCAGTGCCGAGGCAGGGCCGACGCCGGTGACGCCGATCAGCAGTTCAAACAGACGGAGCTCATCCCGGCTGGAGAAGCCGTAAATATCGAAGGCGTCTTCCTTGATGTTGCAGTGGGTGAACAGGCGGTGGGTCTCCCCTACCCGCAGGTTGGACAGGGTATAGTTGCTGGCAAAGCAGGCGTAGCCCACGCCCCCACAGTCCACGACCGCGAGATTGGCGTCCAGCAGGGCGATTTTTCCTTCCAAATAATAGAACATAGTCAGCTTCCTTCCGTTTGCTCCTCCAGGCGGGTGAGCAGCGAGGTCTTGGAGCGGGCGTGGCAGAGGGCGATGGCAATGGCGTCCGCAGCGTCGTCCGGGCGGGCGACCTTCTCCATGTGGAGCAGGCGGCGGGTCATATCCATGACCTGACGCTTCTCCGCCTTGCCGTAGCCGACCACGGCCTGCTTGACCTGCATGGGGGTATACTCATAGGTGGGGACGTCCGACTTTGCCAGAGCAAGCAGGATCACGCCGCGGCCGTGGGAAACACCAATGCCGGTGGTGATATTGTGTCCCCAGAAGAGCTCCTCCACCGCTGCGGCATCCGGAGCCGTAACCTCGATCAGGCGGATCAGATCATCATAGAGGATCTGCAGCCGCTGCGGAAAGGGCAGCTCTTTCGGGGTGGTGACGACGCCGTACTGCAGCAGGCGCAGACCGGTGCCGTCGGTCTCCACGAGGCCGAAGCCCGTGGTGGCGTAGCCGGGGTCGATTCCGAGAATCCTCATGGTCAGAGCTTTCCGCCCTTGGCGATCCAGAAGTAGTAGAGCGCCACGCCGATCAGGACCAGGATGAGCAGAACCCAGGCAAGGGACACAATGCCCTTGGAGCGGGGAACGTAGGGCTCCTTTTCCGCTTCTTGCGCCTGTTCCTCAGCTGCTTTCATGGCGGCGTGTTCCAGTTCCTCGCGGGAATTTACATTGTCCATGTTTGACACCTCTGTATGATTCTTGATTGGTTCACTGCGACACAGGCGTGCCGCAGATCACTCCTCCACAGGAGCCGCCGCTTCCGCCGGGGCAGGAGCGCCGCCCTGCATGGCGGCCCATTGCTCCTTGGTGATCAGCAGCTGACGGGGCTTGGAGCCCTCAAAGGGACCGACAATGCCGCGCTCCTCCATTTCGTCCACGATGCGGGCAGCACGGGCGTAGCCGAGCTTCAGGCGGCGCTGGAGCATGGAGACCGAAGCCATGCCGGTTTCCAAAATGACCTCGACCGCGGCAGGCAGGAGCTCATCGCCGCCCTCGTCCTCGGCGGGCTCGGGAGCGGAGGAATCGGCGCTTGACGCGCTGCCGGAGCCGCCCTTGCCGGATTGGGCTGCGCGGAGCTCGATCTCCTGCTGGACCTCATCGTTGTAGTCGGCGCTGCCGTTTGCCTTGACAAAGTCGATGACACGCTGGACACCGGCTTCATCCACGAAGCAGCCCTGAACGCGCTTTTTGCCCTTGCCGAGCGGGGCATAGAGCATATCGCCTCTGCCGATCAGCTTTTCTGCGCCGGTGGCATCCAGGATGATGCGGGATTCCATTGCGGAGGAGACAACCAGGGCGATGCGGGAGGGAATGTTGGCCTTCATAAGACCGGTGATCACGTCCGCAGAGGGCCGCTGGGTGGCAATGACCAGGTGGACGCCGGCCGCGCGGCCCATCTGGGCAATGCGGCAGATGGCCTCCTCGACTTCCTTTCCGGCCACCATCATGAGGTCTGCCAGCTCGTCGATCACGACGACCAGCTTGGGCATGGGCTCGAGGGTATCATCGGTGGAGGCAGCCTTATTATAGGACTCAATATCGCGCACGCCAGCCTCGGAAAGGGTGCGATAGCGCCGCATCATCTCGGTGACCGCCCACTGCAGGGCGCCGGCCGCCTTCTTGGCGTCGGTGACCACGGGAATCAGCAGATGGGGTACGCCGTTGTAGATGCCGAATTCGACCATCTTCGGGTCCACCACGATCAGCTTGACTTCCTCGGGGGTCGCCTTGTAGAGAATGGAAATCAGGATGCTGTTGGTGCAGACGGATTTGCCGGAGCCCGTGGTGCCGGCAATCAGGACGTGGGGGAACTTGGCGATATCGCCGACCACGCTGGTGCCGTTGATGTCCTTGCCGACTGCGAAGGAGACCTTCGAGCGGGCGTTCTTAAATTCTCGGGATTCAAGGATCTCACGCAGGGAGACCGTGCTCACCTGCTTGTTGGGAACCTCGATACCGACCATGGAGTTCTTGTCCGGGATCGCGGAGATGCGGACGCTGGGCGCGCCGAGCTCCAGGGCGATGTCGTCGGCCAGACCGGTCAGCTTGCTGAGGCGGACACCCTGGGCAAGCTGGAGCTCATACATCGTAACGTTCGGGCCGCGGGTGACGTTGACGATCTTCGCATCCACGTTGAAGCAGGCCAGCTTTTCGGTCAGGCGGCGGGTGTTCTCCCGCATCTCGGCACTGGCGTCCACGCTGTCATTGGAGGCGTAGTCCAGCAGGTCCGTGGGCGGGAAGACGTAGACCGGAGACTCCGGCGCTGCGGCCAGACTGGCGATTTCAGCCCCGACCTCTGCGGCGGCCTGCCGGGCCTCCCCTGCCTTCAGCTTCTCAGCGGGCGGAGCGGGAGCCTTGATCTCGGCCATGGGAATGGTCTGACCGAGCTCCGCCGCAGCGGGGTCCGGGACCAGCTTCGGGGCAGCGGGTTTTGGCTCGACCGGCTTCGGCTCGACCGGCTTCGGGGAAGGCTCCAAAGCAGGAGTGATCGGGCCGTCCACAGGCAGATCGAAGTCGGAGAGCTTACGGGGGACCTCCAGAAATTCCGTCTCGTTCGGAGACTTTTCAACCTGCTTCGGTTTTCCGGCGGGCCGGACGGTGGACTTGGGCTTTTCTGCAGCGGGCTCTGCCGGATCGTCCACGGGCAGATCATATTCGAACCGGTTCCGGTTCTGACGGCGTTCCGCCTTCTCCTGACGGCGCTCGGCGCGGACCTGGCGGTGCTCCTCCCGCACCTGGCGGGTATGGACCACGTGCTCGACCAGGGCCTCGGCAGGCTCCTTCCGCTCCTTTTCCCGGCGCGTGGCGCGAAGCTCCTCGCGATGGTTGTTGATGGCACGGAGCAGTCCGGTCAGCGTCAGGTTCACACTGGCAGGCAGGGTAACGAGCAGGAGCAGAATCGTGATCGCCCAGCCCACAGGCTTACCCCCGGGCAGACTGAAAATCATAGCGACCAGGCCGCCGACGACACCGCCGGTCGTGCCTTCCTTGCCGCCGGCATAGAGCTTGGACAGCAGTCCGCCGCTCCAGGTCAGCCGCGCGTCAGAGGCAAGATGCGCAATGGCACAGACCAGGACCGCAAAGCTCAGGGAGCAGAGGATCCGCATCGTGACGGGGCGATCGCCGTGAAAGAGCAGGGCGATGGCGCACAGGAACAGACCGATGGGCAGAACAACCAGACCGGTCCTGCCGATCAGACCCATAAAAAGCTGGCAAAGTGCGCTCTGACGGGCAAAACCGCTCAGCAGAACCAGGGCGGCGAGCAGGATACAGACCACGCCCCAGATCTCGCGGCGGAAGTGCGAGAAAATGCTCTCCTCACGCAGCTTGGTCTGGGCGGTCTTCTTTGCCGCAGGCTTCTTTGCGCTCCCCTTCTTCGGTTTCTTTTGAGAACTCATCGTATGTATCTCCTACATTATAATCAAGATCAGGCGGCAATCAGGAACAGGATTCCCGCAATCAGCGCCGCACCCCAGCACCAGTAGGCGAAGCCTGTCGCCTTGCGGTAGGCCGCGTGCTCGGTTAGCGTCCGCAGAGCAACCAAACCGGCAATCGCGGAGATTGCCAGCCCCGCAAGGCCCTGGGCAGTGGAAATCCCGACCGCACCGAGGCTCTTGGCCGTGAACCAGCGATAGACTGCGGCGGCAAGGTAGACCGGGATCCCCATGAGTCCGACCTGCTCCACCGCTGTGGGATAGCTCAGGCCGCGCAGGAAGGCCGCGGAGAGTACGATCCCGCTCCGGGACAGGCCGGGGAAAACTGCAGGAAGCTGGGACATTCCAAGCAGCAGTCCGTCCGACGCTGTCATCTGGCGGAAATCTCGCTTTCCTCTTGCGCCGCGGCCTGAAAAGTAAATCGCGACGCCGGACAGGGCTTCAAGCCCGCAGACGAAGGCCAGCACAGCTTCGTGGCCCTCCACATACCGCCAGGTACGACTGAGCAGCAGGGCCGCCAGCATCGGAAGGCCGGAAAGGAGGAGAAGCTGCAGCTGTCTTCTGGGCAGCGGGACACCGCGCTGCCGGGATGTGGGCCGGACCAGGCCGATCCCCACCAGGGCGTGGGCGAGCATCTCCCCCACCTGCCGGTGATAGAAGATCAGCAGCGCCAGCGCCGCGCCGGCGTTCAGGACTGCGAGATATGCCGTCCGGTCCGCCGCACTCAGCTCCAGGCCAACCAGCTTTTCCAATATGTAGAAATGGCCGGAGCCGGAGACGGGAAAGATTTCCGCCGCTCCGGCCACAACGGCCAAAAGAATCGCGCCAAGCCAGGTCATAAGCCAGCCTCCAGGATGATTCAAACCGTATTTCAGTATATTATAGCACAGGCGGTTGGAAATTTCCACCCTTTTTCTGGATTTCTTCTCTCTGGGCCGTCTGCGCCGTCTGACGCTGCTCCGCAACCATCCGGTGTAGGCAATCCAGCGCGTCGGAGAGGCTTCCGAGACGTTCGATCAGGCCGCAGGAGACAGCTTCCTTGCCATAGAGGACCGTGCCGACGTCCGTCGCCAGTTCACCCGTGGCCATCATATAATCCGTAAACTGCTGCTTGGAAATATGCGAGTTGGACGCAACGAAATCCACGATCTGATTTTGGATGCGATTGAAATACTGGAAGGTCGCCGGGGCGGAGACCACGGTCCCGCTCATGCGGACCGGGTGGATGGTCATGCCCGCCGTGGGGGCGATCATACAGTGCCGGGCCGCTACGGCCAGGGGCACGCCGATGGAATGGCCGCCGCCGAGAACCAGAGAGACCGTGGGCTTCTTCATGCCGGAGATCAGCTCCGCAATCGCAAGCCCGGCCTCGATGTCACCCCCGACCGTGTTGAGCAGGAGAAGCACGCCATCGACCTCCTCGCTCTCCTCGATCTGGGCCAGCAGGGGCATGACGTGCTCGTATTTTGTGGTTTTGACGTTGTCGGGCAGGACCTGATGGCCCTCGATCTGGCCGATGATGGTCAGGGTATAGATGTTGCCGCCCGCGGTCCTGGTCAGCGCGGAGCCAAGCTCCGAATTCCGATCCAGGCTGGACAGTTCAGCGTTTTCGCACATGGAATAGCTCCTTTCCAGGTTTTTCCGTAGCTTACCCGGAAGTGCTATGCTCTATGCAAAAGAATTCCGCAGAGGCTTATGCCTCCGTTCCGTCCGTGATCGACTTCTGCCCGCCGCGTCGGCGGGGCCGGATCTCCCACTGCGGGAGCGGATAGCGCTGCATGGCACCGAAAATGCGGGTTTTGAGCTCCGGATAGCGGTCGTGCAGGTCGCGGATGAGCTGCTTGGTCTCCTCGCGCTTGGTGGTCTTGTCGGCCGGGCAGGTGTTATGGACCACAGGGAGATCATACCGTTCGGTGAAGTGGACGATCATCTGCTCGGGGAGATAGAGCATCGGCCGGATCTGTGTCACGCCGGAGCGGTCCAGATATGTGACCGGCTCAAAGCAGCCGATCCTCCCCTCATAGAAGAGGGACATCAGAAAGGTCTCCACCGCGTCGTCGTGGTGATGGCCCAGGGCGATCTTGTGGATGCCCGCCGCCGTGATGGCGTTGGAAAGGGCCCCGCGGCGCATCTTGGCGCAGAGCGAGCAAGGGTTCTTCTCCTTGCGGTGCTCAAAGAGCACGGGGCCAATCTGGGTCTCGATCATGTGGAACGGGACCTCCAGCCGTTCGCAAAGGGCGGCCACGGGGGAAAAATCCATTCCCGCCAGACCCATGTGCACCGAGAAGGCCTCCAGGGAAAATGGCGCAGGGTAGAATTTCCGAAGCTCCGCCAGCAGGACCAGGAGGGTCAGGGAGTCTTTACCCCCCGAGACGCCGACCGCGATCCGATCGCCCGGTTCGATCATGGCGTAGTCGTCCACGCAGCTGCGCAGCAGAGAGAGCATTCTTTGCATGAGATCACCTCTAAAGTAAAAATCAAAAGTGAGCAAACGTGAGCATTCGTGAGAAAACACAAGATTTTTGAAGCTTGCTCGGAGGAAAATGAAAATTCTTAAAAATTCCGTTGACAAGGCGGATCAAATATGATATAAAGTACGGGCGTCCGGAGCTATTGTAACGGCGCAGCTTGAATTTGTCAAAACAAATGTTTATTTCATACGGAGGAAAGATTCATGTCCACTACACTGGTCAAGAAAGAGAACGTGGAACGCAAGTGGTACGTCATTGACGCCGCCGGCAAGCCCATGGGCCGCACCGCCGTCATCGCCGCCAACCTGCT
>CAMHMK010000074.1 GCA_946186225.1 uncultured Clostridia bacterium
TAATAGGCCCTTATAGGGCCTGTGCAAGCCACCGGCTATGCCGGTGGTCTTGACTTGTAAAGAGTGAACCACCGGCTATGCCGGTGGGCACAAAAAGTTCTACTTTTGCCCAGAAAATAAAACCCCCAAAGATAGAGCCATAGCAGGTTCGCCAACCACGCTACAACAGCATCAAGGGGGGCCGTCAAAGAATTGACACCTTCAATATAGCTGATAGTAAGCAGGAAAGCAATACCCATTTATGGGTTGCGGAGCATTATTCGCAAAAGAAAGAGCTTTCGAGTGCCTTAAGGCATTGCCGTAATAGGCCCTTATAGGGCCTGTGCAAGCCACCGGCTATGCCGGTGGTCTTGACTGAATCGTGGATTGAGAATTGGCAATGTTTTGCGCGAAAAACACCGCAAATTCTCACTTCTCACTTCACAATTCTCAATTATTCTCCCCCGCACATCGTCCGCAGCAGCGTCAGAAACAGCGCCCCGAAGGTCAGCCTTCCCACGTCCGCTCCGGCAGTGAGGGGGAGGCGGGCCAGCTCCGTGTCGCCCGCGCTTACGGTCAGCGTTCCGATGATCTCGCCCTTTTCCACCGGGGCGGTCAGCTCCTCCGGCAGCTCTACGGTCCGCCGGATCGAGGACTGCTGTCCCTTCTCGATCAAAATCGGCCCGGGCTCGGCCAAAACGGGCGTCACGGTCCCGGCAGTCCCCAGCTTCACCGGGATCGGCTCCAGGATCGTTCCCTCGGCGGGGTGGACCAGGGCGTAGTTGGCAAAGCCCCAGTTCAGCAGGGCCTTCGCGTCGGCAAACCGTTCCGAGGACGAGGCGCAGCCCAGCACCACCGCGATCAGCTCGATCCCATCGCGCTCGGCCGAGGCGGACAGGCAGTGCCCCGCCGTGGAGGTGTAGCCGGTCTTGAGCCCGGTGGTGCCCTCGTAGAAGCGCACCAGCTTGTTCGTGTTGGAGAGGCCGAACTGCCCGCCGCGCACGGTGTCGGTCCAGATCGTGGTGTATTTCCGGATCTCCTTGTGCCGCAGGAGCTCCCGGCTCATCGTTGCCACGTCCCGGGCTGTGGTCAGGTGCTCCCGGGCCTCCGGTTCGTCGTCGAGCCCTGTGCAGTTGACGAAGTGGGTGTTTTCCATCCCCAGCTCGGCGGCTCTGGCGTTCATCAGGGTCACAAAGGCCGCCTCGCTGCCCGCCACATGCTCGGCCAGCGCCGTGGCGCAGTCGTTGGCGGAGCTGACCACCACCGACTTGAGCATCTCATCCATCGAGAGCCGCTCGCCCTCCTCCAGATAGATCTGGCTGCCGCCCTTGCCCGCGGCGGCGGCGGAGGCCGTCACCTGATCGTCCCAGCCGATTTTTCCGCTGTCCAATGCCTCCATCACCAGCAGCAGGGTCATCACCTTGGTCACGCTTGCGGGCTCGCGCCGCTCGTCAGCGTTCTGCTCGAAGAGGACCGTTCCGGTGGCCGCGTCGATCAGGATCGCGCTGGGCGCCGAGACGGTCGGACCGGGCTTTTCCGCGGCAAACTGGCCGAGGAGCAGGCCCAGAGCGGTCAGAATTGAAAGAATCGTCCGCATCAATCATTCCTCCGTTTTTCCGGTTTGGTAGAGTCTATGCTGCCCGCCGGGAAAAATTTATATTTTTTTCGGAAAAAGGTATACAAACCGAAAATTCTGTGCTATACTATGGGCGAATTTTGCGAGGGGGGTGCGTCGGACTTGGAAGGTCGTTCTGCAGTCGTGTTTTTGGTGGATGACCGCTACCGTACCGGCAGCGAAATACCCCTCATGCTGCACCCCGTGCTTGGCGTGCCCGTTCTGCAGTGGCTGACGCACGCGCTGCGCCGTGCGGAGGTCAGCCGGTTTTTCCTTGCCTGCGCCCCTTCCTTTACCGAAGCTGCCAAGGCCTGCTTCCCCTCGGACGCCGAGCTGACGACGGCCTCCGATGAGGACCCTGCCGATTCCCTTCATGTGTTTCTCTCCACCGCCGCCGACGCCGAGGAATCCCTCCTGGTCGTCACCGGCCCGGTGCTCTATCTGCCGCATATCCGTCACCTGGAATCCGTCAGCGGAGCCAACGCCTGCATGGTATCCCGTCAGGCCCTGATGGCTGCGCTGGATGAAGACGCTCCGCTCGGCCGCTTTCTCAAGCGGTCTGCCGACGCCTGCACCCAGGAGGACGGTTTTTTCAATCTCTACAGCCCGGACGACCTGCCCGACTGGCAGGGCCCGATGACCCAGAGCCTCCTGCGCTGCCTGATCCGTGACGGGGTGCAGGTTTGGGACGTCCATAATACCTATGTCACTCCCGGCGTCGAGATCGGCATCGGCACGAGCCTCCTGCCCGGCACGGTGTTGGAGGGCAAGACCGTGGTCGGCTACGGCTGCACGATCGGCCCCAACACCCGGATCATCGACTCCAAAATCGGCAACCACGCCGTCGTGGAGCAGTCCCGGGTGGAGCAGTCCCAGGTTGGTGTGTCCGCCCATGTGGGTCCGTTTGCAAACCTGCGCCCCGGCACGGTGCTCGACGCCCGCGTCAAGGCGGGGGCCTTTGTGGAGCTCAAGAACGCCAGCCTCGCCGCCGACGTCCAGGTGGCCCATCTGAGCTACCTCGGCGACGCCTCGGTGGGGGAGCGGACCAATATCGGCTGCGGGACCGTCACGGCCAACTTTGACCGGGTGGAGAAGCTGCCCACGGTCATCGAAAAAGAAGCCTTCATCGGCTGCAACACCACCCTCGTCGCCCCGGTCACGGTGGGGCAGGGGGCCTACATCGGAGCGGGCTCCGTCATCACAGAAGATATTCCTGCGCAAGCCCTGGGCATCGGGCGGTCGCGTCAGACCGTTCGCAGGGAGTGGGCGCTTCGGAATAAAAAGCCAGAGTAGTCACACCACACTCTCTCCCTGCGCCGGAGAGAAGAGCAAACTAAGAGGAGAAAGATTATGCTCGCAAACGGAAGACCTATCAAAGTATTCAGCGGAAAGACCAGCCGTCCCCTGGCTGAAGACATTTGCCGGGAGCTGGGCGTGGAGTTGAGCAACAACTCCATGAGCACCTTCGCAGACGGTGAGATCTGCGTGTGGATGGACCAGACGGTCCGAGGCAGAGACTGCTTCATCGTCCAGTCCACCTGCAAGCCGGTCAACGACAACCTGATGTCGATACTCATCAACATTGACGCTCTGCGCCGTGCCTCCGCCGGCCGGATCACCGCCGTGATCCCCTACTACGGCTATGCCCGCCAGGACCGCAAGTCCAGAGGCCGCGACCCCATCACCTCCAAGCTCGTCGCCAACATGCTCACCGCCGCCGGTGCCGACCGCGTCCTGACCATGGACCTGCACGCCGCTCAGATTCAGGGCTTCTTTGACATCCCGCTGGATCACCTCTCCGGCGCGCCGCTGTTTGTGGACTACTACATGGATAAATTCAACCCCAAGACCTGCAACCACGACGATTTCGTCGCGGTCTCCCCGGACGTGGGCTCCGTGGCCCGCACCCGGAACTTTGCCCAGCAGGTCCACATGGACCTGGCTATCGTGGATAAGCGCCGCCCCAAGGCCAACGTCTCCGAGGTCATGAACGTCATCGGCGACGTCGAGGGCAAGACCTGCATCATGCTCGATGACATCGTGGACACCGCCGGCTCTCTGTGCAACGCGGCCAAGGCGCTTGTCGAAATCGGCGGCGCCAAGGAAGTCTACGCCGCGGCCACCCACGGAGTCCTCTCCAACCGGGTCAACCCCGAAACCGGCGAGATCACCCGCGCCTGGGAGCGGATCGAGAACTCCGTCATCAAGGAGCTCGTCCTGCTTGACACCATCCCCCTGCCCGAGGACTACGCCGGCACCAAGATCAAGCAGCTCTCCGTTGCCCCGATCTTTGCGCGGGCCATCAGCCACATCGCCGAGGAGACCTCGATCTCCGACTGCATCTTCGGCGCCAGATAAGCAAAGCAGCAATACGGGCGTGCTGCATCTGCAGCACGCCCAAATTTTACAGGAGCGGGACGCAAAGCAGTCCCACGAAAGGAGCCGGAATGCTGTTTCAGAAAACGACCGTGGACTGGCTGATCGTCGGCCTCGGCAATCCCGGCCCGGAGTACGAGCGCACGCGCCATAACGTCGGCTTCCGGACGGCGGACCTGCTGGCGGAGCAGGCCGGGGTCAAGCTCGACCGGGCCAGGTTCCGCGCCCTGATCCGCCAGACGGAGCTCGCCGGAAGGCGGGTCCTGCTGCTCAAGCCGCAGACCTTTATGAACAATTCCGGCGAGGCTGTCCAGCTGGCGGCCATGTTCTATAAGATCCCCATCGACCATATTTTGATTCTCTCCGACGACGTCTCCCTGCCCCTGGGCCGGATCCGCGTCCGGGCGGAGGGCTCCGCGGGGGGTCACAACGGCTTGAAGTCCATCATCTCCCACCTGGGGAGCCAGACCTTCCCCCGCATCAAGATCGGCGTGGGCGAAAAGCCCCACCCCGACTACGACCTGGCCGACTGGGTCCTCTCCCGCTTTACCCCGGAGGAGGAAAAGCACCTGGCCCCGGCCATCGAACACGCCGCTGAAGCGGCCCTGGAGCTGATCGCCCACGGCCCCCAAAGCGCTGCCGCCAGGTTCAACGGGAAACCCCAGTCGGACTGAGCACGCGCTTGAGCAGCTTCACCCAACTACACAGAATCCATCCACGGAAAGGGGAGTCATTTTCCCCTTTCCGCGTTGCCCGTTGAAAGGAATGTTTATGGACCTCTTACTCGACGCCCTCAAACGCCTGCCGGAGTTCGGCACGGTCTGCAAGGCCCTCTCCGGCGGCAGGCATGCTGCCGTCTCCGGCGCGGCGCAGATCAACCGCTCCCATCTGATCGCCGGCGTGGCCCGGGAGCTCCGGCGGCCCCTGCTGGTGGTCTGCCAGGACGACCTGATCGCCCAGCGGACCCAGGCCGAGCTTGCCGCCTTTCTGGGCAGAGAGTACCCCATCCTCCCGGGACGGGACCTGACCTTCTATGACACCTCGGCGGCCTCCCGCCAGTGGGAGCAGCGCCGCCTGCGCCAGCTCTTCGATCTCGCCTCCGGCAAGACCCGCCTGCTGATCGCCACCTGGGAGGCGCTCTCCCTGCGCACCATGCCGAAGACTGCCCTCCTGGCCTCGACGGTCGAGCTCCGCCTGGGCGAGACCTATGATCTCGACGCCCTGACCGCCCGCCTGATCCAGGCGGGCTACAGCCGCTGCGACATGGTCGAGGGCGTGGGTCAATTCGCGGTCCGCGGCGGCATCCTGGATGTCTACAGCCCGGCCTCCGACAGCCCGATCCGCGTCGAATTCTTCGGCGACGAGCTTGATACCATGGGCAGCTTTGACCCGCTGACCCAGCGCCGGAGCGAAAATCTTGACCGGGCCGTCATCCTTCCCGTGGCTGAGACCCTGCCCATGCTCCATCCGGGCGGCGCCCGGGGCCTCTGCGAGGACCTGGGCCGGCTGATCGCCCGTCAGAAGCGGCGCAAGACGCCCAACGCCGCCCTGCTCAAGACCCTCGAAACCGATCTGCAGACCCTGCAGATCGGGGCGTCCTTCGGGGCCAGCGACCGCTATATGAGCCTGATCTACCCCGACTTTGCCACGGCCGCCGACTATCTCCCGGCCGATGGACTCACGGTCTTCTGCGATCACGGCAATCTCCGCCGGGCCGCCGACGCCCGGGAGGAGGACATGGGCCTCCAGCTCGACAGCCTGCTCCAGGCCGGGATCCTGGCCGGCGAGCTCTGCGACTACGTCCGCGGCTGGGAAGACGTCTGCGCCGCCCTCTCGGGCCGGCCTGCCCTGTTTTTGGAATCCTTCCTCTCCTCGGCCTTTCCGGAGACCATGCAGCCCGCTGTGCTGCTGGATATCGTCGCAAAGCAGCTGCCCTCCTACGGCGGCAATCTGGAAATTGCCTCCTCCGACCTGGTACACTACCGCAAAAACGGTTTCCGCACCCTCGTCCTCTGCGGCAACCGCCGCCGCGGCGAAATTTTGGAGCAGTACCTCCGCGACCGGGCCATCCCGGTTCAGATGGCCTTCCCGGCCACCGGCCTGCCGCCCGCGGGCGGCATCTTCCTGACCGACGGGACCCTGCCCAACGGCATGGAGTACCCCTCCATTCAGCTGGCCGTGCTCACCGAAGGTCAGCTGCTCAACCGCACGGCCCGCCGCGCCCGGCCCCGGCCCAAGACCAAGGCCACCAATCGCCAGAAGCTCAATTCCTTTACCGACCTGACCCCCGGGGATCTGATCGTCCATGAGTCCCACGGCATCGGCCGCTACGTGGGCATGGAGCAGATGAAGGTGGACCGGGTCGTCAAGGACTACGTCAAGATCGAATACCAGGGGACGGACGTGCTCTACGTGCCCGCCACCCAGATGGACCTCATCTATAAATACGTCGGCGCGGCGCAGGATTCGCCCGTCAAGCTCAACAAGCTGGGCGGCGACAGCTGGGAAAAGACCAAGAAGAAGGCAAAGGCCGCCGTCAAGGACCTGGCCGACGGCCTGATCAAGCTCTATGCCGAGCGCAAGCGCCTTGCAGGCTTCGCCTTCGCCGCCGATACCCCCTGGCAGGGCGAATTTGAGGACAACTTCCCCTTCGCCGAGACCGACGACCAGCTCCGCTGCATCGCCGAGGTTAAGGGGGACATGGAGGCGCCAAGCCCCATGGACCGCCTGCTCTGCGGCGACGTCGGCTTCGGCAAGACCGAGGTCGCCCTCCGCGCGGCCATGAAGGCGATCATGGACTCCAAGCAGGTCGCCATCCTGGTCCCCACGACGGTTCTGGCCCAGCAGCACTACGTCACCGCCTGCAAGCGCTTCGAGGGCTTCCCGGTCAACATCGACGTCCTCTCCCGCTTTCGCACCCCCGCCCAGCAGCGCAAGACCCTTCAGGACCTCCGGGCCGGCGCCTGCGACCTCGTGGTGGGCACCCACAAGCTCCTGCAGAAGGACATCGTCTTCAAGGACCTGGGTCTGCTCATCGTGGATGAGGAGCAGCGCTTCGGCGTGACCCACAAGGAGCGACTGAAGGAACTTTCCCGGGGCATAGACGTCTTAACCCTGTCCGCCACCCCGATCCCGCGCACCCTGAACATGGCCCTGTCCGGCATCCGGGACATGTCCACCATTGAGGAACCGCCGATGGACCGCTACCCGGTCCAGACCTTCGTCCTCGAGCAGAACGAGGCAGTCCTGGACGACGCCATCCGCCGGGAGCTCGCCCGCGGCGGCCAGGTCTACTATCTCCACAACCGCGTGGAGTCCATCGCCCGCTGCGCCGCCTCGCTGAAAAACCGCCATCCCGGGGCCGAGATCGCGATCGCCCACGGCAAGATGAACGAGGATGAGCTCGGTGACGTCATGCAGCGCATGGCCGACGGCGAGGTGCAGATCCTGGTCTGCACCACGATCATCGAAACCGGCATCGACATTCCCAACGTCAACACCCTGATCATCGAGGACGCCGACCGCCTTGGCCTGGCCCAGCTCCACCAGATCCGCGGCCGCGTGGGCCGGTCCAGCCGCCACGCCTTCGCCTATCTGACCTTCCGCCGCGGCAAGGTCCTCACCGACGTGGCCGAAAAGCGGCTCGAGGCCATCCGCGAGTACGCGGAATTCGGCTCCGGCTTCAAAATCGCCATGCGCGATCTCGAGATCCGCGGCGCGGGCAACCTGCTCGGGGCCGAGCAGTCCGGCCACATCGTCTCGGTGGGCTACGATATGTATCTCAAGCTCCTTGAGGAGGCGGTCCTGGAGGAACAGGGCGGCAAGGAGGCCCGGCCGCCGGAATGCACCGCCGACTTCGACATCACCGCCAACATCGACAAGACCTACGTCGAAAACGGCGAGCAGCGCATGGACCTCTATCGCCGCATGGCGGCCATCCGCACCCGGGAGGACGCCGACGAGCTGCTCGACGAGATCGTCGACCGCTACGGCGACCCGCCGAAGGGCGTTATGAACCTGATCGACGTGGCCCTCCTCCGGGCCGAGGCCGCCCGCCTGGGCGTCACCGACCTGACCCAGAAGGCCCAGGATCTCTTCGTTACCTTCGTCCAGCTGGATTTCCAGGCGATCTCCGCGGTCTGCGCCGATCCGGCCTTTACCGGGCGGCTCTTCATCCAGCCCAAATCCAGAACGCCGTTGCTCCGGCTCAAGCTCCGTCCCGGCGAGAACGGGCTGAAGCAGGCAACTGATCTGATCCGCGCGCTGAAGCAGGCCGGCTTCGCTGCCGCAGCGGAATAAAACCGCCGATTCCCCATGAAATTCCAATTTGTGATGAATTGTCCTTGCATTTCCGGGGAAAGACAGGTATAATATCATTTCCAAGAAAGATACCCACAGAAGGGAGTCCGATATGAGCAAGGGAAAATTTGAAGCGGAAAAGGGCACAAAGGCGCAAAAGAAGACCTACGGCGCCCCCAAAAAGCCCGCCCGCAAGGGGTCCTATGCAGCCCAAAAGAGCTCAGTCTCCAAAATCTGGCCGATTCTTGCCGCCGTTGCCGGTGTGCTGGTGGCAGTTGCCGGTATTTTGCTGGTCCTCAAGCAGAAGCAGTCGCCGGAACCCGCCAGGGAGAGCGAGACCACCACGGCCTATGTGGCCAAGGGCATGACGCGCCAGGCCGTCGAGGAACAGGCCGCCGCCGCCTCGGAGCTGCTGCGCAGCACCAACCTGGTTCTGACGCTGAAGCCAGAGGGCTGGGACCCGGACGCGGAACCCGCCCCCGAGACCACTGACATTCCGACGGAGGAAGCCTCGTCGGACGAAAACGCGGAAGCCTCGTCGGACGAAGACGCGGAAGCCTC
>CAMHMK010000075.1 GCA_946186225.1 uncultured Clostridia bacterium
GGGCCGGGCCACGCCGGGCTGCTCCGCGTTCGCCTCGTCCGCCTGCCGCAGAGAGACGTCGTTCGGGGCGACGAAGGGCTGATCCTCCCGCACGGAAAGAGCCAGAACGGCTTCTCTGTTATTATCATTGATCGGTTCCAGTTTTATTATCATAATTGGTTTTTCTCCTTGAACATAAGATTTAATATGTAATCGTCCCTGTATGGCGTCGACTCCTGAAAAAGGGCGCAAAAAACCCGCAGCGAAGCAGCTCCCGTCGTGGCTGCGTCCTGCGGTTCCCACTATCCGAAAGTTACTCAAAAATGGCGCACTAACCCAGAGGGGTATACCCCTCCATCATGCTCTGCGCCTCTATTCAGTTAGCCAACGATAGAGTTGTTAATCATTGGTTTACGCTCCTTTCATGGATTCGCAAAACAATTATACAGGATATCTCCTTGAAAATCAATGCTTAAAATCAATCATTCCACCTCCATCGGGTGTCTTTTTTCGTTTAGGGATGACAAAGCGTCTGCCCTGTGATATAATCATCTGAGAGACAGTGTTCCGGCAGCTCCCGAACATTTTCCCGGCCTTCCCGGATCGGGGAGAGTATGACATCTGCGATCCCGGTGCAGGATTATGCCGTGGACCTGTTTGTTCAGGGATGCAGAGCAGTTTGATGATCTGACGATGCTCTGGCTGGAATACAAAGGCAACGAACACACAAAAGGAGGCGATGCGACGTGAAGGAGCTGACAGTCGACGCGATCCGGGAGAACCTTCCCCGGGTAACCGCATTTCTGGAGGAGGCCCTGGAGGCCTGTGACTGCCCCATGAAAGCACAAATGCAGATCGACGTGGCAGCCGACGAGCTGTTCAGCAACGTCGCTGGCTATGCCTATGCCGGCGGCCCGGGCAAGTTGACCGTGCGCTTTGCCTTCGAGGAAGCCAACCGCATGGCCGTCATCCGCTTTATCGACAGCGGCGTCCCCTTTGATCCCCTGCAAAACGATGACCCGGACGTGACCGCGAAGGCGGAGGACCGCAAGATCGGCGGCCTGGGTATTTTCCTGGTCAAAAAGCTGATGGACGAGGTGGAATACCGCCGTGAAAACGACTGCAACATCGTGACGGTCCGAAAAAAGATCTGAACAGAACGAAAACACACATACACAGACCGAATGGAGGAACATCTATGCAGCTTGAACTTCAAAAGAAGCTCTGCGGGTTCACCGTGATCCGCACCGCCGAACTCACCAACCCCGCAGGAACCCTATATCAGCTCCGACATGACAAGACCGGCGCGGAGCTGGTCTGGCTTGATCGCCCGGACCCCAACAAGACATTCTGCGTCGCCTTCCAGACCGTTCCCGAGGATGACACCGGCGTATTCCATATCATCGAGCACTCGGTCCTCTGCGGCTCTGACCGCTATCCGGTCAAGGACCCCTTTGTGGAGCTGATGAAGGGCTCCCTGAACACCTTCCTCAACGCCATCACTTTCTCTGATAAGACCATGTATCCGGTTTCCAGCCGGAACGACCGGGATTTTTACAACCTGATGCGGGTCTATCTGGACGCAGTGTTCTTCCCGGCTATCTACCACAACCCGAATATTATTCGCCAGGAGGGCTGGCACTACGAGCTTGCAGACGACGGAACCCTCCGCCGCGTCGGCGTGGTCTATGGCGAAATGAAGGGCGCCTTCTCCTCGGTGGACCGGATGGTCTACGGCAATCTGAACCAGATGCTCTTCCCGGATACCACCTACGGCCGGGAATCCGGCGGCGACCCGGCCAATATCCCCGATTTGACCTATGAAAGCTTCCTGGCGGCGCACCGCCGCTTCTACCACCCCTCCAACGCGAAGATCTTCCTCGACGGCAGCCTGGATCTGACCGCGGCCCTTGCGGTCATCGACGGCGAATATCTCAGCCGCTTCGAGCCCCGGGCACGGGATTTCGAGATCGGCTTCCAGAAGCCCATCGCCGCGGCCAGCCGCAGCGTGCCCTATGAGATCGCCCCAGACGAGGACCCGAAGAACAAGACCCACTTTGCCCTGGGCAAGGTGATCGGCACCTGGCAGGACGCCGAGCGGGTGACCGCTGTGAAAATCCTCTCTGACGTCCTCTTCGGCTCCAACACCGCACCGGTGACCCGTGCGGTTCTGAGCCGCGGCCTGGCCCAGGACGTGACCGCCGAGCTCGATGACAGCATGGCCCAGCCCGCCATCTATATCCACCTTCGCAACTGCCCGGAGGAAGCGCTTTCGAGCCTGAAAACCGACCTGCGGGAAATCTTCCGCCAGACTCTGGCCTCCGGTCTCGACCGGGCGGAGCTGACTGCCAGCCTGAACCGGCACGAGTTCCTCGAGCGGGAACGGAACGAGCCCTACGGGGTCGAGCTGGCCATCCGTGCCGCCAACGCCTGGATGTACGGCGGCGATCCCGAGCAGTATCTGGACCTCTCCGGCGTCTTTGCCGCTCTGCGGGCGAAGCTGGAGGGGAACTGGTTCAACGAACTGGCTGCCGATCTCCTTCTTTCTGAAGATGGCATTGCCGATCTGACCCTGCTTCCCTCAAATACCCTCGGGCGGGAGAAGGCTGATTCCGAGGCGGCGGAGCTGGCCCAAATCGCCGCCGGCTGGACCGAGACCCAAAAGGCGCAGATCCGGGCCGAGCAGACGGAGCTTGCCGCCTGGCAGCAGACCCCGGACAGCGCGGAGGATCTGGCCTCCATCCCGCACCTTGAACGCACCGATCTGTCTGCGGAACCGCTTTGGACCGACTGCTCCGATGAGAAGCGCGGCCGGGTCCGCATCCTGCGGCCCGCCATTGAGAGCCCGGGCATGATCTATCTGAATCTCTACTTCGCCCTTCCGCCCATGGCTTTGGAGGAGCTTCCCCGCCTGGCCGTGCTGACCGACCTGCTCAGTGAGCTTCCCACGCGCCGCCACAGCCGTGAGGATCTGCAGCGGGAGATCAAGACCTGGCTGGGCCGCCTGAGCTTCTCGGTGGTTCCCGTTTCCGACCCGGCGGACCCCGACCATGCGGTCTGCTGGCTCCGCGCCGGCTGCGCGGTTCTGACGCGGAATGCAGGACACGCGGTTTCTCTGCTCCGTGAGATCCTCCGGGAGACAGACCTGGATCAGCCGGAGGCTGTCCGCGAGATTCTGCAGCAGTCTTACCTTTCTGCCAACCGGAGCCTCGTCGGCGCGGGCCACCGTTATGCCCTGCAGCACGCTGTCTCCGGAACCAGCGCAGAGGCTGCCGCCAATGAGATGCTCAACGGCTATGAAGCGCTGCAGGCCCTCCGTGCCATGGTGGAGACGCCCGACTTCCCGACCTTGCAGGCCTCCCTTGCACCGATTCTGGCGCAGCTTCCTGCCATGCCCCTCACCGTGTGCGTGACGGGCGACCTTCCCGAGACCGACCTTGCGGAGCTGATTGACGGCTTCG
The DNA here is from genome assembly GCA_946186225.1 of uncultured Clostridia bacterium. Lineage (GTDB taxonomy): Bacteria > Bacillota > Clostridia > Oscillospirales > Oscillospiraceae > JAFRPC01. The sequence continues at coordinate 3,441 of CAMHMK010000075.1, forward strand.
GCGGACCGCAAACCGGCCCGACGGTGACGCTTCCCGCGGTCAGGACGATTTGTGACAGCGTCTCGATCCCCTCCGGCGTTGCCTATGCTGCCAGAGGCGGCAATCTTGCACGGCTTGGCGCTTCCTATCACGGCAGCTTTGCCCTGGCTTCCAAGATCATCTCCCTCAACTACCTCTGGAACGAGGTCCGCGTCCAGGGTGGCGCCTATGGCTGCGGCATGCAGGCAACTCCGACGGGACAGCTCTTCTTCTACTCCTACCGCGACCCGAACCCCGCCCGGACCCTGGATGTCTATCGCGGCTGTGCCGCCTGGCTGCGGGACTTCTGCACCCGTGGCGAGTCCTTCGACCAGCTCCTGATCGGTGCGATTTCCGCCTCTGAGCCGCTGCTGGCTTCGGAGCGTGAAAGCCAGATCGTCGCGGAGTATGCGCTGCGCGGCGTGACTGTGGACCGGAAGCGTCGCGAGCGCAGGGAACTGCTGGACGCCACCCACGAGGACCTGCTTCGCTTCTGCGACCTGCTGGACCGTCTCGACAAGGAGCCCAACACCTGTGTCGTCGGCGGAGCAAATCTCCTCGACGCCTGCGGTGCGGCTGCCGGTACCCGCCTGGCATGATAACAACAACTCCATAATCAAAAGGGGCGCTGCGATTGGCAGCGCCCCTTTTCCGGCGGATTCATGCTATCTTTTGATAAAAAGGTTACTTTTTATCAATGATCGTATGAGACGGCTTTCCAGCACGATGTGCTGGAAAGGCTGCGCGAAGCGCAGCAAAATTCAATGAACCTTTTAATTGAATTTAAGTATCAAAACAGGTCCAGCGAAGCGTCCAGATAGATGGCTTCGCGGACATTGAGATGATATTCCGGCTTGACCATGTAATAGAGCAGAAATTCCAGCAGCAGCGCGCTGCCGAGACTCCGTCCCTCGATCTTATAGTCCAGATAGCCCATGGGCAGCAGCACGTCCCGGATCCGGTCCAGTCCGATGAAGCCGGGATTCTGCTTGGCCTTGGAGAAAACGTAGCCCTCTCCGGCGTCCTGTGCAGAGCAGATATGCTCTGGCCCGTCCTCACCAAGCGCCTTCCGGCTGACCGCTTCGTAGCAGGCTCGCCGGTCCGGGCAATCGAAGCGGCAGCATTCGTTGCACAGGAATTCCACCTTCGAGCGAAGCGCAGGCGGCAGGTCTGCCCAGCGGTCCAGCCGGGGATTCAGCCGGAAATCCGGAACCACCCAGCGGAATTCGGGCCGTGCCAGCTCTGCGGTGAAGTCTTCCCAGCGCGTCAGGACCTTCGTGGTCGAGGAGATCCGGCAGAGGCCCGGCCAGCGCTCCTGCAGATAGTCCGTCAGCAGGTCGGAGGCCAGGATGACCCCGTTTTCCACGGCGCCGCTTTTTCCGAACAGCTCGCACAGAGCGTTGCACCGCGGGTCGGAAAGGTGCTCCGCCCGGAGCAGGGAATTGCTGAAGGTCAGGTGAGCGGCAATCCCGTATGCCTTCATCAGCGCCGCAACCTGCTGCGGCGCAGCGTCCCCGAAACCGACCCGCCCGCCGCCCCAGAGGCAGTCCCCCGGCGCACCGTAGATGGAGCCAATGTCGCACCAATCGTAAAAATATCTCCGTCGCTCCCGGAACAGGGGCAGAAATCGCGCGTAAAAGTCGTAGAATTCAAAGAGACCGGGCAGATGAAACCGCGCTGTATGGGTAATCAATTTGGAATCAGAGCTGCTTGGCGCCGCACTCCAGGCAGAATTTGCAGTCGGCCTCCAACACGGTGCCGCAGTTCGGGCAGATCTTCGTCTGGGGAGCCGCAGGCTCCTCCACGGGAGTGGGTTCTGCTTCCGGAATCTCCGCAGCAGACACCGGCTCGACCATGGGGGCCGGCTCGGTGACGGGCTCATCTGCCGGCGCATTGATCGGCGTGGGCTCCTCCGGAGCAAGCGGCTCATCGGAGGGAACGGGAGCCGGCTCGTAGACCGGAGCGGGGATCGGCTCATAAGAGGGGGTGGGAGCCGGCTCGTTGACCGGAGCGGGGATCGGCTCATAAGAGGGGGTGGGAGCCTGCTCGTAGGACGGAGCCGGGATCGGCTCATAAGAGGGGGTGGGAGCCTGTTCGTAGGACGGAGCCGGGATCGGCTCATAAGAGGGGGTGGGAGCCTGTTCGTAGGACGGAGCCGGTGTCGGCTCATAAGAGGGGGTAGGAGCCGGTTCGAAGGACGGAGCCGGTGTCGGTTCATAGACCGGGACAGGGATCGGTTTGTAGGCGGGCGCGGGCTGCGACAGGGGAGTGCCGCACTGGTTGCAGAAGCGCTGTCCCGCATTGCAGCGGTTGCCGCAACTCTGGCAGACGACCGTGCTTTGGTCTACCGGCGCGGCAGGCTGGACCGGCGTGGACAGCTTCGTACCGCAGTGATTGCAGAAAGCAGAGTTGATGGAGACCTCGGCTTTGCAGTTGGGGCAGATGGTGATGCCGCGCAGGGTGTTGATCTGTTCCTTGTAGCCCTTGGCGCGCTCCAATGCCTCCAAAATACCGCGAATGCTCTCCGCCTGATTCTCTTCAGGATCATTGCGGTGGTTTGCATAATAAGTCTGGCCGATCTTCTGGAAGAGGCCGTTAATGGTTTGCTCCTCCGCGGAGATTGCGTGGTTCAGCCGATTGATTTCGGCGCGATTGGGCTTGTTGAATTCAAAGGCCATGGTAGCTTCTCCTCTCTGAATATATCAATCGTATCTGCGGGATCGGTGGGATGATTTCTCTTTTCTTATTATAAATCCAAGAAAAAAGAATGTCAATCTTCAATGGCGGAAAAATGATTTGCACCGATGGTTATTTACAGAAAATTTATGGATTTATCGTTGCAACGGCGGGGAAAATGTGCTACAATAACGACATTCTACGGTATTTCAGAAAGTGAGTGAACACGATGTATCAGAAACACACATGCCGCAGTCTTCTGGCGCTGGCTCTGCTGATCACGCTGCTGGCCGCGCTGTTCGCCGGCTGCGCCGGTAAGGAGAACACCTCCGGTACGACTGTTGAGAAGGATACCACGGCAGCCACGCTCGAGACCGCCCCCTCCGAATCCGGAGCCGCTCCGGCTGAAAGCGAGACGCGGGACCCCTCCGTTGACTATGATGGTCTTGCCACGTTGGACGTCTACACCGTCGCGGAGCTTCCCGCCGACGACGCCAGACTCGACGACGTCGCCGCCGTCTGCGCCGGCCGTGAGCTGACCAATCGCCAGCTCCAGATCTACTACTATATGCAATTCTACGGCCTTGCCAACCAGCTTGCGCAGTATGGCATGACGCCGGAAAGCTTCGGTCTGGACCTGAGCAAGCCTCTGAGCGAGCAGAGCTGCCCGCAGGTCAGCGGCCTGAACTGGGAGCAGTTCTTCCTGATGGCGGCCTTGGAGCAGTTCCAGCAGATGGCCTCCGTAAACGCCGCTGCCGACGAAGCGGGCTTCTCGCTTCCCGAGGAGGATCAGGCAAACCTGGATTCCTCCAAGAAGAATCTGGCCGACGAGGCTGTCAAGCAGGGATACCAGGACCTGAGCGCCTATCTGCAGGACTCCTTCGGTGTGCCCGTCTCTGAGGAAGAGTATTACGACTACCTTGCGTTCTACTTCCGCGTGATGGCCTACGAAAACAGCCTCTACAACAGCCTGGAATACACCGACGAGGACCTGTTGGCCTATTTCAATGCCCACAAGGAGACGGACTATCCCAACATCAGCACCGACAAGCCCAATGTCAACGTCCGGCACATCCTCATCACCCCGGAAAAAGCCGAGGGTGCGAAGGAATCCACCGAAGAGGAGTGGAATGCTGCCAAAACCAAGGCGGAGGAGCTGCTCGCTGAGTACGAAAAGGATCCCACGGAGGACAAGTTCTCTGCCCTGGCAAAAGACAATTCCACCGACCCCGGCTCTGCCTCCAACGGCGGCCTCTACGAGAACGTGTATCCCGGCCAGATGGTCCAGACCTTCAATGACTGGTGCTTTGACGACAGTCGTCAGCCCGGCGACACCGGCATCGTCAAGACCGACTACGGCTACCACGTGATGTACTTTGTCTCCCAGACCGAGGAATACTATTGGAAGACCGTTGCCACCCAGGGCTACGTCAGCACCCGGATGCAGACCATGCTCGACGAGATGGCCCAGGCCAACCCCCTGGAGGCGGACTACGCCAAGGTTGTCATCGGCCCCATTCCCAAGGGAATGACCACGGACGAAGAATAAAGACTGCCCCCGGTCCAGCTTGGACCGGGGGTTGCTGCAATTCCACAAATGATTCAGCGCGGCTCCTTGCCTGTGCGGAAGCGCTCGATCATCTCGCCGGTCAGACTGATGGCGGAGTGGTCGGCGGGGAGCTCGGCGCGGTGGAACCAGCCGCCTTCCGAAAGCTCATCGGTCTGCAGCGTGATTTGGTCGCTGCCATCCAAATCGCAGTAGAAGCCCATCAGCAGACTGTCCGTGAAGACCCAGGGCTGGGACTTGTAGAACCGCAGATTTTTCACATGCAGCCCCGTCTCCTCGCGCACCTCGCGCCGCACTGTGTCCTCAATGGACTCGCCGATCTCGTTGAACCCGGCCACAAGGGCGTAGCGCTTGAAGGCCCGACCCTGATACTTTGTCAGAAGCAGCCGGTCGCCGTCTGTGACGGCAACAATGACAGCCGGACAGATCTTCGGGTAGAGCGTCAGTCCGCAATCCGGGCAGACCCTGGCGCGTTCGGTTTCGCTGTCGCGCATATCTGCACCGCAGCGCCCGCAAAAGCGATTCGCCTGATACCAGCGGTGGAGGCTTTCCCCAACCGCGCAGGCGAAGACCGTCTGCTTCGGCCCGAGATTGCGGTATTCCCGGCTGGAGATCAAACTCTCCGGGGAAACCGCTCCGCCGCCATCGGTGAGGAAATAACGCTCCGATCCGAGGGTGAAGGCATATCGAAACGAGAAAGGATAAGAACTGCTGCTTTCCCCAGCCTTACCAAGTCCTCCGATCTGAGGCAGCGTCAGACACCCATCCCGCAGCGAAGCAAGCACAGCGTCACCCTGAAATACCAACGCCCAATCCTCCGGCTTCGGGGCATCGAAGCGAAAGGCGTTGTCATAAACCAAACCGTCCAAATCCTGAAACAATCCAAATACCTCTTTTCCTGATGCTATGCCCATTATAGCCCAAACAATGCAAATGGTCAATTGACAATTGAAAAATAAGGTCCTCGAAAAACAACAAATAGTAACAAGAACAGCTTCCGGCCACAGGATATGGTGGCTGCTAAAAAGCGGCAAAAAAACTTTGGAAAAAGCCGAAAAAAGTTCTTGACAAAACGGGGGGAGCGTGGTAATATATCGA
>CAMHMK010000076.1 GCA_946186225.1 uncultured Clostridia bacterium
AGGGCACACGCTGCTTGAGCTGCGACACGGTCTGTGAGAACTGTGTGGATGTCTGCCCGAACCGAGCCAATGTCCCGATCCGCTTGGGCGACGGCAGCGTACAGATCCTCCATGTGGACCGACTCTGCAACGAATGCGGCAACTGTACTGCCTTCTGCCCCTATGCTTCTGCGCCCTGCAAGGACAAACTGACCCTTTTCCAGACCGTGGAGGACATGGCGGACTCCGAAAACTTCGGCTTCTGCTTCCTGCCGGACGGTGGTCTCCGGGTACGCCTGTTCGACGGAGTGAAGGACCTCTCGGATTCGGCCGAGCTTCCGCCTGTTTTGGCTGATCTGGTTCAGACAGTCCGTACCAAATACGAATATCTCTGCACGATTCCAACCCTGTAAGGAGGTACTATGGAAATTTTCCAGGCACACCCAATCGCATTGATCCTCGCCCTGATCGCCACGGTCATCTGGACCATGGGAAACTACCAGAAAAATAAGGTCTATGTCATCATCGGCATTGTCCTGACCGTGGCCGCTGTTGTTGCCTTTGTCCTCGAACGCGGCGGAATTTAACGGGCTGAGCGCAACAAATCCCTGGCTCCGAAACGGAGCCAGGGATTTGTTGTATCCGGTAACCTTTTAATTGAATTACAGCGCTGTTTCGATCTTCTGATAGATCGCTTCGCTGAGCGCCATGCCCTTTTCGAGCAGAGCCTTGCTGTCGGCGCGGAAGTGGTTGGCCTTGGCCTCATCCTTGATTCCGCCCACGTTGATCAGCACATTCAGCCACGCGCCGCGGATCGCAGCGCCCAGGGACAGGGCGGAGACGCCGAGGTCGCTCATGGCGTTGGCGTTGGTCTTGCCTACCAGGGAATCACAGAGCTCCAGAGCCTTGACACAGAGCTCCATCATGTGATAGGGAGACTCGGTGCATTCGACCAGGGCTTCCTGCATCTTCTGGCTGCGGATGGCCTTTTCCTCGTCGGTGTTCTTGGGCATGGCCATCGCGTCGCCGAACTTGTTGAAGACGGCGGTATCGTGGTCCATGGCAACCAGGAACTGCTCCTTGAGAGCGGAGGCGGAGGCGTTGGCGGCTTCGGCCAGCTCCTGGTAGTCCGCATACTTCTTGCGGCCCAGGGTCAGGGCGGAGACCATCGCGGAGAGGGCAGCGCCGAGCGCACCTTCCAGAGCGGCAGTGGAGCCGCCGCCGGGGGCGGGGGCGTCAGAGCCAAGCAGGTTGGCAAAGGAGGAAACGGTCAGTTCGGAAAGTTCCATTATGTCCTCCTTATTCCATGTCCAGCAGGCTGTATTCCATGACCTGCTCACGGCAGTTGAAGTTCTCGAGCTTGAGGTAGTACTCGGCGCAGTCGATCAGGGCCTTGGCCGGGGTGATGCCCACGAGTTCGGAGCCGATGATGCGGACGCCGTAGCGGTCAGCCAGGGCGCGGATCATCTCATAGGCGTAGAACAGGGGAGTGCCCTCGTAGTTGACCATGTTCATGGAGACCTGGGCGATGTTGCGGTCCTCGAGCATGATGCCCAGGGCCTTGCAGTACTGGAAGCCGCCGGAGGAGCCGCGGATTGCCTTGGCGATGGCCTTGGCGATCTCGAGGTTGTCGGTGTCGAGGTTCACGTTGAAGGCCACCAGGGGCATTCTCGCGCCGATGGCGGTGATGCCGGCGGTCGGGTGGATCTTGCGCTCGCCGTAGTCGGGGGCCCAATCGGGCTCGAGCAGCTTCTCGGGCATGCCTTCGAACTGACCCTTGCGGCACTTGGCCAGGTTGCGGCGCTCGGGCCGGGTGGCAGAATCCTCATAGAGGAAGGAGGGAATCTTCAGCTCGTCCCAGATGCGCTGGGCAACGCGCTTGGACAGATCGATGCACTCCTGCAGGGTCACGTCCATCGTGGGAACGAAGGGGATGACGTCGGTTGCGCCCATGCGGGGGTGCTGGCCCACGTGCTTGTTCATGTCGATCAGCTCAGAGGCCTTCTTGCAGAGCTGGAAGGAAACCTCCTCGATGCCCTCGGGGGAGCCGACCATGGTGAACACGCAGCGGTTGTGGCTGCCGTCGGTCTGGACGTTCATCAGCGTGACGCCGGGAGCGGCCTTCGCTACGTCCACGAGCTGATCGAAGACGACGGGATCGACTTCCTTACTGACGCTGAAATTGGGGATGCATTCAATGATTTTAGCCATGACAGATTTCTCCTTTTTTGATAACGGTTCCGGCCAGGTTCGAGCCCAGGCGGTAACATAAATAATTCAGATCGGGGGCCTCCCAGATCACGAGATCGGCCTGCTTTCCGACCTCCAAGCTGCCCACGCGCTCGGCCATGCCGATGGCGGCGGCGGCGTTCAGGGTCACGCCGGTCAAAACTTCCTCGGGGGTCATGCGGTATTTGAGGCACCCTAAGTTCATCACAAGCTGCAGGTTCAGGCAGGGGCAGGAGCCGGGGTTGAAGTCCGAGGCCAGGGCCACGGGGACACCGGCTTCGATCATCTTGCGGGCGGGGGCGTAGGTCGAATTCAGATAGAAGGATGTAGCGGGCAGGCAGCAGGCGATGGTCCCGCCCTTTGCCATGCTCTCGATGCCCGCGTCGGGGCAGACGATCAGATGCTCGGCGGAGATCGCGCCGATGCGTCCGGCCAACTGGGAGCCGCCGATCGGGTCGATCTCGTCGGCGTGGATCTTGGGGATCAGGCCGTAACGCTTTCCGGCCTCCAGGATCTCCTCGGCCTCTGCCGCAGTAAACACGCCGGTCTCGCAGAAGACGTCGCAGAATCGGGCCAGCTTTTCCTCGGCCACGGCGGGGATCATCTCCTCGCAGAGCAGGCGGATGAAGTCTTCGCGACGCTCTTTGTAGGCGGGGGGAAGGGCGTGTGCGCCTAGGAAGGTGGGTACCAGGTCGATCGGGTGGCGCTCGTTCAGGTGGCGGATGGCACGGAGCTGCTTGAGCTCCTCGCCGGTCTCCAGGCCGTAGCCGCTCTTGGCCTCAACGGTCGTGGTACCGAAGGCCAGCATTTCGTCCAGGGCAGCGGCTGCCTTTTCGATCAGCTCCTCCTCGGTGGCCGCGTGGGTGGCCTTCACGGTGGAGTGGATGCCGCCGCCTGAGGCCAGGATCTCCAGATAGGGGACGTTTCGGATCTTCATTGCCAGCTCGTTCTGCCGCCAGCCGCCGAAGATCAGGTGGGTGTGGGCGTCCACCAGACCGGGGGTGACAAGCTGACCGCCCGCGTCGATCACGCGGTCCGCATCCGGCGCCTCTCCGGTGCCGACGGCGGTGATCATGCCCTTTTCCGTCAGGACCCAGGCGTTTTCCAGCAGGACGATCTCGCCCTGGTCGGGGCCGCGCCTGGCGGCCCGACCTGCGGGCGTGGCAAGCTGACCGATGTTCCGGATCAGCGTTCGATTCATTGTACAGCCTCCATGGCCTTTGCAATCACATCGTCCTCGGCCACGTAGGGGAGGGTGATGTGGTCCATGCCATTTGCGTTCTGGTTGTACTCGGCAGCCGTGGTCAGGGCGTTTTCGTTGCGGGCCCATGCGCGGCGGGCTACGCCGACCATGGTATCCCAGGGCATTGCCATCCGCAGGATGGTATCCACACGCTCGGACCCATCGAGCACCATGCCGAAGCCGCCGTTGATCGCGCGGCCGATGCCGGTGCCGCCGCCGTTGTGCAGGGCGATGTAGCTCATGCCGCGGGCCGCGTTGCCGGCGTAGCACTGCGTGGCCATCTCGGCCATAATGTTGGAGCCGTCCTTGATGTTGGAGGTCTCACGGAAGGGGGCGTCGGTGCCGCCGGTATCATGATGGTCACGGCCCAGGATGACGGGGCCGATCTCGCCGTTGCGGACCATCTCATTGAACTTGAGGGCGATGCTCATGCGGCCCATGGCGTCCTGGTAGAGGATGCGGCACTGGGTGCCGACCACGAGTTTGTTCTTCTTTGCGTCGCGGACCCAGACGTAGTTGTCGTAATCCTGATAGCGGCGGTTGTGGGCCAGGATGTAATCGGCGGCGGCCTTGTCGGTCTTGTCCAGATCCTCGGGGTTCCGGCTCAGGCAGCACCAGCGGAAGGGACCGTAGCCGAAGTCGAACAGGCAGGGACCGAGAATGTCTTCCACGTAGGAGGGGAAGACGAAGCCGTCGAGATCGTTCTCCCCGTTGCGGCAGACGGATTTGACGCCTGCATCATACACGGCCTTGAGGAAGGAGTTGCCGTAGTCGAAGAAGTAGGTGCCCTGCTCGTGGAACTTGCAGATCATCTCGTAGTGGTGGCGCAGAGTCTTGTCCACCAGCTTGCGGAAGCCCTCGGGGTCCTTGTCCAGCATCTCGGTACGCTGGGCGAAGCTCAGGCCCTGCGGGCAGTAGCCGCCGTCATAGGGCACGTGGCAGGAGGTCTGATCGGACATCAGATCCACGTGGATATTCTTTTCATAGAGGTACTCCAGCAGGTCCACGATGTTGCCGTTGTAGGCGACCGCGCAGGCCTTGCCCGCCTTCTGATGATCCAGAGCAATCTGCACGGCCTCCTCCAGGCTGGCGGTGCGGTGGCTGACCCAGCCCTGGGTGAAGCGGGTGTCGATTCTCGAATCGTCCACCTCGGCGATGATGGAGGCAGCGCCGGCGATCTCCGCGGCCTTGCCCTGCGCGCCGCTCATGCCGCCCAGACCGGCGGAGATGAATAGGCGGCCGGCCAGGTTCCCGTCGTTGGGGATGCCGAGCTTCAGACGGCCCGCGTTGAGCAGGGTGTTGAAGGTGCCGTGGACGATGCCCTGCGGCCCGATGTACATCCAGCCGCCGGCGGTCATCTGGCCGTAGTTGGCCACGCCGAGGGCCGCGGCGCGATTGAAGTTCTCCTGATCGTCAAAGTTTCCGATCATCAGACCGTTCGTGATGATGACGCGGGGGGCCAGCTTGTGGGAGTGGAACAGGCCCAGAGGATGGCCGGACATGACGACCAGGGTCTGCTCGTCGGTCAGGACCTGAAGGTATTTCTTGATCAGGCGGTACTGCATCCAGTTCTGGCAAACCTGACCGGTCTCGCCGTAGGTGACCAGCTCATAGGGATAGAGGGCGACGTCGAAATCGAGGTTGTTGTCGATCATGACCTGGATCGCGCGGCCTTCGATGCACTTGCCCTCGTATTCGTCGATGGGCTTGCCGTAGAGCTTGCCCTGCGGGCGGAAGCGATAGCCGTAGATGCGGCCGTGCTCCTTGAGCTCCTGGGCGAACTCGATGGCCATCTGCGCGTGGTGCTGCTTGGGGATGTAGCGCAGGGCGTTCTTGATCGCAAGAGCCTTGTCGGCCTCGGTCAGATGGGACTCTCTGCGCGGGGCCCGCCGGTACTGTGGGTCAAAGCTGGGATACTCCGGCAGCTCGTCGTCCAGCCGGATGACGGTTGCCTGTTCCGGATCAAAAAGCATTGAGGTTTCCTCCTATTTCAAAATCTTATTCAAAATCAGGAAGCTGATTTTCTACAATTTCATCCAACTCGGTGCCGCGGACCAGGGGCTCGATCTTTTCGATGTCCAGCCGCAGCTCGCGGTCCTCGGGGCAGAAGGGGATCATCTCGCGGACTCTGCCGTAGACCTTGTCCAGCACCGGGGATAGACCCTCGCCCCAGGGACCGACCATGCGGCGGATGTCGATGGCCTGGCAGGCGGTGAGCAGCTCATAGGCCAGGATGGAGCGGGTGTTCTCGAGGATCAGGCCGGATTTGCGGGCGGCCGTGGTGCCCATCGAGACGAAGTCCTCCTGGTTGGCGGAGGAGGGGATGGTGTCCACGCTGGCAGGGTGGGCAAAGACCTTGTTCTCGGAGGCCATCGAGGCCGCCGTGTACTGTACGATCATATAGCCGCTGTTCACGCCGCCCTTGGTGGTCAGGAAGGGCGTCAGGCCGTTGGACAGGGCCGCGTTGACCATGCGCTCGATGCGGCGCTCGGACATGGAACCGATCTCGGAGCAGGCGATGCCCAGGAAGTCGAAGGGCAGGGCCATCGGCTCGCCGTGGAAGTTGCCGCCGGAGATGACGGCCTCGTCCTCGGTGAAGAGCAGGGGGTTGTCGGTGACGGCGTTGAGCTCGATATCCACCTTCTCCTTGACGTAGGCCAGGGCGTCACGGACCGCGCCGTGGACCTGGGGGATGCAGCGCAGGGCGTAGGCGTCCTGCACTCTCGCGCCCTGGGAGTTCTTCAGGATCTCGGAGTCCTCGGTGAGCATCCGCATGTTCTTCGCAACGCGGATCTGGCCCTTCTGGCCGCGGACGGTGTGCATCCGCTCCTGGAAGGCGTTGCGCTGACCGCCCAGGGCGGTAAAGGTCAGAGCGGCCACCACGTCGGCCAGGCGGGCCGCGCGCATGGTGTCATAAAGATGGAGTGCGCCAACGCTCGTCATGGCGCAGGTGCCGTTGGTGATGCCCAGGCCTTCCTTGGATACCAGAGTCGGCAAAGTGGCGATTCCGGCGCGGTCCATGGCTTCCTGTCCGTCCAGGGTCTGGCCCTGATAAACAGCCTTGCCCTTGCCGAGCAGAACCAGTCCCATGTGGCTCAGAGGGGCCAGGTCGCCGGAAGCGCCCAGAGAGCCCTTCTGCGGGACCACGGGGGTGACGCCCCGGTTGAGCATCTCGACCAGCATCTCGACCAGAACGGGCCGGACGCCGCTGACGCCGACGCACAGGGCGTTGGCGCGTAAAAGCATCATGCCGCGGACCTCTTCGATCTGGTAGGGATCGCCGGTGCCAACGGCGTGGCTCAAAATCAGATTGGTGGAAAGCTGTGCGCTCATCTCCTCGGGGACCGCCACGGTGGCGAAGTCGCCGAAGCCGGTGGTGATGCCGTAGGCGACCCGGTGTTCGGCAGAAATCTTATCGGCCAGAGCGCGGGATTTCTCCATTGCAGCCTTTGCCGCGTCGGTCAGGGCGACCTTTGCGCCGTACCGCGCGACCGCGACGAACGATTCCAGTGTCAGATGCTTGCCATCGAGCTCAACAAGCTGAATGGACTGTGGATGTTCCATGTGATACACTCCTTTTTGTAGAAAATGCATTACGTATCTTCGTTCAGAAGTACTCATACATGGTTACTATAACATAACGTGACCGCAATATCAACCAGTATTTTTAATCATTCTTGACAGTCCTGGCCGCCTGTGTTATAGTAGGCTCAACCTTCAGAAAGCAGGTACTACATTGAAAAAACTGTTCCAAAAGCTGTTTAATCGAGAGACAATTCTGTACGTGATCTTCGGCGTTCTGACCACCCTGGTCAATTTTGTGGTCTTCTGGCTGATGAACCGCGTGATCGGAGAAAAGCTCTATCTTTTGAGCAACGTCGTGGCCTGGGTTGCGGCCGTCCTCTTTGCCTATGTGACCAACAAGATCTACGTCTTCGAGAGCAAGAGCTGGTCTGCCAGGACTCTGCTGCGGGAGATCCCGTCCTTCTTTGCCGCCCGTCTGTTCTCCTTCGGCATTGAGGAGCTGCTGCTCTGGCTGTCCGACGCCGTGCTCCACGCAGGCTCGACCGCATTGGTCATCGGCAGTCTGTCCGTCTCCGGCATCACCGTGGCGAAGGTGGTGGTCTCGGTCATCACCGTGATCCTGAACTACTTTTTCAGCAAGCTGTTCATTTTCAAGAAAAACGACCAATAGTCCGCCTCCGGACAAGAGCAACGCCCGCGCTGTGACAAACAACATCACAGCGCGGGCGTTGCTTCGCGGCCTCATCTACCGTCCTCCCCGGCGTCCAGAAGGAGGTCATAGGGCAGGCAGACCGGAGTTTTATCCAGGTAATACAGATCATGGATGAAGAGATAAAACAGCATCAGACCCACCCGTCTGCCGTTGGGGTCGTCCGCCTCGGCCCTCTGCCATGGAATTTCGCCGAGGACGATGGCGCAGATGTCGTCCTCCAGCCGTTCCAGCAATGGATTATGGTCCGGGTAACGGGCCATCGCCTCGCACATGCGGAAACGGAACAGACGAAAGCCGGTCTCCGCCCCCTGGGCGTAGGCCCGGAGGACTGCGGAGAACAGCCGGTCAAAGCCGTTTTCCCAGACGGATCTGGGGATGAGGAGCGTGCCGTATTGCTCCATAGCCGCCCAAAGACTGTCGTCGCCCTGCACATACCGGACCGAAGTCTGCATGGGCGGAGTCCCGCTCATAAGAAAAGCGTTCTGCCTGACGCTGCAGGCGTCATAGAACCAGGTCGCAAAGAGAATAACGCTTCCGAAGAGGAGAAAGGCGGTCCCGCCCTTGGTCAGGGCGAACAGGCCGAGGGGCAGCAGGAAGAACAGCAGCAGCACGAGCATCGGCCACGGGCCAAACTGCCCCGCGCCCAGCCGCGCAGAGCGCTTCCGCCTGAGCGGCCAGCCGATCGCGGTGAGTATGCGGGCCGTCAGCTGCCTGGAGATCCGAAGGACCCTTCTCTGCGTCGGGGACAGCGACCGACGCCGGGCGATCAGGACGGAAAGCCAGCCGATCAGCCCGACCGCGACCAGAACGAGGCAGAGGACCATCGCCGGGATGCCTCGTTCGTCCTTCCGGTACAGGCGCGCCGCCTCCTCACCGAACACGCCGGTCAGGGCGCAGGTCAGAGCAGTCAGCAGCAGGATGCCCAGGGAAAAGATCACCTTCCAGCGTAACTTCCGTCTGGTAAATCCGGATAAATCATTCATATCCGGCTCAGAGAGAGAAGTCGTCCTCGCCAAAGCCGGAGAAATCCTTGACCTTCGCCCGCTTCGGGATCCGTTTCAGGGGGTCGT
>CAMHMK010000077.1 GCA_946186225.1 uncultured Clostridia bacterium
GTACCAGCGCTACGGCGAGCATCACCGTTCCCGCGTTCGATAAGGACGGCAAGCCTGTGGCAAACGCGATCCTGAGCGATGCGACGGTTTCCGGCGCTGATTTTGCGAAGAATCCGGTCAACACCGAGCAAAACGTCTACGGCCGCACCGTTGTTGTGGACAACGTTGCCCCGGCGGTGAAATGGACTGTCACGCCCGAAGCCCCGAACTATTCCGGCGGTACAACGGACTACTACAACGCGACCGTCAAGCTGACCGTGACCGTTACCGACCCGAACCTGGATGTGGACAGCCTGGAACTGGACTATCAGATTGATGGCGAAGAACAGGACACCCTGTCGTTCAAGGCCGGCAAGAACGGCACGAGCGCTACGGCGAGCATCACCGTTCCCGCAACCGACGCGTCCGGCAATCCCGCTGCGAATACGATCATGAGCAACGCGGTCGTCTCCGGCGTGGATAAGGCAAAGAACGAAGTCAATGCCGATCAAAAGGCCTACGGTCATACCGTTGTGGTGGATGCTGTTGCGCCGACTGTGAAATGGTCTGTTGCGACCCCGAAGAACCAGGTCGGCGAGAAGGACTTCTATCAGAACGACGTAACGCTGATCGCAATTGTCAATGATCCGAATCTGGATGCTTCCAGACTCGGCCTGGACTACGTCCTCAACGGCGTGGCGCAGGATACCGTGAAGTTCAAGGCGAGCCGGACGGACCCGACCATCGCAACCGCCAGAATCACCGTGCCCGCTTACGATGTCGACGGCAATCCTGTGGCGAATGAGATCATGAGCAAGGCGACGGTTTCCGGCGTTGACTTTGCGAAGAATCCGGTCAAAAACGTCTACGGCCGCACCATCGTCGTGGACAGCACTGCCCCGACCGTCAGTAAGCTCTCCATCACCGGCGAGAATGTTGCAGACTTCTTCGTGTTCAACAACACCGTCTACGTCACCTTCAAGACGCCCACCTCGGTGGCCACCGTGGATCCGAGAAATGAGAACGGCAGCGTGAACGGCAGCGGCGAAACCTTTACCGTCTCCTTCACGGTGACCGACAAGAACCTCCAGCTCCCCTCCGGCGAAACCATCGACGCGAGCAAGCTTCCTTATTACGTCTACAGTAAGTCCGGTGAACACGGTTACGAGCAGGGAGAGTTCTCCCGCAGCGCTTCGAATCCCGATCAGATCGTGTGGACCAAAACCATTACGGTCGCCCCGGATGCCTGCGGCGTGATCGCCCTGAACGTCCACCTGATGGATATGGCCGGCAACGCCGGCGCCGCGGACGCAGCGAATAATCTCGACCTGTATCAGCTGGACAGCGGTGATATGACCGCAAAGGTGACGGCTGACCGCGCCCTGATCTACAGCACCGGCGAGGGAAGCCCGAAGATCACGCTCTACACCGAGCCCAAGACATCCGTTCAGGTCGGCGGCAGAAGCCTCCCGCTCTACGTCAATGACGCAACGTTCAAGCTGGCTGTCACCGATACCACCAGCGAATCCAGAAACAACAACACAGAGAGCTCCGGCATCAAGAGCGTGAGCTGGTCTGTGACCGACAAAGAGACCGGTGCGGTCGTCGCCACGAATGGCGGCGTTGAAAACACCGTTTACGGCAAGCCGTCCTATGCGGATACCGTGGTCCTGGACATCGACGGCGCGAAGGAATCCGACACCGTCGTCATCGAGGTCGAGGCCGTGGACTTCAGCGGCAACATCACCCGCCTGACCAAGACGGTTGCCGTCGACAGCCTTGCCCCGCGCGTTACCATCTCCTTCAATAACAACAACGTCTCCAACGGCAGGTATTTCAAAGCTGCTCGTACCGCGACAGTCACGGTCAACGATATCCACTTTGCCGGAGACAGCCAGTTCAACATCACCGCGGACGCCGGCTTCGGCGCGAACGTTGTTCGCCTCCTCGGCGGCGACGTGGACGGAGCGTGGAACCTCGGCGGTACCACCTCGACCAAGCAGATCAGCTTCAACGGTGACGCGATGTACACCTTCGCTGTGGACTCGATCACCGACGCTGGCGGCAACTCGATCGGCGAAAACGCAGTCGCCTATGTCGACGCAGTCGCGCACAGTGATTTCGTGGTCGACAAGACGGCCCCGGAGATCACGGTTGAGTACACCAACAATGACGTCCGCAACGTCGAGTACTTTATGAAGCCTCGTACCGCGATCGTCACGATTCGTGATCTGAGCTTCGATCCCACCACCAGCGCTGACACCCAGGTCAACGCCGGCGCCTGGGAACCGGGCACCGAAAACGTGTATGTGCGCCGCTACGTCTATGAGGCAGATGGGGAATACGAGTTCTACATCTCCAGCACCGACATGGCCGGCAATTCCACTGCCGATGCCGGGGTCAACTACGGCAATTCTGCCGCCCCGCACAAATTCACGATCGATCAGACGAAGCCCGTCATCCTGCTGGACCTGGAAGGCAACGTGGCCAACGGCATGTACTACAAGGAAGCCCCGACCGGAAAGATCACGATCAAGGAGGACAACTTCAATGCAGCCGAAGTCATTATCCGTGGCGGCGCAGGCTCCGGCACCCTGCCTGAGCTCTCCGCCTGGAACGGCGGCGCGGACGACCATGTGGCCACGATGGACTTCAACGTCGAAGGTCAGTACACCTACTCTGTCATGTACACCGACCTGGCGGGCAATACCGCTGACTCCGTGACCCAGTCCACGTTCGTCTTCGATAAGACGGCCCCCGAGATCCACTTCGAGCCTGCGAACAACCAGGTTGCCTACAACGGAAACTTCGCGCAGAAGATCAGCTTCACCGACGAGCACTTCGACAAAGCGAACTACGGCTACACCCTGAGTTTTATCGATTCCAGCTTCCAGGAGCGCACCGTGACCGACAAGGTTGTCGAATCTGTGAGCACGACGGATGAATTTATGACGAACGCTCTGATCGAGCTGATCAACAGCGATCTGAATGATCACACCGACGACGGCATCTACACCATCGAAGCCACGATCACCGACCTGGCAGGCAACACCGTCAGCGACAGCCTGATCTTCAGCCTGAACCGCTTCGGCTCCACCTACACCTGCGACGATGCGACCCGCGATCTGCTCACGAAGGGCATCAGCAATGCTGCTCCGACCCTGCAGATCACCGAGATCAACCCGAACCCGATCAAGAACTACACGCTTACCCTCTACAACGGCAGTACCCCCATTGTCCTGACCGAAGGCGAGGACTTCACCGTGGTTCCCGGCACCGGCTCCAACTGGCACAGCGTCACCTATGTGATCAACGCCAGCGTATTCCAGAAGGATTCGGCTCTGGTCAACGGCAACTACCGCCTGCAGATCAGCAGCACCGACGGTGCGAATAACGACAACACCAACCGTACCCGCGCCTGGCACTCCTCCGACGACAAGCTGATCGACCCGATGGAGATCAACTTCACCCTCGACGACAGCGCTCCCGACGTCTACTTCACCGGCGTCAAGAACGGCGACCGCATCCAGGCCTCGACCCATGAAGTCGTCGTGCACTACGGCGACAACTCCGGTATCGAGTCCGTCACGGTCTTCGTCAACGGTGAGGAGTACAAGACCATCACCGCCGAAGAACTGGCGGCGCATCCCGAAAGCTACACCCTGACCCTGAACGAGAGCGGCGACGACATCAGCCTGACCGCCATCGCGAAGGACGCCGCCGGCAACACCAGCGACGAAACCGAACCCATCGTCTTCTTCCTGAACGGCAACGCATTCCAGATTTTCCTGCACAACACGCCGCTGCTCATCGGCAGCATCAGCGGAGCGGCAGCCCTGGCATTCCTGGCTGTTCTGCTTCTGAAGCGCAAGAAGAAGGCAGACAAGTAATTCCATCTTCCCGCCGCCGTCCTTCGGGACGGCGGCGGCCCCCAGAGTCCCGGCAGCATCCCCTGCTGGGACCTTCTTAAAATACGATGTTTCAAGAGAATGAAGTTTTACAGGGCACCTTTCAGATCCTTCGCCAGATCGGAAAGGGAGGCTCCGGTGTGGTCTATCTGGCCTACCATCTTCGCCTGCAAAAATATGTGGTGATCAAGCGGATCATCAAAAACTTTACAGGCAATCTCACCGCGCGCAAAGAGGTGGACGTTCTGAAAAACCTCCACCATCAGAACCTGCCCCAGGTCTACGATTTCGTACAGGAGCAGGGCTCGGTCTATACCGTCATCGACTACGTCGACGGCTATGATCTGCAGACCTACATCAACCAGGGCTATTCCTTCACGGAGGAACAGCTGATCCTCTGGTACCGCCAGCTGGCCGACGTTCTGGACTATCTGCACCGGCAGAATCCGCCGGTCCTGCACAGTGACATCAAGCCGGGCAACATCATCATCAACAGCGCCGGCAACGCTGTGCTGATCGATTTCAATATTTCCCTGGACAATGACCCGCAGAGCGTGAAAGGCTACAGCCTTCCCTATGCCTCTCCGGAACAGATATATTTTGCACGAAGCATCTCCATGGGCTATGAAGTGGAGGGCGCACTGGACGGCAGAACCGATCTCTACAGCCTTGGCGCGACCTTCTACCGCATCCTCTCCGGCACGGACCCGCTGGTCTGCGTCCAGAGTCCGCCCCTCGCGTCCATGGGCCTGCCCTATGACGAATACTTCCTCCGCATTGTGGACCGCTGCATGTGCGTCGACCGAGAGCAGCGCTATCCATCGGCGGCAAAGCTGCTTTCGAATATGAATCGCTTCCGGCGGCAGAGCAGACAGTATCGTCGACGCATGACCATCCAGCTGCTGGCCGCGCTCCTGACCATCGTGATGCTCGGCGGCGGTGTCTATTGCCTGCTTCGAGGCGGTATGGAGGCCAAAGCCGAACGCTATACTGCAGCCGTCACAGATGCAATGCACAGCTATGAACGCGGCGACGTGTCAAATGCTGCGCAAGCCTGCTATGCGGTGCTCGACGGCAGCGAATACCAGGACCTGCTCCGGGAGAATCCCGACGACCAAAGCCGCCTTTTGGAAATCCTCGGCAACCTGGCCTATGACAGCGGAAGCTATGCGCAGGCTGCTTCGCGGTACGATGAGGCCCTGTTCTATGCCCTCAGCACTGAGCAGCGCAAGGCGTGTCTCCAGGGCTGCATCCAGGCCTACGCCGAATCCGGGGATATTCCCTCGGCCAGGCGGCGGCTGGAGCAGGCCAGAGGCGAGGGCCTGGACAGCAGCGGAATCCTGCTCGCCGAGGCCGTGATCTGTGCCAGAGAGGGCAACGCAGCGGCTTGCGAGGCTGCGGTCAACGAGCTCCTGGCTCGTGAGTCCGACAAGGAAATCTGCGCCAGAGCCTGTGTGGCGGCGGCGTCCTGCGCGGCGGATGACCAGGCTGCGCTTCCGTGGCTGGAACGCGCTATGACCTACAGCCAAAGCCGGAACATCCTGCGCGGTGTGACGGTGACCAGCGGCAACCTGGCCCAGAGAACCGGCAGCCGGGATGCCAGGCGTGCTGCCGTCACCTATGGGAAGCTGCTCACAGACCAGCCCTATGCCTCCCGGACCGACTGGCTGAACTATGTAGCAGCCCTCCGGCTGGATGAGCGCAGCCAGGAGGCCTCCAACGTGCTGGAGAAGCTGAAGAACGAGTACCCCGGCGATTATGAGGTGCTAGCGCAGCTGGCCTTTGTCAATGATGCCCTTGGAGACGCAGACCGGGCGGCAAACTACTGCACGATGGCGCTGAATGCCTGGGAGCGGGACCTGTCGCCCGATAAGGCGGCCGCGGAGAGCAGCCTGATCCAGAACCTGCAGGCCCTGCAGAGAAAACTAGGGGGAGCGTGATGCGGTATGAGCTCTGAGGAATGGAAACTTGTTGGAATCCTGCTGATTGCAGGTGCAGCGATCGTTCAGATGATCGTACAGACGATTCTATATTTACAGAAAAAGAAGGAGGAAGCCTGATGCGTTGCAAAAGATGCAAAGGAGAAATCGGAAATCTTGCCGTTTGTCCGTACTGCGGGTGGAACCAGTACGCGTCCACGTCCCCGAATTATGATACCAAGGGTGTGAACTCCACCGTCTCCATCACACCACCAGCCGGAAAAAGCCAGCCTTCGACCAGAGATCGGCGGGAATCCAGCCGGATCTCCGCCAGCCTGAGCAGCATTGAGATGCGGAGCAAGCTTTGCGTGATCCTGCTTGCCGGCATCTTCGCGCTCCAGGTGATCACCATGGTTTTGCTGGTTTTGAAATAGAAGGGAGAGAACAACATGTCAAAAAAGAAGATCATTATCCTGGCAGTGGCGGCCATTGCCGTGATCGTTGCGACGGCAGTTGTGCTTGCAGTGCTTCTGGGCGGAACCTCCGGCGGAAAGTCCACGGAATTGCTGACCAAGGGCCGCCGCCTCCTCAGCAACGGCGACTACAATAACGCAGTGCTCGTCCTGAACCAGGCGATCGAAGAAAACCCGAACGATCCGGAAGCCTACGCAGCCCTCTCCCGCGCCTACAGCGCGTTGGGGCAGAACGATCAGGCCTTTGATGTCCTGGCGCGCGGCTATCGCCTGACCAACGACCTCATGCTGCGCAGCTACCTGCTCGAGCTTGATCCCAACTTTGAGGCAAGGCTGGCGGAGGTGACAAACGCCTATGCTCCGCAGGAGACGGTCCTCCCCCCCAAGGGAGAGCTGGGCGCAAAGCCGGTACTGAACGTAGAGCTTGCGACCTTCCTTTCCACCGCGACCTACGACGACTATAAGCGCGCCTACTCCAACGTGACCTGCACCATGGACGGCAACGTCTGCCTCGTTCGTGCAAACGGCCTGCCTGCCACGCTGCGGTATTTTGACACCAGCTCCACCGTCGTCCTGAACGCTTCCACCGGAGAGCCCCACGGCGAATTCCTGCCCAACGAAATCGTCCTGGACGACATCTCTGTCCTCTTCGGCGGCGTCCCGCAGGTGACGAAGTCTGAGCTGCGCACCATGGAGATCAATGAGATCCAGGACCGGAGCGGCACCATCCAATTCCGTCTGTACAATATTACGATCGAAGCGACCTGCGATGCGGACGGTACCATCCACAGCGGCGCAGAGCACAAGATGATCCCCGAGGCCACTGTGCCGGTATTCGTCGAGAGCTATCGGCTCTACGGTACGATTCTGGATGCAGAGACGGCGGCCCCCGTTTCCGGCGTTACAATCGAAGCAACCAACCAGGACAGCGGCGAAATGCTGTCGACCGAGACGGAATCGGACGGAACTTACGAGCTGATCTTCTCCGAATCCGGAACCGTGCGGATGGAGATCAGTGCGCCCGGCTACATCTCTGAGGTTCAGGAGGTCTATATCACCAGCGGCAGCACCGAGCAGGTGGAAGACTTCACGATCTCCCAAGAGATGGAGGAAGGCCAGATCCGCCTGGTCCTGACCTGGGGCAGCACGCCCAGAGACCTGGACAGCCATCTCATCGGCACCACAAGCTCCGGCAGTCAGTTCCATGTCTACTTTGGCGACCGTGTGGCACCGGACGACGCTGCCAACCTGGATGTGGACGAGATGGAAGGATACGGTCCGGAGACCATCACGATCAACGACATGGGCGGTACGTATGAATACTATGTCCATGATTACGGTGGAACCGGTCTGATCTCCGGCTCCGGCGCACAGGTGAAGATCTATCAGGGCAGCACCCTGGTCGATGTTGTAGACGTTCCGGACGGTCTCGTGAACGACTGGTCGGTCTGTCGGATCGAAAACGGTCAGATCACGATCACGAATACTGCCTACGTCGGATAATGGGCGGAGAAGGCGTTATGAAAACTGTTCTCTTAGTTCTGACCTTCCTCGTGGTTACGGGTGTGACAGCCGCCTGCATCTGCGTGAGCCTGCTTGGCCGCAGAACCCCCAACGAAGGGCAGCAGCTGTCCCAGGGCGCATGGCGTCTGAGCTTTTGGGACCAATCTCAGCGGCGGTATCTCTCCGCAGATTTTTCCGACGGCTTGACGCTTGGGAGAGGCCGCCCCGGCGCCGACGAGCCCGGCAGACTGTCTATGGGTCAGCATAATACCATCAGCACATCTCAATGCTGGATTTATGAAACGGGGGGGAGCCTTGCCATTCTGAACCTGAGCCGGGTCAATATGACCTTCCTCAACGGCCGCAGCCTGGACAATCCCCAGTATCTGCTTCCCGGCGATCAGATCTCGATGGGAGGTCATCAGTACCTCTTGATGGGGATGGAGAAAGCCGGATAGGAAAGCAATTCGCACCGACAAAGCGGGGAGCGGCCTTGCCGCTCCCCGTTGACAGTATTGCGCCGCACAGAACCGCGTGCGGTCGCGCAGCAGAACGCCGAGGGCTGCGATTACGCAGCGCCCCGGCGTTCTGTTGGCATGATAGGCTGGTTTTGCTTGTTAGATTCAGCGACTCGGTCTCGGAGATCGCAGCGAGAGCACCGCAGCCCAGAAGGGGAGACCCTGTGAGCGGGGGAAGGGGAAACGCCGCAAAATGTTGACAAACCGGCGGATTTGCATTAAAATGAGAGGGCTGAGAGTAGCACGATTCCGAGCAATATGGTTACCATAATTTGGAGGAACGAGATGAAATATCTGCTGCACAGACTGACAGCCTTGATG
>CAMHMK010000078.1 GCA_946186225.1 uncultured Clostridia bacterium
GCTTCCTGGCGGACGCCCGAAACGGCCGGCCCTTTACCGAAAACGCGCCGAAAGCGCTGGAGCGTCTGGGCCTTGGCGTCATCCTCTACACGGTCAGCGACGCGATCCTGACCGCGATCCACAATCTGATTCTCAAAAACGCATACAGTCTGAGCAATCTATTCCGGCCTGATACGGTCAAAGAAATCAGCGTGAATACCAACTTCTCGCTCTATCCGCTGCTGCTGGTCGGTCTGGCGCTGTATTTCCTCTCCCGCGTCTTCCGCTACGGCGTCCGTCTGCAGCAGGAATCCGACGAGACGCTCTGAGGTAAGCGATTTGGGTAAGATCATTCTGCGGCTCGACCGGGTCATGGCGGACCGGAAAATGAGCCTGAACGAGCTGTCGGCCATCGTGGGCGTATCCAACGTCAACCTGTCCAAGATGAAGACCGGCAAGATCAGCGCCATCCGCTTTTCGACGTTGGTCGCCATCTGCGAGGCCCTGCACTGCCAGCCGGGAGACCTTTTGGAGTACGACCCGGAGGGCTGAGGCACAGGCAAAAGCGCCCGGACCGTACCAGACCGGCAATCAAGCCGGTCTGGTACGGTCCGTTTTACGATCTGTATTGATTTGGAGCCTGCCGGGGCAGCGTGAGCGGGGAATCAGGAAATGCTGCCCAGCTTTTCGGTGATATAGCCGTTGACCTGGGCGGGCATCAGCCCGAGAGGGCCGGCGAACTCGTCGAAGAGCAGGCGCTGCGCCTCGCGCAGATAGGTCTCGTCTGAGACGTGGAGGGTCTTGCCGAGCTTGGCCCGCACGACCTTATGCTCCTGGAGGGTCTTGATCAGGACGACCAGATCCCTGCATTGGTTGGAGCGCAGCAGGGCGTCAAAGTTCAGCTTGCGCTGCTGGCTGTCTTCCTCCCAGGCCGTCTCCACCGAGGGCATTTCGTCAATGAGATCGTCGACCTCCTGCCGGGTGAGGACCGGACGCATCTTGGAAACCAGGGCCTCGTTATCCACCGGGACGTAGATCAGGGAGCTGTTCTGGTAGACCGGCTTGAGCACATAGTAACGTTCTCGCGTCCTGCCAAAGCGCATGGTAGCGATCTCCTGGATTATGCAAACTCCGCTGCCACCGTAATGGATTTTTTCGTTGACGCTGAACATGATTCGCTCCTTTCCTGTCTACGAATGTGACTACTCCACTTATACAGATGTATTATATCACAAGGTTCTCAAAAAGGAAAGAGAAAAATGAAAAATAATTTCAAAAAAGTCTTGTACTTCCAGGGGAAATCCTGTAGAATAGGCTGGAACCATCCGGAAAGGAACGATGCAAAATGGAGTGGCTGGAGCTGACTGTGGATTCCGACTCGCGCGGGATCGATCTGCTGGAGACCGAGCTGACGCTCAACGGCTTTGACAGCTTCGTGATTGACGACGAAGCTGAATTTCATACGTTTTTGGAGACCAACCGCGACTATTGGGACATCGTGGACGAGGACCTGGAAAAGAGTCTGGACGGGGTCTCCCGCATCCGGCTGTACCTGGCCGACGATGCCGGCGCCATGGAGGAGGTCGAGCGCCTCCGCGCCATGCTGGCCGCCCTGCCCGCCGCCTTCCCCGAGGCAAAGCTCGGGACGCTGAAGCTCTCCCTGGCAAACGTCCGGGATGAGGACTGGGAGAACAACTGGAAGCAGTATTATCAGCCGATCCCCATCGGGGAAAAGCTGATCGTGGTGCCGAAGTGGATGAAGCCCGAAACCGCCGGGCGCATTCCCGTCCTGCTCGACCCGGGCATGATCTTCGGGACCGGCGCCCATGCCTCGACGCAGATGTGCATGCTCCGGCTGGAGGAGCGCATCCGCGGGGGCGAGGAGGTGCTGGATCTGGGCAGCGGCAGCGGCATTCTTTCCATCACGGCGCTCCTGCTCGGCGCCGCCCACGCCACAGGCGTGGACGTGGATCCCAAGGCCGAGGACATCGCCCGCGAAAACGCGGCGATCAACGGCCTGGACGCGGACCGCTTCACCGCGGTGACCGGCAACGTCATCACCGGCCAAGCGGCTCTGGAAGACCTGTTTTCCAAAACCTACGATATCATCTGCATGAACATTTTCGCCGACGTGATCATTCCCATGGCCGCGGTACTGCCGCGTTTCCTGCGGGAAGGCACCGTGGTCATCTGCTCGGGCGTGCTGGAGAGCCGGTACGAGGAGGTCCGCGCCGCGATCGAAGCGGCAGGGCTTCGGATCGAAACCCTGCAGACCATGAACGACTGGTGCTGCTTCACGGCGGTCAAGGGGGACTGAGTCTTGCGATCCTTCTCCTATCGGTCCAGGCAGCGACTCAGGACGGGCGTGAAGGTCCTTCTGATTGCCGCTGCGGCCGCCCTGCTTCTGGTGCTGATCGCGGTGGTCTATCTGGGCCGCTACGTGGTCTACACCCCCGACGGGGCCTATCTGGACTTTGGGCGGAACACCGCCCTGCCCGCTGAGACTACACCCTCGGAGCCAAACGGCTTTCAGCCGGTGGAGTCCGTCGAGATCGAATACGCCGATCCCAACGTCAGCAAGCAAACCGCCGAGCACGTCAGCGGCTACTATATTGATCTGGACATGCTCTCGGACCCGGACGCGGTTCTGCAGGCAGTCCGGGATCTGGAGGGGCCCTGCACGGTGATGATCGATCTCAAGGCCGGGAACGGGGATTTCTACTACTCCACCCAGATCGACGGCGCACCGCTGGCAAACGTGGACGTTTCCAAGGTGGACGCCATCCTCTCCTCCCTCAAAAACCGCGGCTTTACGATGGTCGCCCGGGTCAAGACCTTTCAGGACACCGCCTTTGCCCTGGAGCATCTGAGCTGCGGCCTTGCCATCTCCGGCGGCGCGCTCTGGGTGGGCGAGGGCTGCTATTGGCTGGATCCCGGCGACGAGACCGTGGTGGCCTATCTCAAGCAGATTGCCCGCGAGCTGGCCGGAAAGGGCTTCAAGGAGATCGTCTTTGACGACTTCTACTTCCCGGAGAGCCGGCAGATCGTCTATGAATCCGAGAAGAGCCGCACACAGCTCACAACGGACACCGCCACCGAGCTGCTGAACTTCTTTGCAAGCAGCAACATCACCATCTCCTTCGGCAATCCGTCCGAGGATTTTCCTCTGCCGGAGGGCTCGCATTTCTACGTCTCCGACGTGACCGGTTCCAGTGTCAGCCATACCATAAAGCGCTTTGGCAGCCTCACCGATCCGTCGGCTCAGCTCGTCTTTCTGACGGGCTCCAAGGACAATCGTTTTGAGGGCTACCAGCTTCTGCGGCCCATTCTGAGCCAGCTGGTGGGATCTTAATCGGGAAGGAGGCTGCGGAAATGGCTGTCAAATGGTTTCAGGCGGCGGACGATGATTCCGCCTACGAGGACCGCCCGATCCCGCCGCGTCCGCAGCCGCTGACGGAGGCGTCGGACGGACCATCGATCCGCATTTCCTTTACGCTTCCGGATTTTTCATGGTCGATCTGGGATCCGCTGGCAGAAAAGTCAGCCCTCTTTGCCCAGGACGCAAGGCGATACGTTGACCGGAAGAGCGACGCGGTTTACCGCGGCGTCTTCCGGTCCTATTATACGACCTACCGGGATCTGCCGCGGGAGGTTCTGGAGGGCTATTTCGGCTGGCGGACCCGGCTGCGTCAAGGCAGGTTCGACTACGCCCCGCTCTCCTTTGTGTTTTTGTACGTCTACGAGATCCTGGGCTTGTACGGTTTCTCCGATCCGAGGGACGGCTTCGGGATGCTCGAGCAGATTTATGCCCACTATGAGGACTTTGCGCTGCGCTCCCATCTGCTGCGCTGGGGCCGGGACTTTGCGATCTACTATGACCTTGGCGCGGAGTATCTTTCCCGTGTCTTCGCAGAGGAGCTGGAGGCGGATCGGTTCCGCACCGTGCTCCGCCGGCCGGAGCAGTCCGACCCGCGCACCGTCTTCGAGGCCATGCAGAGAATCAGCGGCTGGACCGAGAAGCGTTCGGTCTGTCTGCGAGACCACGGCACGGAGGCCGCGGAGGTGATGGGCAGAGCCTACACCGCCCTCTGCGAGCACCGGCGGACCCACGGAAACCCGCGCTTTGCCGAGATGTTCAGCGGCGTCCGGAGCAGCCGCAGGTATGAAATGTTCCGGGGCGCAGTCTTCCACGAGGAGGCTCCCCACCCGGACTGCCGCGTGGAGATCGACGGCGCCCGCGCCTACGTCTGCAAGGAAGGGCAATGGCGCTGCTCCGTTCTGGGCGGCAATCGGCCCCTGCAGACCCTCCGCCCCATGACCGAGCTGATGCGGGAGGTTGACCGTCTGCTGCGGGAGGCCGCCGGCTGGGGCCGCCCGCTCAAGCCCGGAGCCTTGGACGCGGAAACCATGGACGTGCTGCGCCGCGTTGTGGCGGATTGGGACGGTCAACGGCGGGAGGCACTGCGGCCGAAGGTCGAGGTCCGCTTCGATCTGCTTGCCGGGATCCGCTCGGACGCAGCGCACACGGAGGCCCGCCTGCTGGAAGGGCAGGAGGAGGAAGACGAGCTTCCGCCGGAGCCCGAAGCGCCTGAGATCCCCGCGCCTTCGGAGGAGGAATGCGCCCCGCCCGCCGGTCTGACGGCCGATGAGCTGCAGTTTTTGACGCTGCTGCTGACAGGCGGCGACTGGAAGGGCTTCTGCACCGGGCAGCGGCTGCTGCCCGCCCTGCTGGCAGACACGATCAACGAAAAGCTGATGGAGACCTTTGGAGATACGGTGATTGTCGGCGACGACACTGCCCCTGCGGTCCTGGAGGACTACGCGGAGGAGCTGCGGGACCTGCTTTTGCCGGATGACTGAGGAATGGAGTATGATGGAAGTCAAACGAAAAGCGCCGCGGCGGATCGCCCAGGCGGTTCTGAACTCGCTCAAGGGCGGCGTGGTGCCGCGGATCGGTCTGCCCTATGTGACCGTGGGCCGGAAGCATGAGATCGACGCCCTGCTGCACGATATTGAGATCATCGGAGAAGGCGGGGCCTCCTTCCGCTTCATCATGGGCCGCTACGGCAGCGGCAAGAGCTTCCTGCTGCAGACCATCCGCAACTACGCGATGGACCGCGGCTTCGTTGTGGCGGACGCGGATCTCTCGCCGGAGCGGCGTCTGACCGGTACGCGCGGCCAGGGACTGGCCACCTACCGGGAGCTGATCGGGAATCTTTCCACCAAGACCCGTCCCGAGGGCGGGGCCCTGGGCCTGGTGCTGGACCGCTGGATCAGCTCGGTCCAGGCGAGGGTCGCCGCGGACGGCGGGCCGGACCGGCCCGGCTTCTCCGAGGCCGTGCGCCGGGAGATCTACGCCGTGATCGGCAGCATGCAGGAGCTGGTCCACGGCTACGATTTCGCCCGTCTGCTCTCGCGTTACTACGAGGCGGCAGTCTCGGGCGACGAGGAGACCCGCGCGCGGGTCCTGCGCTGGTTCCGGGGCGAATACCCCACGAAAACCGAATCCAGGCAGGAGCTGGGCGTCAACGTTATCATTACCGACGACGACTGGTACGACTATCTCAAGCTCTTTGCGGTCTTTTTCCGGCAGGCAGGCTATCAGGGCCTGCTGGTTCTGATCGACGAGCTGGTGAACATCTATAAGATCCCGAACAGCATCACCCGCAACAGCAACTATGAAAAGATCCTGACCATCTACAACGACGCCCTGCAGGGCAAGGCCCGGGGCATCGGCTTTCTGATGAGCGGGACGCCCCAGTGCATCGAGGACCGGCGGCGCGGCGTCTACAGCTACGAGGCCCTGTCCTCCCGCCTGGCCGAGGGCAAGTTCAGCCGGGATGGCGCTCGGGACCTCCTCTCCCCTGTCATCCGCCTCGACCCGCTGACGCCGGAGGAGATGCTGGTGCTGACGGAAAAGCTGGCAGACCTCCACGCCGGGCTCTACGACTACGAGCGCAGGCTGGGCGAGCAGGAGCTTGCCGCCTTCATCCGCTTGGAATACAGCCGCGTCGGCGCGGACACGCGGATCACCCCGCGGGAGATCATCCGTGACTTCATCGAGCTGCTGGACATCCTCTATCAGCATCCGGAGACCTCGCCCGCCGAACTGCTGGCCTCTGAGGACTTTGCCTTTTCAGACCCCGGCGCTGCCGACGACGACAATCCATTTGCCGAATTCACGGTGTAGGAGGACAGGATGGACGTCTTTTCACGTTACGCCCCCTTCGTGCAGGATTTCATCTACCGCAATCAGTGGCAGTCTCTGCGCGGCATCCAGGCCGCTGCAGGCGAGGCGATCTTCGGCACCGACGACAACGTCCTGCTGACGGCCTCCACGGCCTCCGGCAAGACGGAGGCCGCCTTTTTCCCGATCCTCACCCTGCTGGCGGAGCACCCGTCCGAGACAGTGGGCTGCCTCTATATTGCCCCGCTCAAGGCGCTGATCAACGATCAGTTCCTGCGGCTGAACGATCTGCTGGACGAGGCGGGCATCCCCGTCTGGCATTGGCATGGGGACGTCTCCGATTCCCACAAGCGGAAGCTGATGAAGAAGCCCTCCGGCATTCTGCAGATCACACCGGAATCCCTGGAGGCCATGCTGATCCGCCGCCACAGTGAGCTGCCCCGCCTGTTCGGGGATCTGCGCTTCGTGGTCATCGACGAGATCCACTCCTTCCTCCGCGGGGACCGCGGCATGCAGACCTTCTGTCTGATCGAGCGGCTGGGGAAGGCGGCGGGCGTCAACCCGCGGCGGATCGGCCTGTCCGCGACCATCGGCGATCCGGAGGCCGTGGGCCGTCTGCTCTCGGCCGGGACCGGGCGGGACACGCTGATTCCCCGGGTCAAGGCCCCGGGCATGAAGTGGCGGCTGTCGGTGGAGCATTTCTACAAGACCCCACCCCAGGCCGCGGAGGCCGACCCCGTCACCGGCGCGCCGACGGAAGCCGAAGCACAGCCCGAGGAGCCGGTGGATGACCGCGCGCCGGCGGCAGCAGACCCCGGCTTCGGCTACATCTACGAGCACACGAAGGGCCGGAAATGCCTGGTCTTTTCCAATTCCCGCGAGGAATGCGAGGAGGTCACCTCCACCCTGCGCGGCTACTGCGAGGCCCGGCACGAGCCGGACCGCTTCCTGATCCACCACGGGAATCTGTCCGTGGCCTATCGCGAGAGCGCGGAGTACGCCATGAAGGAGGACGACCGCCCGCTGACCACCTGCACCACGGCGACCCTGGAGCTCGGCATCGACATCGGCAAGCTGGAGCGAGCCTTCCAGATCGACGCGCCCTGGACCGTTTCCGGGTTTTTGCAGCGGATGGGACGTACCGGACGGCGCGGCGATCCGGAGGAGATGTGGTTCGTGGTCCGGGAGGAGCACGCCGAGGCCCGGGCCGTCCTGCCCGAGACCGTCCCCTGGCGGCTGCTGCAGGCCATCGCCCTGGTCCAGCTCTATCTGGAGGAGCGCTGGGTGGAGCCGCCGCGGGAGGGCCGTCTGCCCTTCTCCCTGCTCTACCACCAGACGATGAGCACCCTGACCTCCCAGGGCGAGATGACAGCCCCGGAGCTGGCGTCCCGCGTTCTGACCCTCTCCCCCTTCCGCAACGTGACACAGGAGGACTTCCGCTGCCTGCTGGAGCACCTGCTGGAAACCGACCAGGTTCAACGGACCGAGAACGGGGGCTTTATCGTGGGTCTGGCCGGGGAGCGGGTGGTAAACAGCTTCAAGTTCTACGCGGTCTTCCAGGAAAACGAGGAGTATTCGGTCCGCTGCGACTCCCAGGAGCTGGGCACCATCGTCAAGCCGCCCCCGGTGGGGGATAAGATCGCCATCGCCGGCCGGGTCTGGGTCGTGGAGGAGATCGACCATCAGCGCCGGGAGGTCTACTGCTACCCGGTCAAGGGGACGATCCCGGCCTATTTCGGGGACGTGCCCGGCGACCTGCACACGAAGATCCTGGAACGGATGCACACCCTCATCTCCCAAACCGAGACCTACGCCTATCTCCGCAAAAACGCCGCCGCCAGGCTGGCTTCCTTCCGCCGGGACGCGGCCCACACCGGGATCGCGGAGCGGCCCCTGGTCTGTCTGGGCGGTCGGATGTACTGCCTTTTCCCCTGGCTGGGGACCTATGCCTTCCTGGCCCTGGAGCGGTTTTTGAAGCTGAGATGCGCCAAGCGGCTGGGGCTGCGGGGCTTCAACTCGGCCCGTCCCTACTTCATGCAGTTCAGCATGGACGTCAGCGAGGAGGAATTCTACTGCATTCTGCAGGACGAGGCCGAACAGGACTTCTCCCCCGAGGACCTGCTCTATCCGAAGGAGGTCCCGGTCTTTGACAAGTACGACGAGTACCTGCCCGAGGCTCTGGTCCGGCGCGGCTTCGCCTGCGGCGTTCTGGACGTGGCGGGCATGAAGGCCCGGATCCGCCAGATGGGCCCGCGCTGGATGCAGCGCGGCCGATAACAATTCCGGATCGCACCCAAAAGCGGGACCGGCGCAAACGCGCCGGTCCCGCTGCTGTATGGGATACGATTCATACGATCTTCTAATAAAAAGGTTACTTTTTATCCATGATCGCATGAGACGGCTTTCCAGCACGATGTGCTGGAAAGGCTGCGCGAAGCGCAGCGA
>CAMHMK010000079.1 GCA_946186225.1 uncultured Clostridia bacterium
CCTCAGCGCTTGAATTATGCCTTGGCGAGAAGACGGGCTCTCTGCCGCTTGGCCTCGGTCACGGAGGAGTCGGTCTCCTCACTCAGACCCCATTCGTTTTCCAGCAGGTCGATGATCCGGTCGTAGGTCTGCGCAGCCCGGGCGTAGTCGCCCCGGATCTCGCAGATCTGGGCGATTCCCATCAGGGGATCCTGGAATCTGGGCCGCTTCGGGTCCGCGGCGAAGGCGCGTTCATAGCAGTCAATGGCTTTTTCGTAGTCGGCCTTGGCGGCGTAGTATTGCGCGGCCTCAAAGAGAACGGCGTCGCTCTCCGGCTGCTCTGCCAGCAGGGTTTCGATGATTTTGTCCGCCTCGGCCTCGTCAAAGCGGGCCAGGGCGATGTGGGCGCGGTAGACCTGCTTCATGATCGGGTGCGCCTTGGGCATGGCGCAGTAGCGGCTGAGCCAGTACTCCGCCTCGTCGGCCCGGCGGTCGGCGATCAGATTGTCCAGCAGATACATGCAGGGCAGGGCCTCGTTCGGGTTGTTCTCCGCCAGCTCGCGGTAGAAGTCGACGGCCTTGGCGTGGTTTGCCATGTTCCAATCCCAAACGGCGTGGTTGTCCGTGTAGCTGAGGATCCACTGGCAGTCCTTCTTGGCCGGGTTGCGGGTGATGGCTTCCTTTGCGTAGCGGCTCGCCTTCCTGGCTTCCGCGTTCATGCGGTGCCAATAGAGGTAGGCGATCAGTCCGGTCGCGCGGTCCTTGTTCTTCTCGTCCTTCAGCTCGGCCTGCAGGAAGCCTTCAAATTCACGGAAGACGTCTGCCGGGAGCTCCTCCTCCGCGTCCATTCGGTTCTCGATGCGGTTGAGCCGCTGCTCGGTCGTCAGATCGAACAGGTCGTCGATGGTGACGCCGAAGATCTCCGCCAGGAGCGGCAGAGTGGTAATGTCGGGCATGGCCGCCGCGTTTTCCCATTTGGAGACCGACTGCGGGGCGACCCCCAGCCGTTCGGCGAGCTGATCCTGGGTCAGGCCGGCCTTGAAGCGGAGCTGTCTGATTTTCTTTCCCATTTCCATGGTTGGTTCCCTCCTTGCAATGTGGTGTTTTTTGATTGCAGGCTCATTATAGCCGACGCGGGAAAAAGAATCAATCACCTGGATATTGAGTTGCCTCGCCCGTTGGTGGAGTTGGGCAAACGACCCCCGGGAAGAAAAAATAATAAATCCAAAAATTTCATTTGACATTTGTTTTTCTCTGTGGTATAGTGTACGAGCCGCATTGAAGAGGTCTGTAAGCACAGGACTGCCCTGTCACCTCCAAAGCGAGACTACAAGAAAGGTAGAGACAATATGCAGGCGATTATCGTTACCGGCGGCAAGCAGTACAACGTCAGCGAAGGCGATGAGCTCTTCATCGAAAAGCTGAACGTCGAGGCTGAGGACACCGTAACTTTCGATCAGGTGCTGGCAATCGTGGACGGCGAGAACTCCCGCTTCGGTACCCCCGTGGTGAACGGCGCTTCCGTGGAAGCCAAGGTCATCAAGAACGGCAAGGCCAAGAAGGTCATCGTGTTCAAGTACCGCCCCAAGAAGGACAGCAAGTCCCTCCGCGGCCACAGACAGCCCTACACCAAGGTCAAGATTGAGAAGATCAACGCGTAATTATGATTACGATTGAATTTTTCAGTCAAGACGGCAGACGGACCGGGTTCCGGGTCTCCGGCCACAGCGGCTATGCCGAGGCCGGCGCGGACATCGTATGTGCGGCAGTGACTGCCGTGGTCCGTTTTGCAGAAGCCACGCTCAATGACATTTTGGGCGTCGGCGCCAAAACCAGGGTGGACGACGAAAACGCCGAGATCACCCTGACCCTTCCCGCAAAGTATGAGGACGAGGACACCGTGCAGACCGTTTTGGACGGCATGATGCTGACCCTGGCCTCCCTGCGGGACGAAAATCCTGATTATATCGAAGTTATGGAGGTGTAACACATGCTGAACATCGGTTTACAGTTCTTCGCCCACAAAAAGGGCGGCGGCTCCACCAAGAACGGTCGTGATTCCGAGTCCAAGCGGCTTGGCGTGAAGCGGGCTGACGGTCAGTTCGTCCTGGCCGGCAACATTCTGGTTCGCCAGAGAGGCACCCACATCCATCCCGGTCACAACGTCGGGATCGGCAGCGACGACACCCTGTTTGCGCTGATTGACGGCAAGGTCAAGTTCGAGCGCATGGGCAAGGATCGCAAGATGTGCTCCGTCTACGCAGAGCAGTAAGAACAGTCACAAGGCCGGAACATAGATTGTTCCGGCCTTTGGCGTATATCAGGCAATAGGCAATAGGCAATAGGCCGCCCTACGCAGGAGGTTGATACCATGTTTGTCGATAAAGTGAAAATATTTGTCAAGGCCGGAAACGGCGGCAATGGGGCGGTGGCGTTCCACCGTGAAAAATACGTCGCGGCGGGCGGGCCGGACGGCGGCGACGGCGGCCACGGCGGCTCCGTCATCCTCAAGGTGGACGACAACCTCTCCACGCTGATGGATTTCCGCTACAAACGCAAATACCAGGCCCCGAACGGCCAGGATGGTCAGGGTGCGCGCTGCTCCGGCAAGCGCGGGGAAAATCTGGTGATCCGGGTGCCCCGCGGCACCGTGGTCCGCGACGCCGAGACCGAGGCCGTCATCCAGGATATGTCCGACGTGGACGAATTCGTCCTGTGCAAGGGCGGACGCGGCGGCTGGGGCAATAAGCACTTCGCCACCCCGACCCGACAGGTCCCGAACTTTGCCAAGGCCGGTCTGCCCGGCGAGGAGCACGAGGTCATTCTGGAGCTCAAGCTCCTGGCCGACGTCGGTCTGGTGGGCTTCCCCAACGTGGGCAAATCCACCCTGCTCAGCGTCACCTCCAACGCCCACCCGAAGATCGCCAACTACCACTTCACCACGCTGTACCCGAACCTGGGCGTGATCTACGTGGATGAGGGCGTCAGCTTCGTCATGGCCGACATCCCCGGCATCATCGAGGGCGCGGCCGAGGGCGCCGGTCTGGGGCATGACTTCCTGCGGCACATCGACCGCTGCCGCCTGATCGTCCACATCGTGGACGTCTCCGGCTGCGAGGATCGCGACCCGGTGGAGGACTTCCAGAAGATCAATCGCGAGCTGGCGGAGTATTCCCCCGAGCTGGCATCCCGCCCGATGATCGTGGCAGCCAATAAGACCGACCTGATTGCAGAGGGAAGCGACAATCTGGAGCGCCTCCGCGCCTGCGTCCAGGCCCAGGGACTGGAGCTCTACGAGATCTCCGCCGCCACCACCCAGGGCACCAAGCAGCTCATACGCACCATCGCGGCGAAGCTGCGCGAGCTCCCGCCCGTGACGGTCTATGAGGCCGACTACGTCCGTCCCCTGGCCGAGGCCGGGGAGGCCGACGACCTCAACATCCAGCACTACGGCAATACCTGGGTCATCTCCGGCAAGTGGCTGGCCCGGCTGATCAACGACATCAACTTTGCCGACTACGAATCCCGGAACTACTTCGACCGTCAGCTCCGGAAATCCGGCCTCTTTACCCGCCTGGAGGAGCTGGGCATCAACGACGGCGATACCGTCTCGATCTACGATTTCGAATTCGACTACGAGCGCTGAATGCGGCAAAGAGGCCGCGCTGCAAAGATGCGATCCTTCGCATCCCTGCAGCGCGGCCTTTGTGTCGGAATCTATTTCGCCTCGTACCAGCTCCTGCCGGTCTTGGCCTCTGCGGTCAGGGGTACGGCGAGGTCGGCGGCCTGCTCCATTTCCCGGGTGACCAGGGCTTGGACGGTCGCGGCCTCGGACTCGGGGCATTCGACGATCAGCTCGTCGTGGACCTGCAGGACCAGCCGCGCCTTCAGACCCGCTGCCTTCAGGGCCTCGCGGACCCGGAGCATCGCCAGCTTGATGATATCGGCGGCGGTACCCTGGATCGGGGCGTTCATCGCCATCCGGCGGGCCGCCTCGCGGACCATGTACTTGCTGCTCTTCAGATCGGGCAGATAGCGCCGCCGGCCGTAGAGGGTGGCGACCCAGCCGTCCCGCGTTCCGTTTTCCACCACGGCTGTCATAAAGTCGCGGATGCCGTGATACTTTTCCAGATAGCTGTCGATGTAGCGCTTGGCCTCCTGCCGGCTGACGCCGATGTCCTCGCTGAGCGAGAACTCGGAGATCCCGTAAACGATGCCGAAGTTGACGGCCTTGGCCGAGCGGCGCATCTGGGCGGTCACGTCCTCAAAGGGTACGCCGAAGACCTGGGAGGCCGTGACCCGGTGGATATCCGAGCCGGAGTTGAAGGCGTCCTGCATGGCCTTGTCGTCTGCCATGTGGCTGAGGACGCGGAGCTCGATCTGGCTGTAGTCGGCGTCCACGAAGACCATGCCCGGGGCCGGAACGAACATCTTGCGGATCTCCGCGCCGAGATCGGTGCGGACCGGGATGTTCTGGAGGTTCGGATCGGTGGAGGACAGGCGGCCCGTGGCGGTCACGGTGTTCTGGAAGGTCGTGCGCACCCTGCCGTCCGAACCGATCACCTTGAGCAGGCCCTCGGCGTAGGTCGCCTGGAGCTTGGTCAGGGTGCGGAAGGTCATGATCTCGGGGATGATCGGGTGCTTGTCCCGGAGCTTTTCCAGCACGTCCACGTTGGTGGAATAGCCGGTCTTGGTCTTCTTGCCCGCGGGGAGGGCGAGCTTTTCAAACAGGACCTCGCCGAGCTGCTTCGGGGAGTTGATGTTGAATTCTCCGCCCGCGAAGCGGTAGATCTCACGCTGGCAGTCGGCGATCCGCCCGCGGAGCATCTCGTCGAAGCGGTGCAGGGCGTCCGCGTCCACCAGGACGCCGGCGACCTCCATCTCCGCCAAAACCCGGCAAAGGGGCAGGTCCATCTCATAGAGGAGCTTTTCGCAGCCGATCTCCCGCAGGGCCGCGTCCAGGACCGGACGCAGGGCCAGGATGGCCGAGGCCTCGGCTTCCAGAACGGCGGCGGCAGCCTGATCCGCGGAGACGCCCTGAGACGCAAGCGTCTTGGCCTCCGGGAGCTGGGTGTGGAGATATTCCACCGCGAGCTGAGCCAGCTCGTACTTGCCCCGGGCCGAATCCAGCAGATAGGCGGCAAGCTCGGTGTCGAATGCGATCCCCTCGCAGGCAAGGCCCCGCGCCAGCAGACGGTGCTGGAGCTCCTTGGCCCCGTGGGTCAGAATGGAGATCTTCCCGGAGAACAGGGTGTTCAGACTGTCTGTCCAGGCCTCACCGAGGGCCTCCCGGGTCAGGATCGTCATGTGGTTGCCATCGTCCAGGGCGATCGTTTCCAGCTTCTCGTCGGCGCGGACGGCGACGGACTTGCCGGTCAGACCGTCCAGGAGGGCGATGACGTCCCCGGCGCCCGGGGTCTCGGCGGTCACGGACTCTGCCGGTGGCTCCATGGCCGTCAGCGTGAGCTGTTCCGGCTCCGGGGTGCGGAGGCGGTACTTGTCGATCAGCTTCACGAAGTTCAGCCGGAGGAAGAGATCGTAGAGGGCGCGGCGGTTCGGCTCGCGAAGCAGGGCGTCTGCCGGAGAGAATTCCCCGATCGGAGCGTCCGTGCGGATCGTGGCCAGCTCGTAGGAGAGATAGGCGCTTTCCTTCCCGGATTCCAGCTTGTCAAAGAGCTTTCCCTTCATGTTTTCCCGGCTCAGGTGTTCATAGACTCCGTCCAGGGTTCCGAAGCGGAGCAGGAGGTCGGTGGCGGTCTTGGGGCCGACGCCGGCCACGCCGGGGATGTTGTCGGAGCTGTCGCCCATCAGGGCCTTGAGGTCGACCAGGCGGATCGGCCCGAAACCGTATTCGGCTTCAAAGACCTGGGGGGTGTAGAGCGTGGCGTTGGTCTGGCCGCCCTTCGTGACCACCAGCTTGACCGAGACGTGCTCGTCCACCAGCTGCAGGCTGTCGCGGTCGCCGGTGACGATCACACAGTCCCAGCCCTCGGCGCCGCACCGCTTGGCGACGGTGCCGATCACGTCGTCCGCCTCCCAGCCCTGGCAGGCGTAGATCGGGATGTTCATGGCCCGCAGAACGTCCTTCATCACGGGCATCTGCATCGCCAGCTCCTCGGGCATCCCGTGACGGGTGGCCTTATAGCCGTCGTAGCGCAGATGGCGGAAGGTCGGCCCGTGCAGATCGAAGGCGACGCACAGGGCGTCCGGACGCTCCTGGGCCCGCATCCGCTCCAGGATGTTCAGAAACCCGAAAATTGCGTTGGTGTAGAGCCCGTCCGCCGTGGAAAGCAGATGGACCCCGTAAAAGGCCCGGTTGATGACGGAATTCCCGTCCAGAATCATCAGCTTCATGCCAGCTCCTCCTGTTCGTATCCGGTCAGCTGCCGGATGCTGCTTCCTTTTGCGCCAGATAGGCGGCGATCAGATAGTCGGCCACCAGACCGTAGCTCCGGACACCCTCCGGCTGATCAAAGGCCTTTAAGTAGCCGTCGTTGACAGCCTGGGCCGCGTCCTGGACCTTCCCCTCATACTGTTGGTTGTGGCTCACGTTCACGTTGCAGTCGTGGATCAGCTCGTCCGAGCAGAGGTCCCAGAGCTTCTGTGCTGCAGAGGGGCGGACGTCATAGAGGGCGTTGAAGCAGTAGACGTAGGCCTCGTAGCAGCCGGAGTAGCGGAAGAGCGGATCGTAACTTGCCATGGTTGCCAGATAGGCGCAGTAGTTGGCCTCGTCCTCGGCGGCAAAGGCCAGGCTGTGACCCAGCTCGTGGCAGATCGTAAAGGGCTGAGCCAGCGGGAAGCATTCCGTGCTGACCGAGGGCTCGCCGGTCAGACAGACAAAGACGCCCGTCGTCCCCATGTAGGCAAAGGCCTTGCTGACCAGCAGGGGCTTGACCCGATTGACCGGGTGGTCAAAGCGGGAGACAGTCTTTCCAAGGTTAACATAACATTCCTCCGCCGTCTGTGCCATCTCAGAGAAGGACGGCAGGATGATATCGCCGTTTTCATCGCGCTCCACGGCCTTGGAGGCCTCGCTGGCCTGCCTGGCGTAGAACTGCGCGGCCTGCTTGAGCTCGGTCTCGGTGTAGGCCCGGACCTCCAGGCCGATCTGGTCCTTCAGGGGCGGGGCGAAGTGGTTCAGACCCCAGAGGCCCACAAAGAGGAAGGCCAGCAGGGCCAGGACCTCCAGGATTGCGGTCAGCCAGCCGAAAAAGCGGTGCTTTTTGCTGGCATACACCAGCCAGACGATCGCACCGAGGATCAGCGCCGCCAGCGCCGCCTCCCAGAGCGGGAAGGGGATCCGTCCGAAGGCGATCCCGAGGACGTGCATCGCCCCGCGGGAGAAGTCAGAATAAAACGAAAACCAGAATTCCGGCAGGAGCCGCGCCGCCGCGATCAGCGCGGCGGTCAGGGCGGCCAGGATCCCCGTGCCGATCAGATTCCGGCCGGGCTTTTTGAGTTGGAACATATCTCGCACCTCTTATACCGGAATGTGATCAAACGATCCAATCGTTTGATCACAAATCCGTATAATCCAATGACAAACGGGGGGCGTTCCTCCGCGCACGGCGAAGGAACGCCCCCCGGCACGCGCGGGAATTATTGAGGCTTGTCCTCCGGGGCAGCGGAGCGGCCGAGGCGGGAGCCTGCGAAGAGGACGACGGCGGAAACCAGCGAGACGGCGGCAACGATGAGAACGACCGTCCAGTTAACGGTGTTCAGCGCAGTGACGTCAAATTCGCCGGTTTCGGCATTCTGCATCTTGCCGAAAACGGTGACCGTGATGAAGACCAGGCCGGCGGTCAGCACGATGCCGGAGACCCAGCGAAGGGCGGGAATGCCCCGGACCTCGCTGCGCTGGTAGGGAGCGATGCTCGTCTGCCGGAAGTCCAGACTGCTGCCGATGTAGAAGGCGACCAGAAGCAGAACGATGACCTCGGGGACCATGTAGGTCGCGTTATAGATAAAGGAGTAGGTCAGAGCCGCGGCGGTGGGGATGGACAGACCGGCCCAGACCGTCGCGCCGGAGATCACGTGGCAGAGATAGCGCAGGACCCCGGCCAGCAGGCAGCCCAGGAGCAGACCGGCGGGCTGGGACTTCATCCGGCGGAATGTGCCGGCAAAGCCGATGACGCCGAAGGCAAACAGGTAATCCAGGCCGATGATGGCAACGATGGAATACCAGGTGGAGAAGTAGCTGAGGTTTTTCAGGCCGAGAAGCTGCTGGATCGCGCCGAAGACCAGGCCGGTGACCAGGCCCCAGCCGTTGCCGTATCGGTAGGCGATGACGGCGATGGGCAGCATCGAGGCAAAGGTGACGGAACCGCCGTAGGGAAGCTCCACGAGCTTAAACAGGCTCAGTACGGTCGCCAGAGCCAGCATGACAGCGCTCTCGATGAGGCGGTGGGTCGTAGAAGTGGGTTTCTGCATGATAATTCCTCCTGTTGTCGATTTCGGGGACTGTACCAAAAAACCGACGGACTGCTGCCGTCGGCAAGGTGCGGCCCGTGGCCACAGGAGCCTCTTTCCCTACGACGGCATGATCCGTATCAGGTTCACGGGTGAGAGCGCCGTTTCGCTCAGTCTCAGCCGGATCGGTCCGACTCCCCGAAGAAGT
>CAMHMK010000080.1 GCA_946186225.1 uncultured Clostridia bacterium
CGCACAGAGATGAACGGTTATTCCAATCCCTCCGTTGACGCCGGGCGTCTGCGCATGAGGACCTTCCGCCAACAGATTCGTCCGGCGGGCACGTATTACGCCGCTCGCTTTTCCGTCAGCGAGGAGGAGGAGCTTTTGTGCCTGCGCCGTCTTTACAGCCGAGATGGGGATCCGCTGTTCCTTGAGGAACTGGTGCTGCCCGGACACGGCACCGAACGGAAGCGGGCGCCGCTGCCCGAACGCGGCTCGCTGTGGAGACTGCCCCTCCCGGGTGTTCATACAACGCGCCAGAGTCTTGAGCTTGTCGAGCTTGAGCGGCGCGATCTGCGCATCCTGCGGCTCAGGGAGGAGCGCGCCGCCCTGTGTCTCGAGCGGGAGTATCTTGATAGCGAGGGACGTGTGATCGCGCTGCAGCGCGTTCTGATTCCCGAGGGCGGTGAAGAAGAGCTGATCGTCGAGCGCTGAAAGGAGCAAACATGGGAAGCTTTAGCGGCAACTTTTATTCCGAAGAGCTGAAAACCACCACGCGGATCAATCTGATCCTGCCGGATGCGTCCAACGACGTCACGCCGCTGCTCGGCGGGACGCCGAAGCTGCTCTTTCTGCTGCACGGCCTCGGAGGCAACTGCGACGAGTGGCTGCGCTTTTCAAAAATCGAATACTACGCGAAAAAATTCAATCTGATTGTCGTCATGCCCGAGGCACAGCGCAGCTTTTACTGCGACTATCCCACTGCCCCGCGTTATTTCCACTATGTTGCCGACGAGCTGCCGCAGCTGTGCGAGCAATGGTTCGCGCTCAGGCGGCCGCGCGAGGACTGCATGATTGCGGGCGAGAGCATGGGCGGTTACGGCGCGCTCAAGATCGGCCTGCGCAGACCGGAGCGCTTCGGCACGATCGCCGCTCTTTCGGGCGTGCTGGACTTCCGCCGTTTTGTCGACGAGGCGCGCGCAGGGATGCTGCCGGAGATCGAGCCGGGCGAGTTTGACGCGCTCTACCCGACGGGCGAGCTGCCCGAGGAGGACGATCCGATCGCGCTGGTGCGGCGCGCCGCCGCACAGGCTGACCGGCCGCGGTTGATTCAGCTCTGCGGCACGGAGGACTTCCTTTACGAGCATAACCGGCGCTTCCGTCTCGCGGCGGAGGAGGCCGGATACGGACACTGCTATGGCGAGGGACCCGGCGAGCACGCCTGGCCATACTGGGATCGGGCTATTCAGACCGCACTCCGTTTCTTCCTCGGACTGGAGACGGACGGAGAATTCTATTAAGGAGTCGTACTATGAGTTTTGAAGCGAAAAAATGGCAGGAGACAGAGGGTCCTTGCCTGCGCAATTTTGATGAAAAGGAAGCGATTGAGAGCGTGCAGGGCGCTCTGGCGCTCCGTCCCCAGATTGAGGCGGTCATCGACCAAATCTGGCAGGAGGGCTTTGACGGGATCTATTTTATCGGCATCGGCGGCACCTATGCTTCCGCCATGCAGGTGGAGGTCTATATGCGCGGCCGCTCTTCTCTGCCCATCTATGTTGAAAACGCCGCAGAGTTTCTCACCACCGGCAACCGCCGCTTTACCGAACGGTCCGTGGTCATTTATTCCTCGGTTTCCGGCAACACCAAGGAGATGGTGCGGCTCGTCGAGCGCGTCCGGGAAATCGGAGGCAAGATCTTCGCCTTTATCGACACGCCGGATTCGATGCTGACCGCGCCGGACAAGCAGGATTATCTGATCCTCTATCCGAAGAACGAGCAGCTGAAGTTCTATATGGTCGCAAACTATCTCATGTACAAAAACGGCGAGTTCGCCGCCTATGAGGAGTACAACCGCGAGATCGAGGCCCATCTCGCCCTCGCGCTGGCAGAGGTAGAAAAGGCCGCGGACGCCTGGGCATATGAGTACGCGAAAAAGACAGTCGCTTTCCACCGCGAGCGGCCCGATCTGCCGCACTACTTCATCGGCTCGGGCAACCAGTACGGAGCCACCTACTCCTACGCCATGTGCTACTGGGAAGAGCAGATGTGGATCCGCACCAAGTCTATCAGCTGTCAGGAGTTCTTCCACGGCATGCAGGAGATCATCGTCGCCGACACACCCGTCACGCTCTTCATCGGCGAGGACGAACAGCGCCCGCTTGCAGAACGCGTCGCGCGCTTTCTGCCTCGTGTCTGCGCCAACTACACGATCATCGACACGGCCGAGCTGGAGCTGGAGGGAATTCGAAAGGAGTTCCGCGGCAGCATCTCGCATCTCGTGATGCACGCGGTCAACAATCGCGTGGACGCCTATATGGAGCTGTTCCTGCGTCACCCGCTCTCGATCCGACGTTACTACAGGCAGTTCGATTATTGAGCCTCACAATCAAAAGAAGGCTGACGGAGCACCGTCAGCCTTCTTTTCTATCCAGTTTTGCCCTCAGCGTGCCGACCAGCGGGCAAATTCCTCGTCCGTTGCGAGGACGCTGTGTGTCTCGCTGACGGCGTGATAGCTGCCCTTGGTATAGTCGATGCCGGAGCTTTTGTAATCATAGGCGATCGCCGTGCGCTGCTTCTCCACCCGCGGGTCCGGGTGCGGAACAGCAGAGAGCAAGCTCTTCGTATAGGGATGCAGCGGACGATCGAAGATGTCCTTCGTCGTCCCGGTCTCCACCAGATGCCCCAGATGCAGCACGCCGATGCGGTCAGAGATGTACTTGACCATGGACAGATCGTGCGCAATGAACAGATAGGCCGCGCCGAGCTCCTTTTGCAGGTCCTTCATCAGGTTGACCACCTGCGCCTGGATCGAGACGTCCAGCGCAGAGATCGGCTCGTCGGCAATGACGAGCTTGGGCTCCATGATCAGCGCGCGGGCGATGCCGATGCGTTGGCGCTGGCCGCCGGAGAACTGGTGGGGATAGCGATTGGCGTGCTCCCGGTCCAGTCCAATGCGCTCCATAATGCGGTAGACTTTTTCCTGCCGCTCGTCAGCATTGACATAGAGGTGATGCACATCAAGGCCTTGAGCGATAATATCTCCCACCTTTTTGCGCGGATTGAGACAGGCCATGGGGTCCTGAAAAATCATCTGCATGCGCGTGCGCAGGTGCCGCGTCTCCGCCGCGCCAAGATGGCCGGAGATTTCCACGCCCTCGAAGAGAACGCGGCCCGCGGTCGGCGTGTAGAGACGAATGATTGAGCGGCCGATCGTCGACTTACCGGAACCGGACTCGCCCACAAGGCCATAGGTTTCCCCTTCGTCGATATAGAACGAGACGCCGTCCACCGCCTTGACCGTGAATTTCTTGCTGACGCGGAAGTACTGCTTCAGGCCCTCCACTTCCAGAAGGTGTTCAGCCATCTGTTCTTTCCCCTCCCCTCATGCTTTCGATGCGACGGCGCAGCGAGTCGGGCATCGCCACCTTGGGCGCGCGCTCGTCCAGCAGCCAGCTTGCCGCAAAATGCGTCTGGCTGATTTGAAACATCGGCGGCTCCGCCTTAAAATCCGCTTCCAGCGCATAGGCGTTGCGCGGGGCGAAAGGATCGCCCGCAGGCAGGTCTACCATGCTCGGCGGCGAGCCGGGGATCGTGTAAAGCCTCTCGCTGCTTTCATCGGAGATGTCCGGCATGCTGCTGAGCAGACCCCAGGTATAGGGATGGCGCGGGTCGTAGAAGATGTCCTCCACCGTGCCTTTTTCCGCAATGCGCCCGGCATACATGACGGCCACATAGTCCGCCACCTTCGCCACGACGCCGAGATCATGTGTGATATAGATTACCGAAATGCCGGTTTTCCGCTGGATCTCCTGGATCAGTTCCAGGATCTTGGCCTGGATCGTAACGTCCAGTGCCGTCGTCGGCTCGTCGCAGATCAGAATGTCCGGGCTGCAGGAGAGGGCAATGGCGATGACCACGCGCTGACGCATGCCTCCGGAGAGCTGGTGGGGATAGTTCCGCATCCGCTTTTCTGCCTCCGGGATGCCGACGAGCTCCAGCAGCTCGATCGCCCGGCGGCGGGCCAGCGCTCTGGACAGGTGCAGATGCTGGATCATCCCCTCCATCAGCTGCATGCCGATCGTCATCGTAGGGTCGAGCGAGGTCATCGGGTCCTGAAAGACCATGGCAATATGCGTGCCGTTGATATGCCGGCGCATCTCGCGGCGGGACAGACGCAGAAGATCCCGCTCCGTCCATTCATCCTTCTCCCGGCAACGATAAAGGATTGTCCCGCCTTCAACAATCTGGTTGGAACTGACAATTCCCATGATCGCCTTGACGGTCACGCTTTTGCCGGAGCCGGACTCGCCCACGATGGCGAGCGTTTCCCCCTGATAAAGGTCCAGATCCACACCGCGCACGGCGCGCACCGTACCGCCGCTTGCCTGGAAGGAGATACGGAGATCCCGGATCGTCAATGTCTTTTCCATGCTCACATCTCCTTCATCTTGGGGTCAAAGGCGTCGCGCAGGCCGTCGGCCATCAGGTTGAAGCTCAGCATCAGCAGTGCCAGCACCGTG
Source organism: uncultured Clostridia bacterium (assembly GCA_946186225.1). Taxonomy (GTDB): domain Bacteria; phylum Bacillota; class Clostridia; order Oscillospirales; family Oscillospiraceae; genus JAFRPC01. The sequence goes on from CAMHMK010000080.1 coordinate 4,491, forward strand.
ACCGGGAAGAGCACCAGGAAGGGATACATGGTCATGGACTTGAAGCCGTCGCTGATCAGCGAGCCGAGGCTTGCCAGAGGAGCGGGGATGCCCAGGCCGATGAATGCCAGAAAGGCCTCGGTGAAGATGGCGTTCGGGATCGTCATCATGCACATGACGATAATCTGGCCGAAGATGTTCGGCAGGATTTCCCGGAAAATGATCGAAAAGGTGCTTTCACCCAGGGTGCGGGAAGCGAGGACGAATTCCCGTTCCTTCAGCCGCAGGGTCTGGGCACGAGTCACGCGGCTCATGCCGATCCACTCAGTGATCATCAGAGCCACGGTGATGCTGGTCAGGCCCGGCTTCATCACCACGATCAGAAGCGTCACGATCACTGTCGTGGGGATCGTGGAGAGGATCTCAACGATTCGCTGGAGGAAGAAGTCAAGCTTTCCGCCATAATAGCCGGAGACCAGCCCGAAGCTCATACCGACAAAGGTGTCGATAAGGATGGCCACCAGCGCCACATACAGCGAAACGCGCGTACCGGTCCATGTCCGCGCAAACTGATCGCGGCCAAGGGCGTCGGTCCCGAAGATGTGCGTCACATCCTCGATTCCCTTCTGGGTATAGACGTTGCTGCGGATCGGCTCGCCGTTGACATACTGGGTATAGACGCCGGAAAAAACCGGAGCGGATTCCCAGCCCGCGATGTGCGGCGGCAGGTTGCGCTGGGACATGTCCTGCGTGCGGTAATCATAACCGCTCAGCGTGGGACCGGCAAAGGCCATAACCACGATAAGTACGATCATTACAAGCCCGAACACCGCGCCGCGGTTTTTGACGAAGCGGCCAAGCGCGTCTTTCCAGAAGCTCTGTGCACTGTAAACCTTATCGATGCCGAGATCCCGGTTCTGTGCCGGTACGAAATCCTCTCTCTCTACGAGAGAGGCATACTCCTTTGCCGTCATCATGTTGAAGCATCCTCCTTTGCCAGACGGATGCGCGGGTCGATCACACCGTAAAGGATATCCACAATCAGCATCACAGAGATGAACATGATGCTGTAAACGAACACCACCGCCAGCACGACGTTATAGTCGTTGAACTGGATCGCCGACACCAGCAGGCTGCCGATACCGGGGATCGCAAAAATCTGCTCCACCACAAGGCTTCCCGTCATCAGCTCGACCGTCAGGGGCGCGAGCACCGTGACGATCGGGATCAGCGCATTGCGAAGACCATGTACGCCGAGCAGCCGAAACGACGATATGCCCTTCGAGTCGGCCAGCAGCATGTAGTCCGAACCCATGACCTCCACCATTTCGGTCCGGGCAAAGCGCGCGACGGTAGCCATGGAAAACATGCTTAGCGAGATCGTGGGCATCACGGTCGAGCGCGCGGCGTCCGCCGTGCTGTACAGCAGCGGCAGCCAGCCGAGGCGGAAGCCGATAAAATAACTCATGGCCATGGCAAACACATAGGAGGGAAAGGCAACGCCGATAACGGAGACCACCGTGGCGAAAGTATCCAGGAAGGAGTTGCGCTTCATCGCAGCCACAATCCCCATCAGCAGCCCGATGAGCGTGCCGAGCGCCACCGCCTGCACCCCGATGCGGATTGAAACCATAATGCGTGCGCGCAGCAGCGAGGCGATGGGCATATTTTTCTGGATGACATAGGAAACGCCGAAATCCCCGGAGAGCATGGCCTTGAGATAATTGACAAACTGAACGGGAAGGGGCTTGTCCAGGCCGTATTTGGCCTCGAGATTTGCCCGCTGCACCGCGGTGATCTTCTCGTCGTTGAAGGGGCTGCCCGGCATGCTGTGAAGCATGGTAAAGAGAACGGCGAGAATAATGAGGACCGTGACCACCGAGATCAGCACCCGTTTGAGGACGTACTTAAACATACTTTTTCCCCTTTACGAAGGGCGGCCGCGCAACCGATGTAGCGCGGCCGCCCTTTAACGGATTTGCTGTATGAATGCTTGTATCAGAAGTTCACATCCACGTCTTTGTAGATCGTTCCCACACCGACGGGGAAGAAGGCCAAACCGGTGATGCCGGGCCGCACCATGGCGGCGGTACCCTTCTGGTAGACCGGAAGGATCACAGCGTGCTCCATCACGAGCGCCTCGGCCTGCTTGAGCGCCTCCCAGCGCTCCTCGTACCGGTTGGCAAGATCGCCGTTGGCGTCCGCGATCAGCTTGTCATATTCCTCATTGCTCCACTCGCCGTAATTGTAGGTCGAGCCGGTCGTCCACATGTCCAGATAGGTCATCGGGTCAGCGTAGTCCGGGCCCCAACGGGTCAGGCCGAGCTGATACTCACGGTTCTGCATCAGTTCGGTACGGCTCTTCTTCGGCTGAGATTTGAGGTTGATGTGTACGCCGGGCAGATTGTTCTCGATCTCGCTCTGCAGGAACTGGGCAATTAGCGGCGTGGAGTCGGAGTCGTCATAGAGAAGCTCGATCGTGACTTCGTCCACACCGAGCTCTTCCTTGGCTGCCTCCCAGTACTCCTGGGCCTTGGCCTTGTCGGTCTGCAGGTAGAGCGGTGAGGTCTCACGGAAGTCCTTGCCGTCCGGGCCGATGGCCAGGCGGTTCGGGATCGCGAAGTCGGCGGGCGTGGAGCCGTCCTGCAGGATCTCATAGCAGATCACGTCCTTGTCATAGCTCAGTGCGATGGCCATGCGCAGGTTTTCACTCTCAAGACCGCAGGAATATTCCTCGCTCTTGGGATTGAGGTTGGGGGAGAGATACCACAAATAGCCCTCTTCGATGCGGGTGAAGCCGTCCATGGTCTGGTACTTCACGATCTGGTCGCCGGAGAGGCGGACATAATCCAGCGTGCCGTTTTCATAGGCAAGCATCGTCTGCTGCGGATCCTTGATGATTTGGAAATTGATTTCGTCCAGATTGACCTTGTCCGCGTCATAGTAGCTGGGGTTTTTCTTGAGCTGATAGGTGTTGCCGCCCACGTCCCAGGCAGACATGTAGAAGGGGCCGCAGCAGAGCAGCTTGTCGGCGCCCAGCGCATACTCGCTGCCGAGCTCCGTGGCAAAGGCCTCGTTGATCGGACAGAAGCTGGGGAAGGTCATCAGGTTCAGGAAATAGGAAACAGGATGATCCAGCTCGACCTTCAGGGTCTTGCTGTCCACAGCGCTGACGCCGAGTTCCTCGATGGGCAGCTCGCCGCTGATGATGGGCGTTGCGTTCTTCACGGCCGCCACTTCCATCATGAAGCTGTATTCGGAGGCAGTCACGGGATCGACCAGACGGCGCCATGCGAAAACAAAGTCGTCCGCCGTGACGGGTACGCCGTTCATCCAGTTGGCGTCCTCACGAATGTGGAACACATACTCAGTAGATTCCTCGTTCGTCTCATAGGATGCGCACAGCGCGTTGACCGGCGTGCCGTCCGCAGCAGTGACGAAGAGCGGTTCGATGATCGCGGAGATAACCTCCAAGCAGTCAGCCTCCGTGGCGATCGTGGAATCCATGTCGAACAGCTCAGCCATACGGCCGACATTCAACACCTTGTAGTCGCCGTCCTCTGCGGTATCGGCAGACGCGGCGTCTGCAGGGGCCGCGGGAACAGGAACCGTTTCCTGCGCGGCAGGAGCGCCGCAGCCCGCCAGCATCAGCAAAGCCAGCAAAAGCGGCAGGATCTTCTTCCAGGTTTTCATGGCGTTCTCTCCTTTTTTCACGGCTCCGTCAAAGCAGAACCATAGTATTCAGCGGTTTCTCACGCTAAATTGACTATAGCATTTTCCATATAACTTGTCAATAACTTTGTACCACTTTGGCGGAACACAGGCGCGGCAATCGCAAGGCCTGTGGAGCAGCAAAATATGGCATATTTTCGCTCTTTCCGAGCACTTCGTTTGGCTCGCCCGAGGCAGAGCATTCGCCTTCGAAAAGCCCGGTCGGACACGAATTGTTAAATTGGTACAAAAAATAACAACAATTATATAAAATGCCGCACGGCGAGCCGAAGCCCGCCGTGCGGCGTTATGATCCTGCGATCGTGATTCAATTATCCTTCTCTTTGGTAATGGACGCTGAAGTTGCACTTATCGCCTCTGGTATAC
>CAMHMK010000081.1 GCA_946186225.1 uncultured Clostridia bacterium
TCGGTTCTTCCTCTTTTTTCGTCCTTTGCCAATTAATATTTTACACTAAGTCCCGGCCGCGCGTCCTCTCCCCTGCCCGGGCGGAATATATTTGCGGTTTGCCCCAGCTAAATTTGACCGGGGGGATTGCTTTTGCATTGAATTTATTATAAGATGTAGCTGTCCGAAACAAGATTCCGGTTTGGCACGGAAGGAGGAACCCAACGTGACAGATAAGCTTCTCAGCATTCTGATCGGCTACGTCTGCGGCTGCTTTCTGACCGCGGAGCTGGTCGCCAAGAGATTCGCCGGGAAACGGGCCGCCGAGCTTGGCGAGACCGGCAATCCCGGCATGGCAAACATTATGGCCTCCCTGGGCTTTGTTCCGGGAATTCTGGTTCTGCTCGGCGATATCTTCAAATGTATTCTTGCTGTGGTCGTCAGCAGGCTCGTCTTCAAAGAAAGCGGGGCCATCATCGGTCTCTACGCCGGCCTTGGCTGCACCCTGGGCCACGACTTCCCCTTCTGGCGGCGCTTCCGCGGCGGCAAGGGCGTGGCGACCTCCTCGGCTGCCATCACCCTTTACACCCCGCTCTGGAGCCTGATCGCCCATCTGTTCGGCATTCTGCTGACCTTTACGACCAAGTATCTGTGTCTGGCAGGCGTCATCATCCCCATCGTTTACGGGATTTGCATGCTGTTTCTTCGCAACTGGGAGGCCGCGATCCTCGCCGGCGTTTTCACGCTGCTGGCTGTCTTCTGCCACGGGTCCTCGATCCTGGGCATCCGCAAGGGCACTACGAGCAAAACCGACGTCTGGGCCGCGCTGAAAAAAAAGCTTGGAAAAAAAGGCTGATGCCGGACCGCTTAACGGCTGCCAAAAATTTACAAATTTGTCTGTGATTGCTTGTATTTTCCGTGCGGCTATGCTATAATTAAAATATGATTTCGTTTTCGGGCGGCGGGCCGTCCGGGGGCGTGATCGATAATACTTAGGAGGTAGAGATAATGAAACGTTTATTCGCAATTCTTCTCTGTGTAGCCCTCGTTGCCGCCCTGTTCGTGGGCTGCGCGAAGAAGGACGACGCCGGTAAAACGGACGGCGCCAAAACCGTGAAGGTCGGCCTGATCTGCATCGGCGACGAGAACGATCAGGGCTACACCTACAACTTCATCCGCGGCCGTGATGCAGCCACCGAGGCACTCAAGGCCAAGGGCATCAACGTCGAATGGGTCACCAAGTACAACGTCGGCGAGGACTCCGGCTGTGAGGATGCCAACATCGAGCTGGCCGCCGCCGGATGCGCTGTGATCTTCAACAACTCCTTCGGCTTTGAGGATTACATGCTCAAGGTTGCCCCCGAGTACCCCAACGTCCAGTTTGTCTCCTGCACCAACCAGGTCTCCTGGAACGACGATCTGAAGAACACCCACAACGCCTTTGCCGCCATCTATGAGGGCCGCTACCTGGCCGGCGTGGTTGCCGGCATGAAGCTCCAGCAGCTGATTGACGAGGGCACCATCAAGCCCGAGGAAGCCATCATCGGCTACGTCGGCGCCTTCCCCTTCGCCGAGGTCAAGTCCGGCTACACCGCCTACTTCCTTGGCGCGAGAAGCGTCTGTCCGTCCGTGACCATGAAGGTCCAGTTCGTCAACTCCTGGTCCAACGCCACCGAGGAGAGCAACGCCGCCTCCGCCCTTTGCGACGCCGGCTGCAAGCTGATCTCCCAGCACGCCGACAACTCCACCCCCGCCACCACAGCCCAGTCCAAGGGCGCCTTCTTCACCAGCTACAACAACGACATGATCTCCGTCGCCCCCGAGGCCTGCCTGGTGGGTACCCGGATCGACTGGAGCGTCTACTTCACCGAGGTCATTGAAGCGGTTGCCAACGGCAAGGAATTCCCGCAGGACTGGTGCAAGGGCATTGCTGACGGCGCTGTCGTCCTGACGGATCTCAACAAGGACATCGTCGCCCCCGGCACCGCCGAGAAGCTGGCCGAGGTTGAGGAGCAGATCAAGAGCGGCAAGCTCCAGGTCTTCGACACCTCCACCTTCACCGTGAAGGGTGAGACCCTGACCCAGGCTTACGCTCTGGACACCGACGGCGATTTCGCCCCCGATTCCGAGGAAGCTGTCTATGACGGCGCCTTCCATGAATCCACCGTTCAGTCCGCTCCCTACTTTGCCATCGACATCGACGGCATCGAGCTGCTGAACTGATTTCCCGAACAATCTCTCGCCTTTATACAGACGGGCGCTTGGCGGCAGCGCCGGGCGCCCGTCAACCTTTGTCGGAGGCTTGCCGGCAAGGGGAGAATCCAAGCAGGAAGGAAGGAACCGCCTTGTCTGAAGAATTTGCAATCGAACTCAAACACCTGACAAAACGCTTCGGCGCGATCACGGCCAACGACGACGTCAGTCTCGGCCTGCGGCGCGGAGAGATTCTGGCCCTGCTGGGCGAAAACGGCAGCGGTAAGACGACCCTGATGAACATGCTGGCCGGAATCTATCAGCCGGACGGCGGTGAGATCTATGCCGACGGTCATCCGATCTCCATCCGCTCCCCGCGCGACGCCTATGCCCATAAGATCGGCATGATCCATCAGCACTACAAGCTGGTCAACGTCTTTTCCGCAGCGGAGAACATCGTCCTGGGTCTTTCGGATGAAAAGAAGCTCGATCTCAAGCAGACAAACGCGAGGGTTGCCGAGATCTGCGCACGCTACGGCTTCGACGTAGATCCGAAGAAGAAGGTCTACGACATGTCGGTCTCCGAGAAGCAGACCCTGGAGATTGTCAAGATTCTCTACCGCGGCGCGGACATTCTGATTCTGGACGAGCCGACCGCCGTTCTGACGCCGCAGGAGACCACGAAGCTCTTCGCGATCCTCCGCAATATGCGCCGGGACAACAAGGCCATCGTGATCATTACCCACAAGCTCAACGAGGTCATGGAGATTTCCGACAAGGTCGCCGTGCTGCGCAAGGGCAAATACATCGGCACGGTAAACACCGCTGAGACTGACGCCCAGAAGCTGACAGACATGATGGTTGGCCACAGCGTGACGCTGAACATCGACCGTCCCATCTTCGACGCCCCGGTGGATCGGCTCCGCGTCAAGGGACTGACCTGCTATGACGCCGAACATGTCAAGAAGCTCGACCGTGTCACCTTCACTGCAAGGGGCGGAGAGATCTTAGGCATCGCCGGGATCGCCGGCTCAGGGCAGAAGGAGCTGCTCGAATGCGTGGCGGGGCTCTGCCCGGTGGCGGAGGGCTCGATCGAATACGACCCGCCTGAGGGCGGCTCGGTGGAGCTGGTGGGCCTGACCCCGATGCAGATCCGCCGGCACGGCGTGGCCCTGGCCTTCGTGCCCGAGGACCGGCTCGGCATGGGCCTGGTCGGCTCGATGGGCATGACCGGGAACATGATGCTCCGAAGCTGGAAGCGCGGGAAAAACCCCTTCGTCAACCGCAGACAGCCCAAGGCCCTGGCCGAAAAGGTTCTGACGGACCTCGAGGTCGTCACGCCGGGCATTGATTTCCCCGTGCGCCGGCTTTCCGGCGGCAACGTCCAGAAGGTTCTGGTGGGCCGTGAGATCGCCTCCAGCCCGAACGTGCTGATGTCTGCCTACGCCGTCCGCGGCCTGGACATCAACACCTCTTATACGATTTATAATCTGATGACCGAGCAGAAGATGAAAGGCTGCGCCGTGGTCTTTGTCGGCGAGGATCTGGACGTCCTGCTCGAGCTGTGTGACCGCATTCTCGTGCTCTGCGGCGGGCGGGTCAGCGGCGTCGTAGACGCCCGGACCGCCACCAAAGAGGAGATCGGTCTGATGATGACCAGCCACGGAGAGGAGGCGGAAGCACATGGAGCATAAAGTCAAAACGCCCCTGTTTCACCTGGCAAAGCGGACCGGCATCGCGCCGTCCTGGGCCTGGCTGATCCGGCTGTCCTCCATTCTGGTTGCCCTGGTGATCGGCAGTCTGGCAATTGCAATCACGGGCAATCAGCCGATTCCCGCCTATCGGACGCTGCTCGAGGGCGCGCTCGGAAACGAGGCCTTCCGGCGGCAGACCGTCAAGATGGCGGTTCCGCTGCTCGGCTGTGCCCTGGCCATTGCGCCCTGCTTCAAGATGCGGTTCTGGAACATCGGCGCTGAGGGTCAGATCACGGCCGGCGCCCTGGCGGCAACCCTGATGGTCCGGCTCTTTGCAGCGAAGCTCTCCGCCCTGCCCCTGCTGCTTCTGATGGCGATCGCCGCCATCCTCGGCGGCGGCCTGTGGGGCCTGATTCCGGGCTTCTTCAAGGCGAAATGGAACACGAACGAGACGCTGTTCACCCTGATGATGAACTACATCATCATCGGCGTGGTGGCCTGGCTCCAGGCAGGACCCTGGGAGGCGCGGCAGGGCCGCATGGCTCAGTTCCCTGCAAACGCCTGCCTGCCGAAGGTGCTTGGCGTCCACTGCGGGTGGATCATCGTGCTGGTGCTTGCGGTGCTGATCCACGTCTATATGAAATACACCAAGCACGGCTATGAGATCTCCGTCATCGGTGACTCGATGCGCACCGCCCAGTACGCAGGCATGAACGTGGGCCGGATCATGATGCGGACCATGTTCCTCTCCGGCGCGATCAGCGGTCTGGTGGGCTTTATCGTCGCCTCCGGCGCGAACAACACCCTGGCAAAGGACATTGCCGGCGGCGTTGGCTTCACCTCCATCACAGTTGCCTGGCTGAGCCAGTTGAACGCCTTTGCCATGATCCTGATCTCCCTGATGCTGGCGATCCTGACCAAAGGCGCCTCCACCCTTCAGACCCAGATGGGCGTGCCGGCGGCGATCTCCGACATCATCACCGGCCTGCTGCTGTTCTGCATGCTGGGCTGCGAATTCTTCATCAACTTCCGGATCGTCTTCCGCGGGTCCCGCCCCGAGAAGGGAGGTAAGCAGGGATGAAACTGATCACCGACCTCCTGGTTGCCGCCATCATCTACGGCACGCCCCTGATGTTCGGCACGCTGGGTGAGATTCTGACCGAGAAATCCGGCAACCTGAATCTCGGCGTGGAGGGCATCATGTTCATGGGCGGTGCCATCGGTCTGGGCGGCGTGTACTATTATGAGCAGGCAGCGTCCGCCCCCTCCTTTGCCGTTGCTCTGCTGATTGCGCTGTTGTGCGCCTTCCTGGCCGGCGCCTTAGCCTCGCTGATTTTCTCCTTCCTGACCACCACGCTGCGGACCAACCAGAACGTGACGGGTCTCGCCCTGGCCATCTTCGGCACCGGCGTGGGTCAGTTCGTTGGCGAGCTGATGCGCCTGAAGGCCGGCGGCTACGTAACCGTCTCCAACGCGCTCAAGAGCGCCTTTACCGCCTCCCCCATGCCGGCCTTCCTGCAGAAGATCCCCGTGGTCGGGCCGATCCTCTTCGGCGCGAACTGGTTCTTCTACATCGGCGTGGTTCTGGCCGTGTGCATGCACCTGTTCCTGAAAAAATCCCGCGTCGGACTCTATCTTCGGTCCGTAGGAGAGTCCCCGGCGACCGCCGACGCCGCAGGCATCAACGTAACGCGCTATAAATACCTGGCGACGATCATCGGTGGAGGCATCTCCGCGATCGGCGGTATGATTTACATCACGACGAGTGCCGGTTGCACCTGGAACAACGAGGGCCTGTCCGGCGAGGGCTGGCTGGCCGTTGCCCTGGTCATCTTCTGCCTGTGGCGTCCGCTTTCGGCCATCTGGGGCTCCGTTCTGTTCGGCGCACTGATGATCCTCTATGTACGCCTGCAGGTCTCCTTCATCCCCACAGAGCTCTATAAGATCCTGCCCTACGTGGTGACGGTCATCGTTCTGGTCATCACGAGCCTGCGAAACAGCAAGGACAAGCAGCCCCCCGAGGCGCTCGGGCTTGCCTACTTCCGAGAGGATCGCTGAGCCTGCAGAAGCTGAAATAATACACAAGAGTCGGTTCTTCCGGTCTGCAAGAGACCTGGAGAACCGACTCTTTTTCGAGCGGACGAACCGGTGAGTATCAGAAGAACGACCAGCGCGAGAGCAGCAGGCCGGGGATCACCACCAGCAAGAAGAAGGCCCAGCTGATGATCGTAAAGACCTTGACGAAGCGGCCGCCCTGGCCGGGGTATTCGCGAACATATATGCGGTAGTTGATCACGGAGGCCAGAGAGCCGATCAGCGAGCAGAGTCCGGCCGTGTCCACGCCGTAGATCAGGCCTGCGAAGTTTTCCGTGAAGGGATAAAGGACGATCGTGGCCGGAACATTGGAGATCACTTGGCTCAGTCCGATGCCCCACCAGTATTCGTTTTCTGCCACCGCCCGACGCAGAACTGATGAGATCTTCGGATTGGCGGTGATGGAGGAGGAGAAAATGAAGAAGCAGAGGAAGGTCAGGAGCAGGACGTAATCGACCTTGGCAAAGAGCTTCCGATCCGTCGCCAGGACGGTCAGCAGGACGACGGCGACCGCCGCGTACCAGTAGGGCGTCCGGGTCACAATGACCAAGAGGACCAGCACAAAGAGGGCGAAGTAGACGATGCGGCGGACCCGTCCCTCCGGCTGCCAGGGCGTATCGGCGGCCTCGGCCCCGATGGGCTCCCTCAGATTCCTGCGGTAGAGAAAGAGAATGAAACAAATCAGCAGGACAGCCGACATGGCGCACAACGGAAGCATGTGCAGCATGAAATGTCCGGCCGTGACCTCCGCCTGCCCGTAGAGGAAGAGGTTCTGCGGGCTGCCGAAGGGCATGAGCAGGCTGCCGCGGACGGCGGCGATGTTCTCCATCGTCAGGACCGGGAGCAAATACCGCTCCTTTCCGCCCGCGCGGAACAGGAGGATGGTCAGCGGAACGAAGATGATCAGCGAGACGTCGTTGGTCACGAACATAGAGGAGAAGAAGACCCCGAAGACCAGAAACAACGTCAGGCCGGTCATTGTGCGCAGCCGCCCGGCCAGACGCACCACCGGGCGCAGGACGTTCTCCTGCTTAAAGCCCTCCAAGACCGTCAGCATCATCAGCAGGGTCCCGAGCGTCCGCCAGTCGATGTCGCGGAGCAGCTGCTTCGTGGGCGGGGTGATGATCAGCGCCGCTGCCGCCGCAAGCAGGGAGAGCGTCAGCATCAGTTCCTTTTTTAAAAACGCCAGCACTTGTTTCATGGGCAGTCCCCTCTCTCCATGGCCCGACGAGCGGGCGGCGTTGTGAATCTTACTCCATTATATTGACCGGGACCGGAAAGGTCAATATCATTTTGGAGGAAATCCGCCCACAGTGGTTGCAATCCCGGCCGGAATCGGGTATACTGTCTGCATCTGACGAAAGGGGGACCCTGACATGAGATCATTTCGCGGTTTGCAGACCGAGACCAGGACCGTGGATTCCGGCGGCCATCCGATTCACTGCGTCCTGCTGCGGCCGGAGCACCAGTCCGGCCTGCTGCCGGGGCTGCTGTGGATCCACGGCGGAGGCTACGTGACCGGCGGCTCCTATATGGTCTATTTCAGCCGGGCCAGGGACATCGCGCACGAGATCGGCGCTGTGGTGCTCGCGCCGGATTACCGGCTGGCCAAGGAGGTCCCCTTCCCCGCCGCCCTCGAGGACTGCTATGCTGCTCTGCAGTACCTTTTCGACCACGCCGACGAGCTCGGCGTCGACCCGGCGCGGATCTCCGTGGGCGGGGAAAGCGCCGGCGGCGGTCTGACGGCGGCCCTTTGCATGTACGCCAGGGACCGGGGCGAATTCCCCATCCACGCCCAGTTCCCCCTTTACCCGATGCTCGACTGCGAGGATACTGATTCCAGCCGGGACAACCATGCCATGGTCTGGAACACCGAGCGCAACCACGCAGCCTGGAAGGTCTACCTCTCCGCCCTGGACCCGAACGAACCCGTTCCGGCCTACGCCTCCCCGGCCCGGCAGACCGACTACCGGGGCCTCCCGCCGGCCTATACCTTCGTCTGCGATGGGGAGCCGTTTTATTGTGAGACGCTGGAATTCGTGCGGAAGCTGAACGAGGCCGGTGTGGAAGCAAGCTGCGACGTCTACCACGCCAACACCCACGCCTTCGACCTTCTTCGCCCCTGGCTGACCGTGAGCAAGCTGGCCCGGAAAACGATGCTGGAAGCGGCAAGGCGTCTGCTCTGAGTCCCGGCTGCGAATCTGCCAAAGCCCTCTCCCCTGCCCGCTCGCACACGGCCTCCCCGCCGAAGTTTTTTCCTTTTTCCGAAAAAAAGGATTGACAATGGCGGATTCTTGTGTTAATATATCGGGGCAGTCGAGAGACCGCAAACACGCGCGAGTGGTGGAATTGGTAGACTCGCTAGATTCAGGTTCTAGTGCTCATTCCGGGCATGCGGGTTCAAGTCCCGCCTCGCGCACCATAAAAGAAACCTCTTTTGTCTGTCAAGGCAAAAGAGGTTTTTTCCATTGAAGCATGCCAAAGAATATGGTACAATCGTCTTAATCATACAGGATATGTGAGGAAAAA
>CAMHMK010000082.1 GCA_946186225.1 uncultured Clostridia bacterium
TTTCAATGAAAAAAGCGACGACGAAGACGGACGTCCGCGTCCACCGGTCAGAGAGAGGCTCCCCGTGCTGAAAGGGCCTTGCGGTGTGTGAACGCTCCCACCACTTCCGAGCCGCCTCCCGGAACGCGCAGGCCAGTATGGGAGGCCGGGTCAGCCCGTTACAGCGGCCTATGAGCGGCGGTTTTTCGCAAACCGCAACCAGGGTGGAACCGTGGAATAAGTATTTATCCCACCCCTGACCAATCCGGTCGGGGGTGGTCTTTTTTCACCCCCGGAACATCATCACAGACTGGGAGGTATTATCATGTCTGAAGAAAATCTGTACACGTTCGAAAACGAAGCCTACCGCAAAACCTACTGGCACTCCTGCTCTCACGTTATGGCGCAGGCGGTCAAGCGCCTTTGGCCCGAGGTCAAGCTGGCCATCGGCCCGTCCATCGATCTGGGCTGGTACTATGACTTTGACGCCCCGTTCTCCTTTACCAACGAGCATCTCGAGCAGATCGAGGCCGAGATGAAGAAGATCTGCAAGGAGCGCCTGTCCATCGTCCGCAGCGAAAAGCCCCGCCCCGAGGCCATTGCCTACATGGAAGGCCGTGAGGAGCCCTATAAGGTTGAGCTGATCCGGGATCTGCCTGAGGACGCCGTCATCTCCTTCTATACCCAGGGCGAGTTCACCGACCTCTGCGCCGGTCCCCACCTGGACCACACGGGCCGGATCAAGCACAACGGCTTCAAGCTGACCAAGGCCTGCGGCGCCTACTGGCGCGGCGATTCCAACCGCAAGATGCTCCAGCGTATCTACGGCGTGGCCTTCCCCTCCAAGGAAGAGCTCCAGGCCTACCTCGACCAGCAGGCCGAGGCCCTCAGGCGCGACCACAACAAGCTCGGCCGTGAGCTCGAGTTCTTCACCACGGTGGACTATATCGGCCAGGGCCTGCCCATCATCCTGCCCAAGGGCGCGCGCGTGATCCAGAAGCTCCAGCGCTGGGTCGAGGATACCGAGCGCAAGCGCGGCTATCAGCTCACCAAGACCCCCTATATGGCAAAGCGCGAGCTCTATAAGGTCTCCGGCCACTGGGACCACTACCGCGACGGCATGTTCATCCTCGGCGACCCCGACGACGAGACCAAGGAGTGCTTCGCCCTGCGCCCGATGACCTGCCCCTTCCAGTACCAGGTTTTCCTGAACCGCGCCCGCTCCTACCGCGATCTGCCCATGCGTCTGAACGAGACCTCCACCCTCTTCCGCAACGAGGACTCCGGCGAGATGCACGGTCTGATCCGCGTCCGCCAGTTCACGATCTCCGAGGGCCATCTGATGGTCCGCCCCGAGCAGCTCGAGGAGGAGTTCAAGGGCTGTCTGGAGCTGGCAAAATACTGCCTCGACACCGTCGGCATGCTCGACGACTGCACCTTCCGCTTCTCCCAGTGGGACCCCGCCAACCCGAACAACAAGTACGAGGGCACCGCGGAGCAGTGGGAGCTTGCCCAGGCCACGATGAAGACCATCCTGGACGATCTGGGCGTGGAGTACACCGTCGGCATCGACGAGGCAGCCTTCTACGGCCCGAAGCTGGATATCCAGTATAAGAACGTCTTCGGCAAGGAGGACACCCTGATCACGATCCAGGTCGATATGCTCCTGGCCCAGCGCTACGGCATGGAGTACACCGATACCGACGGCCAGAAGAAGATTCCCTATATCATCCACCGCACCTCTCTGGGCTGCTATGAGCGCACCCTGGCTTATCTGATCGAGAAGTACGCCGGCGCCCTGCCCCTGTGGATGAGCCCCGAGCAGGTTCGCGTCCTGCCTATCACCGACCGGGCCCACGAATACGCCGCCAAGCTGGTGGAGGACCTCCGTGCTGCGGAGATCGACGCCGAGGGCGACTACCGTTCCGAAAAGCTGGGCTATAAGATCCGCGAGGCCCAGATGCAGAAGGTTCCCTATATGCTGGTCATCGGCGACCGGGATATGGAGAACGGCACCGTTTCCGTCCGTACCCGTACCGGCGCGGACCTGGGCGCCATGACGCCCGACGCCTTCCGTGCCCTCTGCCTGAAGCAGATCGCCGAGAAGGACCGCAGCTTCTAAGAAATTTCAAACGGAACCCACTGTCCCGGATCCCACCCGTCAGGCGGTATTCGGGACAGCGTCTTTCCGGAAAGGAGTCATCATGCTGACCATCACCTATCACGGTCACGCCTGCTTTTCCGTCACCTGCAACGGCTTCACCGTCGTTTTTGACCCCTATCAGAACGGCTCCGTCCCCGGCCTGCCGGATCTGGACCTGGAGGCCGACCTGGTCCTCTGCTCCCACGAGCATCACGATCACAACGGGCGGGACTGCGTCCGCCTCCGCGAAGGCGGCACGAACCCCTTCCGCATCACGGAGCTCCCCAGCTTTCACGACGACTGCGGCGGGACCAAGCGCGGGACGAACGTGATCCGCATTTTGGAGGCCGAGGGCCTTCGCCTGGCCCACTTCGGCGACCTCGGCTGCGCGCTGACCGATGCGCAGTGCGAGCAGCTGAAAAACCTGGACGCCGCCCTGATCCCCGTCGGCGGCTTCTTCACGATCGGTCCGGATCAGGCGCAGGCGCTGACCGAAGCCATCCGGCCCCGCGTCGTCATCCCCATGCACTACAAGCGCGGCAGCAGCGGTCTGCCGGTCATCGCGGAGCTGGACGACTTCCTCCGCCTCCGGACCGACGCGGTCGAATACCCGACGAATACCATGAATCTGACAGCCGAAACCGCCCCACAGACCGCCGTCCTGCGGCTGCCCTAAGGAGATCCCATGGAGAATTTACAGAAGATCGCCATGCTGATCGACGCCGATAACACCCAGCTTGCCAAGCTGGAGGCGGTCATCCAGGAGGTCAACACCCTGGGCCGCATCGTGGTCAAGCGCGCCTACGGCAACTGGAAAAAGGACAACCTCAAGCGCTGGGAGAGCGAGATCAAGCGTCTGGCCATCAAGCCGGAGCAGCAGTTTGACTACGTGACCGGCAAGAACGCCACCGATATGGCAATGGTCATCGATACGATCGAGCTTCTGCATCAGAGCATCTATGACGGCTTCGTCCTGGTCGCCAGCGACAGCGACTATACCCCGCTCGCCATCCATCTGCGCGAGCAGGGCGTCTATGTGGTGGGCGTCGGCGAAAAGAAGACGCCGGAGGCCTTCCGCAAGAGCTGCGATGAGTTTCTGTACCTGGAGAACCTCGGCATCCAGTCCCAGGAGCCCGCGCCCCAGCCCGCGAAGCAGTCCGGCAAGTCCGCCCAGGGCAAAAAGAGCAAGAAGCAGACCGCTGAGGATGAGGCCGTCGCCAAGGCCGAGGACATCAACGAGATCCACGTCCTGCTCCGCACGGCCTGGGATAAGTATCAGGACGACGACGGCTACGCCTTTGTCAGCGACGCGGGCCAGTTCCTCAAGCGCGCAAAGCCGGACTTCGACGCCCGCACCTACGGCTATTCCAAGCTCTCCACCCTGATCAGCGCATTCCCGAAGCGCTACAACATGAAAAAAGCCGTCGGCAAAGCCGCCGGCGCGATCCTGTCCTATCAGTGCCTCCGCCCGGACAACCTGGAATAACCCGTCGGGGCGCGTACCGAAATGACGGCCCAAATCTCTGATTTGGCTGCCGGAACTTATGCAACGCCACGCGCCAGCAAACAAATAAAACCCCAAAAAACCAGTCGATTGGAGGAATTCACAATGCCCTGTACCACTCTCTTGGTCGGAAAACGCGCGAGCAACGACGGCTCCACCATGATCGCCCGCACCGACGACGGCCATTTTGACCACAAGAAGATCATCGTGGTCCGGCCGGAGGATCAGCCCCGGCGCTACAAAAGCGTGATCGGCAAGCTGGAGCTCGATCTGCCCGACGACCCCCTGCGCTACACCTCCTGCCCCAGCGTAGACCCGTCCCACGGCGTCTGGCCCGCCACCGGCATCAATGCCGCCAACGTGGGCATGACTGCCACCGAGACCATCACCACCAATCCCCGCGTCCTGAGCGCCGATCCCCTGGTCACGCCCCAGGAGGCGGAGGGCGATTCGCCCGCCGTTCCCGGCGGCATCGGCGAGGAGGATATGGTCCTGCTCGTCCTGCCCTATATCCGCACGGCCCGTGAGGGCGTGGTCCGTCTGGGCAGACTGCTGGAGGAATACGGCACCTATGAGAGCAACGGCGTTGCCTTCAACGACAAGGATGATATCTGGTGGCTGGAGACCATCGGCGGCCACCACTGGATCGCCCGCCGCGTGCCGGAGGACCGCTGCGTCGTCATGCCGAATCAGTTCGGTCTGGACAATTTCGATTTTGAAGACGCCTTCGGCGCGCAGAAGGACTGCATGTGCTCCGCCGACCTGCGCGAGTTCATCCGGGATAACCGCCTGGACCTGAACCGGGGCGAGACCTTCAACCCCCGCCTGGCCTTCGGCTCCCACACCTTCCACGACCACATCTATAATACGCCCCGCGCCTGGTACATGGGCCGCTGCCTTTGTCCCGCCACGATCAAATGGGACGGCCCCGACGCGGACTACGGCCCCGAGAGCGACAACATCCCCTGGTCCTTCGTCCCGGAGCAGAAGATCACCGCCGAGGACGTGGGCGCCATCCTCTCCGCCCACTATCAGGGCACGCCCTACGATCCCTATTCCGCCGGCGCGGCCCGCAAGGGGATCTACCGTCCCATCGGCATCAACCGCACCGGCGTGACCGCGATCTGCCAGATCCGCGGCTGGCTGCCGGAGGCCGTTCAGGGCGTGGAGTGGGTCTGCTTTGCCTCCACCACCTTTGGGGCCTTCCTGCCGGTCTATACCAACGTGGACGATATGCCCGCCTACCTGCGGGACGTGACCACGGAGGTCTCCACCGATAACTTCTACTGGAACACCCGCCTGCTCGGCGCCTTGGCCGATCCCTGCTACGGCGACAGCATCGTCCACGTCGAGCGCTGGCAGTACGCCATCGCCTGCAAGGCCCGCAGGATCATGAACGAGTACGACGCGAAAATCACCGAGACCGGCGACGCCGCCCTGATTGCAGAGGCCAATGAAAAGCTGGCCGACCTGGCGAAGAAGGAGACCGCCGCCGTCCTGCAGAAGGTCCTCCTCGTGGCCTGCGAGCACATGAAGAACGGCTACAAGCGGTCCGACAACTGATGATAGACGGGAGGCATCCCCATGAAATACCGGCTGAACACCACCAACTACCGGACCTTTTCGGTCTTCCGGGATCGGAAGCTCCCGGCGCGGTCCTACTTCATCCCCTATCCGGACCGGGCCTCTGCCGACGCAGTCGGCCCCCTCGAAAAGCGTTACCGCTCGGAAAAGGTCCTCTGTCTGAACGGGGACTGGGATTTTAAGTTCTATCCCCGGCCTGCCGAGCTGCCGGAGATCCTGGATACGGACGCCCTCCGCTTCGACCGGATCGACGTCCCCTCCTGCTGGCAGTTCCGGGGCTATGACCGCCCGTTCTACGTGAACGTCCGCTACCAGTTCCCCTACAACCCGCCCGAGATCCCGGCCACCGAGCCTGTCGGCAAGGTATTCGCCTGGATCGGCGGCGACCAGGGCGTGCGCCCCCGCTGGGTCCAGCCGGAGGAGGAATATAACTTCGTCGGCGTCTACCGGAAAACCCTGCAGATCGAGCGCCCGGAGCTTCGGACGGAGATCTCCTTCCTCGGCGTGGCAAGCTGCCTGGACCTCTACTGCAACGGGACCTACGTGGGCTACTCCGAGGGCAGCCACAACACCGCCGAGTTCGACCTGAGCGGGAAGCTCAAGGCCGGGGAAAATGAGATCGTTGCCGTCGTCCACCGCTGGTGCAGCGGGACCTACCTGGAATGCCAGGATATGTTCCGCAACAACGGCATCTTCCGCGACGTCCTGCTCCGCATCTCGGAGCCCACCGACCTGTTGGATATCGCCGCCGCGACGGAGCGGACCGAGGCGGGCTGGAAGCTGACCCTTTCCGCCCTGACCCACACCGACACCGACCTCCGGCTGACCATCTCCGGCCACGGGCTCGAACGCACCGAGACCGTCCATACCCGGAGCTGCCGGGGCAAGGTCACGTTTTCGGACCTGGACGTGGAGACCTGGAGCGCCGAAACGCCGGTCCTCTACGATATCTACTACGAGACCCCGACCTGCTGCGTCAAGGAGCGGATCGGCTTCCGCACCGTGGAGATCCGGGGCAGCGTCTTCCGCGTGAACGGAAGGGCGATCAAGCTCCACGGCGTCAACCACCATGACACCAGCCCGACGAACGGCTATTATCTCAGCCCGGCGGAGATCGACCGCGACCTCCGCCTGTGCAAGGAATTCAATATCGACACCGTCCGCACCTCCCACTATCCCCCGGACCCCCTGCTTTTGGAGCTGGCGGACGAGTACGGCATCTATCTGATCGACGAAAACGACCTGGAGACCCACGGGGTCTGGGCTGCCAAGCTGCCGCCCAGCTACGACCGTATCTCCAACGACCCGAAGTGGGAGCAGCACTATCTGGACCGGATCACCAGCCTCTACCACCGCGATAAGATCCACGCCAACACCTCGATCATCCTCTGGTCCCTCGGCAACGAGGCCGGCGGATATCACAACACGGATTCGATGTACGCCTATCTCAAGGCCAACTCCCGCCTGCCCGTCCACTATGAGAGCGTCATCCACGATAAGCGGGTCGCCTATGACGTGGGCAGCGAGATGTACCCGCCCGTGGAACAGGTCCGGGCCGTCGGAGAGCACCGGCGGAAGGAACAGCCGCTCAACGACCGCCCCTACTTCCTCTGCGAATATGCCCATGCAATGGGCGTGGGCCCCGGCAACACCGAGGCATATTGGGAGCAGATCTACAAATACGACAATCTGATGGGCGGCTGCGTCTGGGAGATGGTGGATCACGCCGTCCTCCACCCCGACGGAAGCTATACCTACGGCGGCGACCACGGGGAGTGGGAGCACGACGGAAACTTCTGCGTGGACGGCCTGTTCTACCCCGACCGCAGCCCCTCCGCCGGTGCGCGCCAGCTCCGGTTCGTCTACCGCCCCATCCGGGTTCGGCACGTCGAGGGCGAGTACTTTGAGTTCTTCAACACCACGGGCTTCACGCCCGGGGAAAGCTACACCGTCCGCTTCCAATGGAACGACGGCACGGAGAATACCCTCCGGCCCGCTGTCCCGCCGCTCGAATGGCGGCGCATCCGCGTCCCCTGCGGGAAGGCGCAGGGCGGAAACTGCTCCGCTCTGGTGACCGTCACGGACCGAAGCGGCCGCGTCGTCTCCGAGGAGACCCTCATCCTGGCCGAGCGCTGGCCCCAGCCCGTCGCCTCCCGTCCCCTTCCGAAGGGCTTCCGCCTGGATCCCGAGGGGCGGCCGGAGCTGACCCTGCCCGGCGGGGCCCTGCTGACCGGGGCAGAGGAGGATACCATCCTCTATCGCGCCGCCACGGACAACGATACCAAGCTCTACAGGAGCACGATGATCCCCTATGCCGACCAGAAGCGGAAGCTGATCTCGGTCCGGGAGATCGAATTCGGCGTGGAGGTCGTGACCGAGGTCCGCAACCGGAAGGCTGCCTTCCGCGTCACCGATACCTATCAGGGCACGGAGAACGGCATCCTGGTCACAAGCCGGCTCCACTGCGTCTCCGGCAAGGGCTTCCTCCCCCGCTTCGGCAAGACCTACCGCCTGGACCGGAGCTTTGACCGCGTGGACTACCTGGGCCGAACCGACGAGACCTACCGCGACATGCGCGACTACTGCCCCATCCGGGCCGACAGCCGCCCGGTCAGCGCTATGACCGAGCCGAATATCCGCCCCCAGGAGAGCGGCAACCGCTGTGACTGCCGCTGGGCCGAGGTTTCCGGCCCCGCCGCCCGCGTCCGCTTCGAGGCCGCAAAGGCCGCCTTCGAGCTGGGGGTCAAGCCCTATACCGACCGCGCCCTGCTTGCGATGAAGCACCGCGAGGACGAGAAGCGCACCGGAACCTACGTGACCATCCAGGCCTTCCAGCAGGG
>CAMHMK010000083.1 GCA_946186225.1 uncultured Clostridia bacterium
ACCCGCCGATCAGCGACGCTGAATACGAAAAGTCAAAAGATAGAATAAAAGCAAACTTCCCCGGCCGGCAGCCCATTCGGCTGCCGGCCGGGGATTTTACGCGCGGGTCGGTTCTTTTTCGGGGCCGACCGACGCTCTGTCGGGGTCAGGCCTGATCTGTCAGGGAAAGCTGGGCGGGGAGCGGGGGCTCAAGCGTTTCGAGCGTCCGAACCGGGTGCGCGCCGCGCTCGATCAGGGCCCTTGCACCGGGGGAGCCGTCGTCCCGGACGGAGATCGGCCCGCTGCCGCGGCGCAGAGCCTCGCAGGCCCCGGAGAAGGTCCCGCCGGACGTGTGCGTCCGGGCGATCAGACTGTGCCCGGACAGGGCATAGATCAGCCGGTTGCGCTGCAGGGCGCGATAGGGGGTGAAGGGGAGGTGCCAACCGGTCTCGGTGAGGAAAACCGAGCGCGCCGGCGGGGCCTGGCTGTTCAGCTCGCCGGGCAGGAAGGCCGCCACACAGCCGCCGGCGGACAGACAGGCCTCCTGGGCCGTCCGGTCCGCGCCGAGGGCGTTGCCCGAGACCAGGAGCTTGCCCGCCTGCGCGGCCATGGTCCCGACCTGCCGGGCAAAGTCGGCAGAGGCCGCGTCCAGGCTGCGCGAGCCGGTCAGACTCACCGCGGGCCGGGAGAGCAGCTGCGGATCGCCGCGGAAGAAGAGGACCGCCGGGGCGTCGTCGCCCAGACGCTCGCGCAGGCGGCGGGGATAGCCGGGGCTGACGACGGTCAGCGGATGAATCTCAAAGAGCAGCGCCGTATTCAGATAGGCGTCCAGGGCGGCCGCCCGGTCGAGCAGGCGCAGGACCCGTTCGCTCGCCGCCCGGTCCAGTCCGATGGCGCGCAGATCTGCCGCATTCAGGTCCCGCTCCGGGTCGCTGAGATCCGGCTCGGTCCGGCGCAGGGCCGCGCGCAGACGCCGGACCTGGGGCAGGGTCAACGGGCGCAGGCCGTCTGCGAGGTCGGCGCAGAGCAGGAGCCAGCCCCGCTCGGCGCCGGTCATATCCGCCGCCTGCGGCGGGCCGGGGTTGCAGGCTGCTTCTTTTCCACCTTTTCCAGACCGTATTCGTTGAAGGCCACGGGCTGGATCTCAAAGTGGGAGTATTTCGCGATCTCGTCGAGCTTCACCTGCTCGGGGAAGGAGCCGACGACGGCGAAGGAGACGCCCTTCTTGCGGGCGCGTCCGGTCCGGCCGATGCGGTGGATGTAATACTCGTTTTCCTCGGGGATATCATAGTTGATGACGCAGTCCACGTCGTCCACGTCGATGCCGCGGGCAGCCACGTCGGTGGCGATCAAAACCTGCAGCTTCCCGTCGCGGAAGCGCTGCATGGTCTTTTCGCGCTGAGACTGGGCGATGTTGCCGTGGATGCAGTCGGCGTCCACGCCGGCGCGGGAGAGATCATCCGAAAGCCGCTGGCACATGACCTTGGTGTTGCAGAAGATCATGACCCGTTCAAAGCTGCCCATGCGGATCAGCTTCAGGACGGATTCGGCCTTCTCAATGGCCGGAACGGTCAGAGAGAACTGGTCGATGTCGGGCTTATTTTCTGCGTCGGGCCGGACCGTGATCTCCACCTCGTCGCGCTGGTACATCCACGAGACGGTCAGTACCTCCTGGGAGAAGGTGGCCGAGAACAGGCCGAGATTGCGCCGTCCGGTGGTCTTGTCCACGATCTGGGTCACGTCCTTGAAAAAGCCCATGTCCAGCATCCGGTCGGCCTCGTCCAGGACGACGGTCCGGACCTTGTCCAGCCGGATCGTGTGCCGCTTGAAATGGTCCATCAGGCGGCCGGGGGTGGCCACCACGATCTGCGGCTTGCGCTTGAGCTGCTTGAACTGAGGCTCCAGCTTCTGCCCGCCGTAGAGCACGGCCACGCGGATGCCGGGATAGCCGGTCAGCAGGGATCTCAGCTCGTCGCCGATCTGGATGGCAAGCTCGCGGGTCGGGGCCAGGATCAGGCCCTGCAGGTCCTCGCAGTCGGGGTCTGCGTGGACGATCATCGGAATGCCGAAGGCATAGGTCTTTCCGGTCCCGGTGGGGGCCTTGGCCAGCACGTCCTTCCACTCCATAAAGGGAGGAATGGCCGCGGCCTGCACGGCCGTGGGCCAGCCGTAGCCCTTCTGCTCCAGGGCCGCCAGGATCGGCTCCGGGAGATTCAGATCCTGAAAGGTAAGATGATGTTCCATGGTGTGATGCTCCTGTATTGATCCTTTATTTCGAAAATGATACCACAGATGCCGGCAAATAGCAAGGAATTTTCGGGAAAACCCGATTTTACGGGAAGTTCGGATTGATTTTGCGGGGATCCTGTGGTATAGTATGAGAGATTTTGAGGAACAAAAATGAGGTCTCAATATGATGCAGTTCAACACCGTTGCATTTTTGATCGCCTATGCGGTCTTTCTTGTGATCTATGCCTTCTGCCCGGAGCGCTGGCGAAGGTACCTGATGCTGGCCGGAAGCGTCGCCTTTGTGGCGGTCAATTCCTGGCAGGCGGCCCTCTTTGCCCTGCTCTTCACGGCGGTCAACTATCTGCTCGGCCTGTGCGTGGCGCGCACGGCCTTCCGCAAGGCGGCCCTGGGCTGCGCAGCGGCGGTCAATGTGATCGCCCTGGCCACCTTCAAGCAGCTCGGTGTGCCGATGCTGGGGCTGAGCTACTACCTCTTCGCCTTCATCGCCTACCTGGCCGACGTGGCCCGGGGCACGATCGCGGCGGAGACCGACCCGGTCCGCTTTGCGACCTTCACCTTCTTCTTCCCCAAGTACATCCAGGGCCCGATCACCCGCTATGGCGAGCTCTCCGGCCAGATCGACCGGCCAAAGTACTCCCTGGCGAACATCCAGCTGGGCCTGACCTATTTCATCCTGGGCTTCGCCATGAAGATCCTGCTCTCCGACAAGCTCCACGTCATGTGGTCGGAAGGCTACTACGCCCTGACCACCATCGGCTACGACGCGATCTCCACCAAGCTGGCCTGGCTCGGCGCGGTGGACACCAGCCTGCAGATCTTCATCGACTGGCAGGCCTACACCTTCATGGCCATGGGCATCGCCGGGACGCTGGGCTATAAGCTGCCCCAGAACTTCAACTATCCCTACATCGCCCGCACCGTCAGCGACTACTACCGCCGCTGGCACATGACCCTGACCCGCTGGTTCACCGACTACGTTTACATCCCCCTGGGCGGCAGCCGCGAGGGACTGCTGCGGACCATTGTGAACGTCCTGCTGGTCTGGCTGCTGACCTCCCTCTGGCACGGCAGCGGCCTGGCCCCCAAGTATCTGCTCTGGGGCGTCGCCTTCGGCGCTGCGGTGATCGCGGATTCCCGATGGAACCGCCGGATCAACGGACGGTCTCTCGACCCGGATTCCGGTCGGCGGCCCACGATCGCCGGCCTGCTGCTGGGCCATATCTGGCTGATCCTGATGCTCCCGGTCACCGTGGCCGTGCTCTGGAAGCCGGCCTCCGGTCTGAACTTCATCCTCTGGGGCATGACCGTGGGCTGCTGCGCCGTGCTGGAGCGGCTGTGGAAGACCTTTGTCGTCCAGCGCTTCCGGATCGGCAAACGGCTGGAGGAGATGGGCCCGATCGGTAAGGTCTGGAAGGTCTTCGTCTCCATCCTGGCCCATCTCTGGGTGCTGATCCCGATCATCGTCAGCTGGGTCATGTTTACGATCCGCGACGTGGATCAGCTGGCGATCTATCTGGGGCGGCTCTTCCCGGCCCCCGGAAAGTCCGCCGGCGTGGATCCCACCGACTTTGCCCGATACTGGAAGCTGGTCGGCCCGGCGATCATTGCCGGCGTCATCCTCTGCTTCCCCCTGCCGGAGACCATCATCCGCCGCATCGGCAAATCCAGGATCGGATCTTGGGTGCTCAGCGTTCTGCTGGCCGCCCTGTTCTGGTATTCTGTGTACGTGCTCACCCAACATGGCAGCGACCCGATGGGTTACGCCGCCTTCTGAAAAAGGAGAATCCCATGCAAAATAAAAACAACCGGGGCGGTCTTGCCGCCATCCTCAATGAAAGCCCGCTGATCCTGACCGTCATCGCTGTCGGTCTGCTCTTCCTGCTGATCACCGGCCTGCGCGGCTGCTCGAAGTCCGATCCGAAGACGCCGGTGGAGACCAAGCCTCCCGTTGTGACCACCCCGGCTCCGATCGAGACCACGGCCCAGCCCGACTCCCAGAGCGCCGAGCGTGAGACGCCATCCCAGAGCGCTGAAACCGAGACGCCCGCCCAGACCACCGTGCCCGTGAGCACCGAAGCGCCCACCACCGAGGCCCCCGATGATTATCCCACGGGCTTCACCACCGTGGATGAGTCCTACTTTGACGACGCCCTCTTCATCGGCAACTCCCTGACCGACGGCCTGTGCCTCTATGACCCGGTGGGCAGCGCAAAGCATTTCTCCGCCGCCTCTGCCACGATCTTCGGCATCATGGACATGAACGACGAGTTCTACGGCTATTACGGCCTGCGCGCCCTGCTCCAGGGTGAGACCTTCGGCAAGATCTATATCAAGCTCGGCATCAACGAATGCGGCTATGACACGGATCAGTTCATCAACCAGTACCAGTCCGTGCTCAATGAGATCCGCAGCTACCAGCCCAACGCCCTCATCTATATCCAGGCGATCCTGTATGTGACCCAGAAGCACGAGACCAACAACCCGGTCTTTGCCACCGCCGGGATCATGGAGAAGAACGCACGGCTCAAGCAGCTTGCGGAGGAAAACGGCTGTTATTTCCTGGATCTGACCGAGGTCTACAACGACGGCACCAACCACATGCCCGCCGACTGGACCGGCGACGGCTGCCACCCGAAGGCCAGCTGCTACAAATACTGGCACCAGTATCTGCTCGAGCACGCCATCGTGGACGCCGCCCACCCCTGGCAGAGCGCTGCGAACTGAGAAGCCAATCAAACAACGACCGCCTCTCCGGATCGGAGAGGCGGTTTTCGTCTGGGAGTTATTCCTTGCCGAGCGGGAAATCCGCAGGCAGGTTCGTGCAGTGCGTCTGGGGGGAGATCTCCTGCATGCGCCGGAGGATCTGATCCGTCCAGTGGTTTTCAAAGAATTCACAGCGCAGATAGTCCACGCCGTTGTAGTTGGTGTCGTCGAATTCCAGGGCCTGGGCCGGGCAGCCGCCCTGACACCAGCGGTGATAGGGGCAGGCCATGCACTTGGGATTGGCCTGCTGATGGGCCTCGATGGAGGTGCCGGTCAGCTCGAAAAGCCTGCTGTGCTCGATGGCGTCCCGCAGATGCACCTTCGTCAGATCGGGGAAGTGTTCCTGCATCCCGTCCATGCCCGCGATGGCGATGCAGGGGCTCAGCCTTCCGTCGCCGAGGATCATGGGGACCCGGTGGGCGTCGGAGCAGACAGGGTGGTCTGCAAAGCTGCAGGGCGGCTTGATGGGCAGGATCTCATAGTCATAGCTCCCGCGGTGGAGCGTGAGGATCCGGTTGAGCGTGACCCGGATCGGCATCCCATCGGCAAAGAACTGCGGCAGATAGTCCAGATAGGCGCGGAAAATCTCCGCCTGGGAGAGGGTCAGCCCTTCTCCGTTTTTTTGCCACTCGCCCAGGTCCAGCATCCGGTTGACGATGGCATACGACACGCCCACGTCCGCCAGCCGGTGGATGGTCTGGCGCAGAACGCCCAGGTTTTTCCGGTGGAGGGTCATGGCGCTTGTGGTATAGTAGCCGCGGCGGGCAAGCAGCTCGAATTTCCCCATGAGCTGGGCTTCCGCGCCGGGGATGCCGCGCAGCCAGTCATGCCAGCCCACGCCGTCAAAGCTCATGGCGAAGCCCGGCTTGCAGCCGCGGGCCTCCAGCTGATCCAACAGGCGGTCGGTGACCAGCGCGCCGTTCGTGGCGATCATTGTGATCTGAATGTTGTTTTTGACGAGCTCGTCCACGATCCGGAAAAAGTCCTCCCGCACCAGCGGCTCGCCGCCGGTCAGCGTGACGGCCTGGACGCCGATCTGGGCCATCTCATGGATGATGCGAAGGCAGTCCTCCAGCGGCAGCTCGCCGAAGCGGGCGTCCGGCGCGGACACGAAGCAGTGGCGGCAGCGGAAGTTGCAGCGGCCCGTAATGCCCCACTTGATGGCGAGAATGAGATGATTGGGATAGGTCCGGAGCTGACCGGCCTCTGCGCCGCGCTCGCAGGGGATGATCCACCCGCGCTGCTCCAGCCCCTGCGCCCGGCGGCGGAGCGCCTCGGGCAGCATCGGAAGATTGAAGTTGATTTTGCCGTTTGCCAGCTCCATCACGGTCTGGTCCAGGCTGCTGAGATCATAGACCCGCAGCTGCGTGCGGTCGATGACGGCATGGGGATGGTCCGTCCAGCTGCCGCAGCAGATCAGGTCAGACCGGCGGTAGAAGCGGGCGTCGCTCTGCGCAAAGGCGGGCGCGGCGGAGGCCAGCTCCAAAAGCGCAAGATCCATGTGTCGCTCCTTTATCTGATCGCGGCGGGGTTGGACGCCGCGGAATGAATTCCGTTACGCCCCGGGCCAGGCCCGGTTTGTACGAGAAAAGGGCCTGGGGCAGACCCAGGCCCTTTCAGGGATCCTCTTAGCCAATGGGGATGATCGGAGTCTCAGTGTCGCAGGGAGGAACCTGCTCCTCGGTGGTATCCTCAGAGGAGGCGGCACAGATGTCCATAACGTTGAACTTGACGAGCTTCAGAATGGGCTTCTCGAACATGAATAGGATCTCCTTTCTTTCGAAATCGATGCCAAGGCAGGCATCAGAGTGCGACAGGAGCCAATGCCCCTATCATTCGAGATTATTATAACAGCAGCTCCTTCGAAATGCAAGAGGCAATTATGAATTTTTTGTGGATAACATGGAGAAAGACCTGTCTTTCTGCAGTTGCGTTTCCTTTTTGCGCAGACCGAATGAAAGCAACAAATCATGGGGATAATCTTCCGGGTTCTTTCCGCGGCGGCGCGGCGATATACTGACTGGAGAAAGCCGCTTGCAAAGACGGAGGAAGGGAGTTGGGACCGATGGAGGCAGGAAAAACAGCGCGGGACTTTCTGCGGCGAGCAGGCCGGGCAGAGGTGACGGTCTATGCTGCCTACGCCGCCTATTTTATGGCGCTCTCGGCCTTCCCCGGAACCCTGCTGGCCGTCGGCCTGCTGCACAGCACGGCGCTTCCCACACAGACGCTCCGGGGCGTTGTGGGCGGGATCCTGCCGCGGACGCTGCTGCCCCTGCTGGACTATCTGGTGGAGGAGCTCTATGTGGAGGCGGAAGCGCCGCCCCTATCCCTGCCTGCGGCGGCGGCTCTGTGGTCTGCCTCGCAGGGGGCATACAGTATTTGCCGGGGCCTGAACCGCGTTTACGAAGCGAAGCGCGTCCGCGGCGCGGTCCGGGAACGGCTGCGCTGCGTGGGCTTCACGGTCCTGGGGCTGGGGGTGGTGGCCGCCGCAAGCATCCTGAATCTGGCGGGGAAGGAACTGATTCGGATGCTTGCCCATTCAAGTAACCCTGCCGCACGCTTTTTCCTCCGGCTGATCCGGCTTCGGACGCCGATCACGCTTCTGCTGCTCACGGCCTTTTTTGCGGTCCTGTACTGCGCCTTTCCCTCCCGCCCGGTCACGCTGCGCTCCGCCCTGCCCGGGGCCTTCGGCGCGGCGGTGGGGTGGCTGGTCTTTGCCAGGGGCTTCTCCGCCTATGCAGAGCGCACCCGGGCTTATGACTTCTATTACGGCGGCCTGTCTGTGATGGCCTTAGCCATGTTCTGGCTCTACGCTTCCATGCTTCTGCTGTTTTGCGGGGGTATCTTGAACTGTATGCTGGAGGAGCGCCGAAGGCGAAAACCATCGGGCAGCGCCTCAA
Organism: uncultured Clostridia bacterium; assembly: GCA_946186225.1. Lineage (GTDB taxonomy): Bacteria > Bacillota > Clostridia > Oscillospirales > Oscillospiraceae > JAFRPC01. The sequence goes on from CAMHMK010000083.1 coordinate 7,893, forward strand.
AACAGCGAAAAACGTAAGCAGGGGGACGGTCCGAAGACCGTCCCCCGTTTTGCGGATGGAATGGAATTGTTTGCGGCAAGCGCTTACTTGCTCTCCAGGTAAACCTTGGCGCGCAGGGAGTAGTTGATC
>CAMHMK010000084.1 GCA_946186225.1 uncultured Clostridia bacterium
GGCACATTTTTGAACGATTGTTAAAAAATAGAAAATAGGGCGCCAAATTCAGCACGCTGCGGTGTTATTATGATGGAAGGAAAACCTGGGAGGTGAACAGCCTGTGGATTGGAAGTCGAAGGGGCTTGAAGAAACCTGGCATGCCTACAAAAATCTTGCGTTTGTCTGCGCTTTTGATGTTCTGCAAAACCAGACCTGGGCGGAGGACGCGGTTTCGGAGGCGTTTTTGAAAATTTGGCAGCACTACGACTGCCTCGCCGCACCGACGGGCGCGAAGACGAAGAAATTCGTCGTGGTCGTGACGCGGAACACCGCCCTGAACCTGCTCCGGCACTACCGCAGACTGCGTCCGCTGCCGCCTTTGGAGCCGGAGACGGTCGGCGAGTCAGGCAACGAGGAAGGCGCGGTCATTCGGGCCGCGATTCGCGAGCTGCCAAAGGAGCAACGGACCGCTCTGCTGCTGTCCTGCTGGTGCGGCTTCACAGCGGCGGAGACCGCAAGGATCATGGGCAAGCCGACCGCGCGGGTCCAGACGCTGATCCGCAGCGCGAAACAGAAGCTCAAAAAGCGATTGGAGGGATTGCTGTGACAAACGAAATGGAGCTGGACCGACTGATTCGGAATGCCTGCGATGAAAAGCTGGCTTTCTGGGAAAACGCGGCAGACGCTGCTCCTCTGCTTCAGAAAACAGAGCACCCGCAGACGGTAAAGCCCGCGCAGGCGGAGCAGAAGCAGGCAAAGGCCGCTGATCCCGCGCATGAGATCGTGGAGATCCGCACGGTATCTCGGTGGACGCATGTCTTACGGCTCGCTGCTTCGTTTGCGGTCGTGATCGGCCTCACTGCGGCGGCGGTGCTCCTGCTTCCGCGGCTGCGCGGCAGGGATCCCCAGCCCAGCGCAGCGGCAACGGGAGAAAGCTCTGTTTTCTTGCCGACGCAGACAGTCCAAAGCGGCCCGCTTGGCACGGAGACGGGCCCAGCCCCAGCCAAGAACGAAATACAGCTTCTTCAGCAGGCAGCCGAGCCCTTTTCCGGGCGGGTGCCGGGGTATAACGAGCCGATCACGGGCGTCTCTGCCGACGCAGTTCTGAACGGCATCAACCTGAGATTCCGGCTGGTCATCGGCTATGACGAAAAAAACGACCAGACCGTCATCTGCCTGTCGGCGGACACCCGGGCGGAGGACCCCCCCCACGTGACCACCATGTCGCTGCGGGCGGAGGACAAGAACGGAAATACAATTCCGGCGCTGTGCGTTCCGGAGATCGAGCTTGGAACGGGTGGAGAGCCTTATCTGACCCGCTCCATACTGGGGCGGGCGGCGCTCGCGGCCAAAGGAGAAGCGTGCGTCTCCTTTGACGATGTTTCCTATCGCGGGACGCTCTGCCTGGAAATCAAACAAGGAGGAACTGAAGAATGAAACGAAAGAAGTTGAAAATCCTGATCCTTTGGCTGCTCCTGATCTGCTGGACGCTGTCCGCCTGCGCGTCGCCTGCCGGGCAGTCCGCAGCCGAATCCCTGCGGTTTGATCCGACGATGCAGACCGACGCCGAGCCCCCTGACGCGGCAGGCTGCGCCGTTCGGTATCTGGACTATGAGGAGCTTGATGGACATGCCTGCTACCGCTATTCCGGCGGAGAGGTGCTAGTCACGGCCCAAATTGAAAACGGTGCGGTGGCTTTTGAGGCTGGGGTCTGCATGGCTATCGACGGCATCTTTACGCCCTGCGAGCTCTCAACAGACGGCGAGCAGTTTTCAGAGACCGGGATCATGCACCGGGTAAACGTTCCCGCCAACGACGCAGTGAAGCTCTGGTGCCGCTTTACGCCGGTGACCGGCAAGGCCGGGCAGAGCCTGAATCTGGCCCTTGGATTCGCAAAAAGTCCATCCTATCAGCCCAATTTCGAGGGACAGAAGCGTTATTTCCAGTCCCGCGCCAGCCATACCACGATGTATATCAGCGCCCCTCGCCTGATTCTGGACCAGGACGCGCCGACCCAGACGAAGGCCATTGAACGAGCTGTGGAGAAGCTGGAGATTCCGGCTTCCGATTGGGAGCAGTTGGTCGGAACCCTGGAGCCCTCTGCACAGAAAGACACATGGCGGGAGACCCGGCTCGCGGCCCTTCACGCCAGCGGCGACGACTGGAATCTGAATACGGATGTGGTCACCATCCCGAGAACGGAACACGCTTCGGTGGAGCTGGACCTGGGCGGCATGGCGGCCAATTACCGGGTCTCTGTGTTTGTAAACCAGGAGCTATTGGAGCTCGCGCCGGGCTGCACCTACGCGGATATGTTTGTCGACACGGAGCATATCACGCGTCTGCACTTTGACCTCCCCACCGCCGGACTCGGCGAAAGCAACTCGATCTACGCGGTACTCTTCGTGCAGAACACGGGCGACCTCTATAGCGAGATGGACCCGGAAGACACCTATACCGGCCTGGACGAGACCGGAATGAATTTTCTGGTGTTTGACGACAACCCGAATCTGAATGCCGTACCGGACGATCCGATGGAACCCTCCACGGAGCCGACCGAGACGGTGGACATGGAAACCGGAACGGCCCTGGATTTTCCTGCCGACGGCTGGAACTGGCGCAGGATGGATTGGACGGATGACGGCAAGCTGCTAGCGATCCAGAACAGCGAGGCGGGGCTGACTGCCTGCGTCTACGACCCGGAAAGCCAACAGGTGACGGCAAGCTTCCCCATTTCCGCCAACACCCAACTCTCCGGCACGGCAGACGGGAAGCTGATTACGGTGGACAATCCCGGCCGGGACAATGCGGAGCTGAACGTCTATGATTACGGGCAGAGGAAGCTGATCGCGAGCGATCCTCTGACCGGCAAGCGGACCATGTCCAGCCTGGAGCGGCAGCAGCTCGTGAATCTGTACAGTGGCTACAACTTCGGCTTGAGCTCCTACGCGATGATGCTAAATACGGACGGAAGCAGCCTGCTTCTCTGCGATTGTAGTTATCACGAAACGACGTTGACCGTGGAAGGCGTGAGCCTGATCGACGTCACGACAGGAGAAGAACGGGAGCTGCCTGAGAAGACCCGAGAGTTGCTGGAGAAAAATGTGAGAGGGCTCACGCTGTTTTTCGGCAACCGGTTCCTGATCCAGACCTATGAGCAGACGAAGACCAACTCCTTCGTCTATGACCTCGACGGACAGGAACTGGCGCACTGGGACACGCCCCGCGGCGACACCTGGCTGAACGCCTTCTCGCTCGCGGCGGATACCCTGGTCTACCGCGAGGTTCCGACAAAGGCGGGCGCGTCCCTGAGCGGAACCATCGAGCTGCTCAACCTGAAGGACCTCTCCCGCAGAACCGTGCATCTCTCCACCTCCAACGAGAGCATGTGGGCGCGGCTGTCTCCGGATGGGAGTCGTTTGCTGACCTACGACGAGCATGCGGACGTCTTCCGCATCTACGACGCCGAAAGCACCGCCTGCCTCCAGACCCTGCGTGTGGACCATGCCTGGGAAACTCAACATCAAGAACAGTTTGCCCTGTACGACGCGGAGGGTCAGACCCTCTACGTCCAGACCACGATCACGGGGAGCGACTCGGACCAGAATTCTGTGGTCGCCGTCAAAATCGAAGAAGGGAGGCCTTGAGATGCTGGAGGTTGTGGATCTGAAAAAGTCCTTCGGGGGTCGGGAGATCCTGCACGGCCTGAATCTGACCTTTGAAAGCGGCGTCTACGGCCTTCTCGGCCCCAATGGGGCAGGAAAGAGTACCCTGATGAACATCATTACTGGCCTTCTGCGGCAGACGAGCGGCCAGGTCTTATTCCACGGCGTCCCTGCCTCTGACCGGCGCTCCGGCTTTGCCGCGAAGCTCGGCTATCTGCCCCAGCAGCCCGGCTATTACAAAAACTACACCGCCGCGGAATTCCTCCGCTATCTCTCCGCCCTCAAGGGAATCCGCGGAAAGAACGAGGCGCAGATCGCTCATTTGCTGGAATTTGTGAATCTGAGCGAAAACGCGGATCAGAAGCTCGGCACCTTCTCAGGCGGCATGCTCCGGCGGGCAGGTCTGGCCCAGGCGCTGCTGGGTAAGCCGGAGGTCGTGATTCTGGACGAGCCCACCGCGGGTCTTGATCCCCTGGAGCGCATCCGCCTCCGCAATCTCCTGGCCGAGATCGCCAAGGGCCGGACCGTCATCGTGGCGACTCACATCGTTCCGGACGTGGAGTTTATCGCCAACCAGGTCATTCTGATGTTCGATGGCCAGGTCCGCCAGATGGGGAAGCCCGAGGAACTGGCGGAGGCCGTGCGTGGCCAGGTCTGGCAGGTATGGACCGACTACGCGGGGGCGGAGCGCCTGTCCAAACGCTTTGCCACCGGCAACCTTTTCACCGAACAGGACGCCTGCGTGCTGCGGATCGTGAGCGAAACGCAGCCGACCCCGGAGGCAGTGCCCGTCCAGCCCACCCTGGAGGACGCCTTCCTCCGGGAATCCGCAAGGCGGTGAGCGGCATGGGAAGGCTGTTTCGTCTGGAATGGAAGAAACTGCTGCACCAGCGGTATCTGCTGTTCTTCTGCGCCCTGCTGCTGGCAGTCGACCTGTTCAACATCTATGAGAACTACGACAAGCTTCTGCGCCCGAGGGAAGACGTTTTTACGGTAGAGGGCGTGACCTTTTCCGTCGACCGGGATGCCATCGTCCTGCATCGGGACTTCGAAGGGCCCATCACCCAGGAAAAGATAGACCGTCTGAATGCCCTGCTCCAAAAGGCAAAGGCGGAAGAGGCCCAAATCGGGTACGGTATTTGGAGGGAGGGCTATTTCCCTGTGCCCGGCGTGGATCGCTCACAGGGAGAGCGCTTGATGATGGAGCTGAAGCGCCTTACCGGTTACCGGGAGCAGCACATTCAGCCGATTTTGGCTGAAACGGAAAAGCTTTCCGCGGTGGTGCAGGACGGTTCCGACCCCTACGCGGCGCGAATGGCTGCTCTGATCCGGCGGCAGTACGGGAACCGGAGCATCACCGAGTTTCACCGGGTCAAAGAGTTTGAGCCCCTTATGATCTACAAGCTCTCGGCGCTCTTTCTGCTCCTGCTGGCCTGCTTCTGCGCGTCCAGTCTGTTTGCGGGGGAGAAGGAGACCGGAATGGCGCCCCTGCTGAAAGCCGCGCCAAATGGAAAGACCCGCCTGTTCTGGGTCAAGCTGGCCGCCCTGTTCACCTTTGTGCTGGCGCTGGGGATCCTCTTTGCCGCGGCGGATTACGGAATGTTTTACCTCTGCCGCAGGCCGACCGGCGCTTCCATGCCGTTTTGGTCCATGGACGACTTCGCGGATTCGCCCCTGAACATCTCCATCCTCGGCGCTCTGGCGCTCTTTACGCTGTATCGTGTCTTGGGCGCGTTCGCGCTGGCCCTGATTGCCGTCTGGTTCTCCAGCCTGCTGCCCAAGTCCTTCCCGGCCTTCCTCGCCGCTGTCCTCTGCATGGCCGGACTGATGCTGGCGACCCTCTGGACCGACGGCTTCTTCGGCGTGTTCCGGTATTTCAATCCCGTGACCCTGCTGATCTCGGTCCGTCTCTTTGAGAACCTGCGGGTGGAGAACGTGTTCGGCTATCCGGTCTCCGCGGGCCTGCTCGCCCTACTGGGGAATCTCATGCTTGCCGCCGTGCTGGCCTTCACCGCGCGGGGGCTCTGGAAAAGGAGGGCGTGAGGATGGTCATTCAGGAACTTCGAAAAATTCTCTGGAAGCGAAAGCTGCTTCTGGCGCTCGCCCTCGTCCTGCTGTTTGAGGGCCTGCTGGCCTGGCGAGGCGCGGACGGCATTTTCTCCTCCAGCCAGGACAAACGCGTCTACATGGACTTGCTTCAAAGCTATGCAGGGGATCTGACCCCGGAAAAGCGCGAGCGCCTGGATCAGGAGCTCGAGACCTATGAAAAAGCCCAGGAGCTGATGGTTCAAGCCGAGGAACAGTATCAAAACGGCGAGCTGACCAGTGAAGGATTCGACGCCCGAACGGCGGAACTGGCACCGTACCGCGCCAACCTTGCGGCCCGATCAGACTTCGCGGAGGCGGCCAAGTATGCCGAGGCGAAACCGGGAAGGACGCTGGTCAACCAGCTTGCCTGGAACGAGCTCTTCGACACGGACCGGGTCGATTTTCTGCTGTCCGTTCTGCTGATTCTCTTTGCGATCCTTGCTTTCGTCTCAGAGGACGAGACCGACTTCCGCCAGATCAAGCAGACCACCGTACACGGCAAAAAGGCTGTCTACCGCATCGATGCCGTGCTGGGCGTCGCCTTAGCCGTTTTGTCGGTCAGTCTGACCTCGCTGTTCCGTTGGCTCGCTGCGGGCAGCCTGCTCGACCCGGGCAGCATGAACGCGCCGCTGGACAGCCTCAAGATCTTTGAGAACAGTCCGTTTTCAAATCTGAGCCTTGCGGAAGGTTATCTGCTGGCCACCGGCCTGAAAGCGGTCGGATACACCGCCTTCGTCTGCCTGTGCTTTCTGTTCGGCCAGTGGTTCCGCTCGGCCCTGACGGTTTCTTTGGCAGGCTTGCTCACGGTTCTGCTGCCGCCGTACATGCTGAAAGCGCCCGTACTCTACTACTGCTCGCCGGTTTCGCTGATGCTGAGCGTTGGCTTCCTGCGCGGCGACGTCTATGTGGACCTGGGCGGCTCCGGCTTCTGGGAGTCTCGGGCGGCCGGAAAGCCCGCCTTGTGGATTTCCCTCGCCGCGGCGGTCATTCTCATTCTGCTGGCGTTTTTCACGCTTGGCAAGCGGGAGGGCAAAAAACGATGAAGAAATTATTCTGGTTGGCTCTGATCCAGCTCCTGTTGGTTCTCCTGGCTGGCTGTGGAAAGAAGAGCGTACTCGACGAGATCCCCAATACGGCACAGGCCAATTACATGGAGCACGGGCAACTCTGCAAGTGCGGAGATACGATCCTCTTCTGTGACGATCACGGTCTCAACCTGATGAAAAACGGCGTCGTCCGCTCCCTGAATCCCAATGTGGTGGCGTCTATGTCCGAGATGGCGCCGCGGACTGAGGTGATTGCCGCCCGGGACAACGCGATCTACTGGCTGAGTGAAACATACGCCGAGCAGTACGGCGAGGGAAACGGTGTTCGCATCTACCGTTACGATCCCAAAACCGGAGATTCCGAGCTGGTCCACAAGGATGTTTCGATTTCCAACACGGACGGCTTGCTGGGCCTGGAAGACATCTTCCACCTGCCGATGCTGACCTCCGGCCACATCAACGGAGATGGGGGCTATCTGATTTTGGAGGACCGGGTGATCCCCGGCTGGGACATTCTGAAGGCGATCCAGGCGGAGGCGGATGCGCAGAAGCTCGACCTCCATCTGCCCGACGACTACTTTAGTTTTGCTCTGACGAATGGGAACCTGTTTTTTAACGACGCCTCTTACAAGCTCTGGCGCTTCTGCCTGGCTAATCACTCCTTCCACTGCTTGGATGTGGACCGAGTCCTGTCCTATTTCGTCTTCGACGGCAGGCTCTTCGTGATCCCCACGTATGGCGCGGATATCGAGGTTTTCAGCCCGGAAGGAAGCCGGCTCCAGACCGTTCCCGTCGACGGCTTCGGCTGCTCCGGCAGCCTAATCCAGGACAACGGCGTCCTCTGGCTCGAGGGCGAGAGCGGCTTCCTTTGCATCGACAGCCAGCTGCGTACCCGGAAAGTCAATTTCCCCCTGGCTGACTACCGATGGACCATCGAAAACGCAATTCTGTATTACTATGAGAATGATACGATCAACGAACTCGTGCTCAAACCGAAAATTGGATAAGTTCGGTCCTTATGCAAAGCAGACTGCGGTCGCCAGACTTTGTTATATTCTATCTTCGTTCTAAAGTGTGCAGAAGCCATATAAGCGAGGGG
>CAMHMK010000085.1 GCA_946186225.1 uncultured Clostridia bacterium
AGCACCGCCTGCGCCGGCTGAAGGAGATCACCGACTGGTTCGAGCAGCACGCCCGTCCGGCTCAGGTCTGACGCCTCCTTGCCCCGCCGTCTCCCGATTCCCGGGGAACGGCGGGGTTTTCCGCCCAATTGGGGGAGAAACCTGTGGATTATGTGAAAAAACCGCGGTTTTTTTCACCGATTTTGCAAAAAAACTATTGCAATCCCACCGAAATCATGCTATAATACGCCCGTAATTAGGTAGGAAGTGTGTTAGAGAGGCCGTCAAGCCTCTCTTTCCTTATGTTAGATCCATTTGCGGAGGAAAACAGATGAAAGTAACGGAACGAATCCGGTCCCTGGCCCAGCCGGTGGTCGAAGAAAACGGCTGCACGCTCTGGGACGTCGAATACGTCCGCGAAGGCGGGGAATGGTTCCTGCGCCTGTATATCGACAAGGACGGCGGCGTAAATATCAATGACTGCGTGGCCATCTCCCACGCGATGGACCCCGTCCTCGACCGGGAGGACCCCATCGAGGGCAGCTACCGCTTTGAGGTCGTTTCCGCCGGACTGGAGCGCCCCCTCAAGCGTCCCTCCGACTTTGAAGCCTTTCTCGGCGCGAAGGTGCTGGTCAAGCTCTACCGGCCCCTGAACGGCGTGCGGGAGTATCCCGCCGTCCTGCGCGGCTATGAAAACGGCGACGTCACCGTGGAATACGGCGGCGAAACTCTGACATTACCCAAATCCCAGGTCGCCCTGGTGCGGCTCAGAGCGGATTTTGACTGATACAGATACAGGAGGATAGAGATCATGGCAACCAACAACATCACCAATGCCCACACCGAAATCTTCGCTGCCCTCAAGCAGCTTGAGCGCGAGCGCGGGATCCCCGCCGACTACATGGTCGACAAGATCACCCAGGCCCTGCTCGCCGCCTATAAAAAGGACCGCGTCGGCTACACCGACAACGTCTTTGTAGAGCTCAACGAGTCCGCGCTGCGGATGTACGCCCAGAAGGAGGTCGTGGAGGAGGTTCTCACCCCGGCCACCGAGATCCAGCTTGAGGCTGCCCGCAAGCTCGATCCCAAGTGCGAGATCGGCGATCTGGTCAACGAGGAGATCAAGACCCAGGCCTTCGGCCGCATCGCCGCCCAGACCGCAAAGCAGGTCATCATCCAGGGCATCCGCGAGGCCGAGCGCGGCATGATCTTCGACCGCTTCTCCTCCAGAGAGCATGAGATCATGACCGGCTCCGTCCTGCGCGTCGATCCCAACTCCGGCGACATCACAGTCCGCATCGGCCAGGGCAACGACCGCACCGACGCCTGGCTCTCCGCCGGCGAGCAGGTCCGGGGCGAAACCTATATCGAGGGTGACCTGATCCGCGTCTACGTGGTGGAGGTTCGCCGCTCCAGCCGCGGCCCGCAGGTCATTGTCTCCCGGACCCACCCCGGCCTGGTCAAGCGCCTGTTCGAGCTGAACGTCCCCGAGATCGCCTCCGGCGAGGTGGAGATCAAGTCCGTGGCCCGCGAGGCCGGTTCCCGCACCAAGCTTGCCGTCCACGCGGTGGACCAGAACCTGGATCCCGTCGGCACCTGCGTGGGCCCGAAGGGCTCCCGCGTTGCGGCCGTGGTCAACGAGCTGCACGGCGAGAAGATGGACATCGTGGTCTGGAACGAGGATCCGGCCCAGTTCGTCGCCGCCGCCCTGGCCCCCGCCGACGTCATCTCCGTGACGCCGCTTTCCGACGAGAAGTCCTTCCGCGTCCTGGTCCCCGACGACCAGCTCTCCCTTGCCATCGGCAAGGAGGGCCAGAACGCCCGCCTGGCCGCCCGCCTGACCGGCCACAAGATCGATATCAAGCCTGCTTCGCAGGCGGAAGAGGGATGAAAATATGAAACTATGAAAATGTGAAAATATTTCGGAGTTTATCAAATTGCAATTTGATAAACACAATCATAGTTTCATAGTCTCATAGTTTCATAGTTTCATTTTAGCGAAGGGAGGAATCCATATGCCAAAACGCACTCCCCTGCGGCAGTGCCTCGGCTGCCGGGAGATGAAGCCCAAGCGCGAGCTGGTTCGGGTCGTCCGGTCCCCGGAGGGAGCGGTTGCGCTGGACCTGCGCGGCAAAGCCCCCGGCCGCGGCGCCTACGTCTGCCACAACCCCGACTGCCTGAAAAAAGCCCTGCGCTCCCGGGCCATCGCCCGCGCGCTCGAAGTGGAGATTCCTCCTGAAATATATGACGCCCTCACCGGGCAGATGGAGGAGGAACATGGAACATAACGTAGATAAGACCCTCGGCCTGCTTTCCATCGCACGCAAGGCAGGCAAGCTCCAGACCGGTGAGGACTCCGTCGGCGCCATGCTGGCAGAGCATCGCGCCAGACTGGTCCTGCTGGCCGCAGACGCCGGGCCCTCGATCACACGCCGCGTCAGGACGCAGATCGAAGGGACCCGCCAGCGCGTGATCACGCTGGCCTATGACAAGCAGACCCTTGGCGCGGCCCTGGGACGGCCCTCCGTAGCCGTCGCGGCCTTCACCGACGTCTCTCTGGCCCTGGCCTTCGCCAAGACCCTGCCGGAGCCGGACGCCGCGCTGATGGCGGACCTGGAGCAACGGGTCCGTCGGGTGAAGGATCGGGCCGAGAACGGCCGGCACACGAAAACACGGAATAGTTAAACTGGAGGTGGCTGTATGAGTTTTGTGAAGTATCGAATCAAGGAGGTCGCGGCCGATTTCGGGATGGCCCCGAAGGAGATCGCTGCGATCGTGGAAAAATATTTTGAAAAGCCCAAGAGCACCGCGCAGGTGCTTGAGGAAAACCAGCTGAACGTGATCTTCGATCTGCTGACCCAGCAGAACCAGATCGCCTCGGTGGAGACCGTCTTTGCCGCGGCCTTTGCCAAGAAGGAGGCCGAGGAGAAGAAGAAGGCCGAGGAGGCTGCCAAGCGCGAGGCCGAGGCAGCCAAGAGCGCCGCCCAGGCTGCGCCTGCTGCCAAGTCCGGCGACAAGAAGCCCGCGCCCGCTCAGGACCCCGCCAAGCCCGCTGCGCAGAAGAGCGCCGAGAAGAAACCCGCCGAGCCCCAGCGCAAGCGCGAGCGCCGCGTGGTGGATACCTCCGCGGTCCAGGTCAACGCGGCCCGCTTTGACGACCATGCCGACACCCTCATCTCCGAGCGCGACCAGAACCGCACCGGCGGCAAGCAGAAGATCGGCAACAAGAACAAGAAGCAGCAGGGCAACAAGAGCGCCAAGTCCCGGGAGGACGAGCGCAAGCGCCTGAGCCGTCTGCGTCTGGAAGCCATCAAGAAGACCCCGCTCACCGTCAAGATCCCCGACGAGATCACCGTGGGCGAGCTGGCCTCCCGGATGAAGAAGACCGCCGCCGAGGTCATCAAGTGCCTCATCAAGAACGGCGTCATGGCCACCGTCAACCAGAACATCGACTTTGACACCGCCGAGTATATCGCCACCGAGCTCGGCTGCAAGGTGGAGAAGGAAGTCACGGTCACCATTGAGGAACGCCTCTTTGACGACCACGAGGACACCGCGGAAGAGCTGGTCACCCGTCCCCCCGTCGTCGTGGTCATGGGCCACGTCGACCACGGCAAGACGAGCCTGCTCGACGCCGTTCGCAAGACCAACGTGGTCGCTGGCGAGGCAGGCGGCATCACCCAGCACATCGGCGCCTACACGGTCCGCGTCAACGGCAACCCGATCACCTTCCTGGACACCCCGGGCCACGCGGCCTTCACCTCCATGCGCGCCCGCGGCGCGATGTGCACCGACGTGGCGATCCTGGTGGTCGCCGCCGACGACGGCATCATGCCGCAGACCATTGAAGCCATCAACCACGCCAAGGCCGCCGAGATCCCCATCGTGGTGGCCGTCAACAAGATGGATAAGCCCGGCGCCAACCCGGACCGCATCCTGACCCAGCTCACCGAGCACGATCTGGTCCCCGCCGAATGGGGCGGCGACACTGAGGTCTGCCGGATCTCCGCCAAGACCGGCATGGGCATCGACGAGCTGCTGGAGACCGTGATCCTCACCGCCGAGCTCCGCGAGCTCAAGGCCAACCCGAACCGCTCCGCCAAGGGCACCGTCATCGAGGCCCGTCTGGACAAGACCCGCGGTCCGATCGCGACCCTGCTGGTCCAGAACGGCACCCTGAACCAGGGCGACACCATCATCGCCGGCACCGCCGTGGGCCACGTCCGCGTGATGACCGACGACAAGGGCCGCTCGATCAAGCACGCCGGCCCCTCCATCCCCGTGGAGATCACGGGTCTGGGCGAGGTTCCCACCCCGGGCGACTCCTTTGAGGCAGTCAAGGACGAGCGCATGGCCCGCGAGCTGGTGGAGCAGCGCAAGCAGAAGGCCAAGGACGAGCTGGCAAAGCAGCGCTCCAAGGTCACGCTTGAAAACCTCTTCGACCAGATGAAGAAGGGCGAGATGAAGGAGCTGAACATCCTGGTCAAGGCCGACGTCCAGGGCTCCGCCGAGGCCGTCAAGGCCAACCTCTCCAAGCTCTCCAACGACGAGGTCGCCGTCAAGGTCATCCACAGCGGCGTCGGCGCGATCAACGAGAGCGATATCCTGCTGGCCTCCACGGCCAACGCGATCATCGTCGGCTTCAACGTCCGGCCCGACGCCGCGGCGGCGGTCTCCGCCCAGCGCGCGGACGTGGATATCCGGCTCTACAGCGTCATCTACGAATGCCTCGAGGAGATCGAGTCTGCCATGAAGGGCATGCTCGCCCCCAAGTACCGCGAGGTCGTCATCGGCCACGCCGAGGTCCGCGTCCTCTACAAGGTCAGCGCCATCGGCACCGTCGCCGGCTGCTACGTCAAGGACGGCAAGGTCACCCGCGACAGCAAGGTCCGCGTCCTGCGCGACAACGTGGTCATCTACACCGGCGAGCTGGGCTCTCTGCAGCGCTTCAAGGATTCCGTCAAGGAGGTCGCCGCGAATTTCGAGTGCGGCATGTCCGTGGCGAAGTACAACGACCTCAAGGAGGGCGACATCTTCGAGTGCTTCGTCATGGAGCAATACCGCGACTAAGCGCAAACAGGGCGGGGCAAAGCCCCGCCCTGCTCCGCAATCCCCCCATTTCATACGACACCCACCCGCGCGTGCGGGCTCCGCATGCGCTGCGACCATAAGGAGCCATTACCATGCCTTCCAATCGTATCGGACGGATCAATGAGGAGATCCAGCGCGAGCTCTCCGACCTGCTTCGGACGCTCAAGGACCCTCGCGTTCAGAAAACCATGGTCTCTGTCACCCGCGTGGACACCACCGCTGACCTGCGCTATGCCAAGGTCTTCGTGTCCATCTACGACAAGACCCTGTCCAAGGAGGTCCTCAAGGGCCTCAAATCCTCCGGCGGCTATCTGCGGCACGAGCTTGCAAGCCGTCTGAGCCTGCGCTATACCCCGGAGCTGGTCTGGGTTGAAGACCACTCCATCACCTACGGCGCCAGAATCCTCGACATTCTCTCCACCCTTGACATCCCGGAGGACGAACCCGATGACCAAGAGACTGACCCTGCCTGAGACGGCGGAGTACCTCAAAACCCACGACGACTATCTGATCCTGACCCACCGCCGCCCTGACGGCGATACCGTGGGCTGCGCCGCCGCCCTGTGCCGGATGCTCCGGACGATCGGGAAGCAGGCCGCCATCTATCCCAACCCCCAGCTCACGCCGAAGTTCGCCCCCTACTGGGCCGATCTGACCGGGACTGCGGGCGGGACCCTCGTCTCGGTGGACATTGCCGGGACCAACCTCTTTCCCTACGGGATGGAGGACGCGAAGGTGGATCTGGCCATCGACCATCACGGGACCAACAGCGGCTTTGCCGCCCGGACCTATGTCGACGAGACCCATGCCGCCTGCGGGGAGATCTTAATTTCCCTCTGCCCCCTGCTCGGCGCGCACCTGGACCGGCCGATGGCGGAGGCCCTCTACGTGGCCATCTCCACCGATACCGGCTGCTTCCGCTACTCCAACGTGACCGCCGAGACCTTCCGCTGTGCCGCGGCCTGCATGGACGCCGGGGCCCGGATCCATCCGATCAATCGCACCTTCTTTGAGATCAAGCGCAAGGCTCGCCTGCGCCTGGAGGCCTATCTGACCGAGCATATGGAGTTCTTCGCAGGCGGCAAGGTCGCCGTCTCCGCGATCCCGAACGCCGTCATGGAGGAGCTCGGTCTGACCGAGGACGACGTGGACGACATCTCCGGCTTCGGACGCTCCGTGGAGGGCGTGGAGCTGGCAGCCATGCTCCGAGAGGTGGACGGCGGGATGGGCAAGGTCTCGCTCCGCTCCAGCGCCGCCTATAACGCGGCTGCCATCTGCGCCCGTCTGGGCGGCGGCGGTCACCCCGGCGCAGCCGGCGCCTCCGTGCCCGGCGGCATCCCCGCGATCCGCTCCGCCCTGCTGGACGTCCTGGCGGACTACGTAAAACTGTAATGGCAAACGGCATTCTGATCGTAGACAAGCCCGCGGGCTGGACCTCCCAGGACGTCGCCGCCAAGCTGCGCGGCGTCTTCCACGAAAAGCGCGTGGGCCACGGCGGGACCCTGGACCCGATGGCCACCGGCGTTCTGCCGATCTTCATCGGCCGGGCGACCCGGGCCGTGCCCTTCTTCGAGCACGCGGACAAGGTCTATGAGGCCGGCCTGCGCCTGGGTCTCGTGACCGACACCCAGGACGTCACGGGACGGACACTGGAAGAGCGCAAGGTTGACATAACGCGAGCGCAGCTTGAGGCCGTCCTGTCCGATTTCCGCGGTGAGATCGCGCAGATCCCGCCGATGTATTCCGCCATCAAGGTCAACGGCCAGAAGCTCTACGCCCTCGCCCGGCAGGGAAAGGAGATCCAGCGCCAGCCCCGACCCGTCACGATCTTCGCCCTGGACCTGCTGGGCGGCGACGGGGCCGATTGGCGGCTGCGGATCCACTGCTCCAAAGGAACCTACGTGCGCACGCTTTGCCACGATATCGGCGCGGCCCTCGGCTGCGGCGGCTGCATGTCGTCCCTGCGGCGCACCCGCGCCGGGTCCTGCGACCTGGCCCGGAGCCACACGATGGAGGAGATCTTGTTCGCGGAAACCCCGGAGACCCTGCTCCTGCCCACGGACAGCCTCTTTTCCGACCGTCCCGTCCTCACCGTCGCCGCCCCCGCCGAGCGCAAGCTCCGCAACGGCGCAACCCTGCACACCCCCAAGCTCCAACCCGGCGAATACCGCGTCTATTCCGGCACCGGCGAATTCCTCCTTTTGGCAAAGGTCTCCGCCGGAGAATTGACCACCCTCAAGAGCTTTTTTGAAGTGTAGGTCCGCAAGCAGAGTCACCGATTTTTCGGGCAGGGACGACCGTTTTCGGTTTTTCCGGCGGGGCCCTGTCCTCGAAACGTGCGGGCGCGTAGGGGCGCGTATCTACGCGCCCGGTTCCGCGAAGCGGAACGAATCGCCCGCAAGGGCGATGTGCCCGTATGAATGACGCGATCCCGTATCGTCATTTGCCTCCGGCAAATTGCATTCGTTCCGAATGCCGGACAAGCGATGCTTGTCCCTACGGCAGAGAATGACCGTTTTCGGTTTTTTCGGCGGGACTCTGTTCTCGATCCGTGCGGGCGCGTAGGGGCGCGTACCCACGCGCCCGGTTCCGCGAAGCGGAACAAATCGCCCGCAAGGGCGATGTGCCCGTATGAATTACACATTCCCGTATCGTCATTTGCCTCCGGCAAATTGCATTCGTTCCGAATGCCGCACAAGCAATGCTTGTCCCTACGGCAGAGAATGACCGTTTTCGGTTTTTTCGGCGGGACTCTG